>MVRK01000127.1 GCA_002067365.1 Methanosaeta sp. PtaU1.Bin060 | reverse complement strand
GCATAGAGGTAATACAGATAGCCTCTCCCTCTCTTTGCCTGATCAATGCTATTTTGTACGAATCGCACGCCATTTTCGTCTTTTGCATCCAAGCGGTCTGATCCTAAAAGCTCAGGCTGATAGGGCAGCGACAGCACTGTGCCATTGAAGTCGTAGGCAAAGATGTAGAGGTTCCCTCGAACGAATGAGCTGTTCCTGTCATTGAATGCCTGCAGAGCCGCATCTCTTCCGTTCTCCTCTGCGTATTTTGCCGCTTCATCCACGAAGGGTACCAGATTCTCTCTTGACTCTAGTGGAAAGAAGACCGGAAGATCTGATAAATAGACGCCAGAGCCCACCCACCAGTTTTCATCAACCTTGGCCGCATAGCCGATCTTCAGCTCATCTTCGGAGCCATGATCCGGATTAGGAAATATGAAATAAGTAGAGTCCTCGCCTCTGCGGGAGCAGTCAGCCAGGTCTTTTATCAAGGCCACTCCATTCGGATCAGTCAAATTGATCTTGTCTTCGCCTATAAAATCAGGGCGGAAGGGATGAGCGACATTTATCCCCTGAAAATCGTACGCATAAATGTACAGATCCCCTCGCACGAACTCGCCAGTCTTATTGCTGAATTGCTGACATGCACTCTCTCTATCCTCTTCACGTGCATAATCACGAGCTTCCTTTACGAAATCGACAAGTTCTGAAATTGATGAACTATTATTCATAGATTTGCTGGTTTTGTCTTCTGCAGCTGATGCGCTGAGTGCAATGGCTGTGAAAACGAAAAGCATTGCCCAAAGAGCTATTAGTCTCATAGTTGCTGCAGAATGCATCGATTCATTTAATCGTTTCGGTGGATTTAGATTTTTCAAACTTCAATTCATAAGCTAGAATTCCTGATATGTTAGGATCATGCTGTATTTTCTAATTTAATTTGGGTTAATTGGAAATATGCCTAATATTAGAGTTACATCTTGCGGATGCAGTTGCATCTGGTTTAAAATAGAGGTATTGAAAATGAATGCATTGAATGGCTCAATTGTCATCGCCATGGCAGCTTTGGTGATGATCATAGCTCCTGCCGCGGCAGCTGATGAAAGCAGCAATTTCACCGTCGACGATATCAGCAATTTCTTCCACGCCATGCAAAAGACAGACTTCGGGGATATTGAGATATCAGGAAACAACATCACATTCTATAGCCCGGAAGGCTCTGTCAAATGCAAGGGCGAATACGATTACGTGGGATCCAAGACCATAGACTTTCAGGGATATCCGGTAGAGTGGCATATGTTCAATTTGCGATCGGACAAAGAAGGCTGCTTGGAATACAAACACGTGATAGCGACCGCGGTTCACGATGAGGCCGGGCTTACTCACTGGCATATGAGATACGGCAAGCTGTGCTTTGATATCTTGATGGAAAATCCTGCTTACGGGATGTGGTATCCAACCATGGCTGCCAACGGGACCAATGCCGAAATGGTCTCAAATGCCTATAGCGCCGAGTCGGAGATGATCGGGGCATTTGCCGTCGCAGCCAAACAAGCCTCCAACAACACTCTCTCTCTTGAAAAATGGAGCGGAAGGTGGGTTAACACGGAGCAGCTGCTGGATGATCCTCTCATGGATCCGGTCTACGAGGCGGCAGCCAATACTGCGAATTCTCTGGGCGAGAAGAGCGTTTCGAACTAATTTTATTATTTTTAATGGAGTATTGGTATATGAAGACAATGAGCATCAGACTGATTGCCATAGTTCTCGTCATCGTCCTGTCAATAACCTGGCCAGCCTTGGCAGAAGGCGAAGGTGCAAATGAGGCTATGGACAAGGCGGTTTCTGCATTTGAAAAGTCAGGAGGTGAGCTGGGGGTGCTGGTGGTGGCGCACGGGAGCGATGAGGATTTATGGTGTCAGCAGGTTCGTCAGGTCGTAGCAAACGTATCTTTACCCTATCCGGTGGAGCTGGGATTTCTGGAATTTGTTCCTAATGAGAGCATCGACGATGCAGTTGAAAGGCTTGAATCGCAAGGGATCAGGGATATTATTGCAATTCCTCTATTCGTGTCTTCATACAGCAGCCATATTCAGGAGATCGAGTATGTGCTGAGGCTTAGAGAGACTCTCCCCTCAGGCGAAGATCTGGCTCGGGTGAACACCACTGCCAATATCACCATGACCCGCGCGCTAGATGATCATTCTCTGGTGGCCTACATTCTGGCGGACTGGGTTTCCCAGATGAGCAGTGATCCGTCCAATGAGACGGTGGTGATTCTTTCACATGGAACTGACGAGGAAGGAGACATCCGATCTCAGGTCTGCTGTCAGAGCTGGCTGGCAGAGGAGGTCAAGGCTTACCTGCGCTACTGGGCGAGCCCCTCTATCAAGCTCAGAGATGTGAAGTATGCGTTCATTCACGGCAACCAAACCTTATACCCTGATTTGACGGTGGAATCGGTGATGCGAAACGCTTCCAAGGCTGGAGGCTCCTCAGAGGACGGGAATGGGGGCGTGATAGTTCTTCCCTTGATGGTCGCTGGAGGATCTATAACCGATAGCCAGATTCCAAAGCTTCTCGAAGGTTATAGCTGTCGTTACGATAGAGCGACTCTGGCATCTCATCCCAATCTCGCCAGGTGGATTGAGAACCGGGTCAGGTGTGAGATAGGCGAGGGCATGGGAGGCGTCTTGATCATCGATCACGGATCCAGCGATCCGAAGAGGGCTGAGGCAGTAAGAGAGCTGGCTGGTCAGGTGAATCAGATGTTATCAAGCATGCCAGTTGCAGTGGCCTTTGCAGAGAACGCCGCTGAAGAAGAGACCATTCCCGGAGGAATTGCCAGGCTGCTCGATCAGGGGGCCAGGAGAATAATTGCCGTTACGCTGTTCACCGGAAACACCGTCGACCACGAGGAAGCTCGAGATGAGGTCTATTCCGCTATGCAAAGCATCAACCAGACGAAGATTCTCATCACTGCACCGCTGTATGAAGGAATTTGTGCTGAGGTGAAGGGGCCGATCGACGATCATCTTTTAATTGCCGATCTGATCCTGGACCGGGCGAGAGAAGTCAGCATTGATGCAACCAACGAAACGCTGATTTTGGCTCCTTGGGGCAGCTCAACCTACTTCGAGGAGAGCGAGCTTTTGGCCAAGTCCCTGGTTGAGAGGATAAAGGCAAGCTCAGAGTTCAAGGATGTTGGGTTCGGCTTTATGGAGTATCAGGGCAGCCCGAACATAAGAGAGGCTGTGGAGAAGGCCCAGGGCGAAGCTGTGATCGTCGTCACCGTCAACAGCATGGGAACGAAATACGTCGATGATCTGATCGCCGAACGCCTGGAAGGACTCAACTATACCCACAATGGAAAAGGGTTCTATGGCTATTCTGAGAACCTCGATCCTCATCCAAACATCGCCCGATGGATCGAGTACAAGGTCGCAGAGGAGGTGAGGGCTTAAAAACCTCAAAGGAGGCTTGAGGCCTCTTGCACCTCAACTGAACGGATTAGCCAAAACTCCTGCAGGTAATCGCCTCGACCATCGCCGAGAGGCCGGGGCGAACTCCTGACATGCGACTTGCGATTGGATCAGATGGCGACATAATAGCCGCGAATTGTCCATTTGGCATTTAAAATCATAGGACCACAAGCATTTAAGAGTCAATAATTGCGTTTTTTTGTATTTTCAGAAAATCCTATCATTATTAGGGATCAAGTTATTGCCGCCTAACAGAGTATATCGGTACATCAGAGGCCATAAGGACGGATGGAACGTCGGCCATCGGTTTCCTCCTCATAGATGCTCCTTCTGTCCTTTGGACTTTGCCATGGAAGTTTCACAATCGTCGAAGCCTCAAGGCACTGAATACGACAGTCTAACTAAATAGGGGTGTATCATATCATGATGGTTTGTTCCGGCTGCAGATGGGCAGCTGAACTGAGATTTAAAAATTACCTGGAGCAGATGGGCATAGATCTTGAAGGCAGCATCCTGGACATAGCAAGTGGGCCGTTTTCCCTGGGCTGCATTTGCAATGATGTCCATGGACATGACAATTGTCCCGGATTCGTCCGCTGTCTGGAGGAGATGGGAATACCTGCCAGTCTCGCCGATATCAGTCGGCTTGATTATCCCTCCAAGAGCTTTCGCTATGTGGTCACCTTTAATCCACCTTTAAGGCCATTTCGCCAGCGTGGGGATGCTCGATCAGGGATCAAGAGGTTTTTGGAGGACATGCTTCGCATAGCCCAGGAGAGGGTGATTATAAGAAGCAGCACCGTTATTCCCCTTCTGCCGGCCGAGTACGATTCGCTCATTGATAGAAGTGGAGAGAATTTTGCGATCTACAGGGCGGATTGCTATCGTCCTGGCAGTGAGATGTACTCCCAGTGCGAGACTCATTCGATCCCAATCCAATCGACCTCTTAGAATTAATCTGGTCATGGTGATGGAAACATGAGAAATATTGTCCTTATCGGAATGCCAGGTGCAGGCAAGAGCACGGTCGGGGTTATTCTTGCAAAAGCCCTTGGGATGAACTTTGTCGACGCAGACCTCGTGATCCAGGAGCGGACCGGGCTGCGCCTGCAGGCGATAATCGACAGGGATGGGCCAGCCGGATTCCTGAAAGCCGAAGAAGAGGCAGTTCTCTCCCTCAGTTGCAGGAATTCGGTTATTGCCACGGGCGGCAGTGTGGTTATGAGCCCCCGGGCAATGGAGCATTTAATATCGGCTGGTACTGTAGTTTACCTCAAGGTGCCTTTCGAAGAGATAGAAAAGAGGCTTGGCAATATTTCGGGCCGTGGGATTGTTCTTTTTGCCGGCCAGAGCCTCCGCATGATGTATGACCAGCGTGTCTCCCTGTACGAACAGTATGCCGACATCACAATTGATTGTGCCGGCCTGGATTTCGAGACGGTTGTAGGGCAGGTCCTCCTTTGTATATGATCCCGTAGACATCCGCCCCCGGGGAATTGGATCATCTGGCTGATACTCAGGAAATTGCCGTGTGTCGCACAGCAGCGAAAACCGGCATCTTCTGCAGACCTTATCATCACCGGCCTGGGAATGAAATCGGGATCGCCCAGCTTGAACTCGGTGATGGACAAGAGCCCCTCCGGGCACAGCACCCGGCGAAGCTACCCCAGGCAAGCGCTTCTATCCGGCACCTCACCCAGCACCGCCACCAGGAACGCAACATCGAATGATCTCAGTATTGATCGGTCTTTGAAAGATGGTGAATCCAGCGGCAAAGACTGCAAGAGCGCCCAGGATCATTTCAGCATTGCAACACATACTTTCCTTTTTATATCCTCTATTTCCCTTAC
>MVRK01000126.1 GCA_002067365.1 Methanosaeta sp. PtaU1.Bin060 | reverse complement strand
ATTTGGTTAAACTCCCATGATCAGTTAACCCATCCACATGTGGTGAAAATCGGCATCTGATGAGGATTTCATTGGGAAATTGATGAGGATTTCATTGGGAAATTGATGAGGATTTCATTGGGAAATAAATGTGCAAGTATCAGGATGGTAGCTCCTTATCGTCTACCCCAATAGTAAAAAGCTATAAGTTATCGGAAAGAGAATTAATTACGGGTGAATTAGAGTGAAAGACGAAGTATTTTTCGGAGAGGGCATGGCCAAGGTGAAAGAAGAGTATCCCGATCTATACAAGGCGATTGTGGGATTAAACGAGGCCGCATACACAGGGAAGGTCATTGACTACAGGACTCAGAAGCTGATCGCCCTCGGCATCAATGCAGCCGCCTCAGATGACCGGGCCACGAAAAAACAGATGATGAGCGCCATGAAGGAGTTCGGAATAACCAAAGACGAGATAGTCGATGTCTTGCGAGTGGTTCTCCTGACCTCTGGAATGCCTCCCTTCACCAAGTCCATGAAGATATTATATGAATTGGTAGGGAAATAATCGAGAGACGGCCTGGCATATCCGAACATCTGATCGCGTAACGAATTTTCCAGGGAGGGCTCGATGTGGGATAACTTATAAATAAGCCAGGAAACGATAGTGTCCCCCTGCTGCAATATTTGTGGAAAGGAAGCTCATGATGAAAGCAGTTGCAGTCCTTGGCGTCTTGATACTGTCTGCAATAGTGATGCAGCCAGTGCAGGCTGGAATGTTTTCCATTTATATTGTATATCAAAATGGAAACCCTGCCTCGAATGCATACGTCGAAATCTGGCAAGGCGAGAGCAAAATCGATAGCGGAAATGCGGATGACGATGGCATTTTTTGGACATTTTTGAGGGAAGGTGGAACATATCATATAACCGCCAAAGCGCCCAACGGCCAGACGGCGTCCTGGGATGGCAGAGCATACGGGACCCTGCTTTTGAATAACAGCACATAAGATAGCCTTAGCGCGAACGAAAGATGGCGCATACATCGCTCGCTGCCCTGAATCAAACGCTAGGAATTAGGGCGCATAGCAGTCTTGCTTTAATTCTGTTGCACACCTGTTGATCGGGACGGCCTGTCGCATAGAGGGAAGTCTTTTTCTCTTATGCCAGAGATGCCGTCTTGAAGGAGTGTGCATATCTTGAGAAGACAGAAGATAGCAATAATGGGATTTGCCCTTCTATGCTTTGCGTTAACCTGCAGCGCAGTAGATCTGAGTGGCTCTGCAGGCAAGGCCACCCTATCGAGCATCACAGGCGTTGCATCGAATTCATCGAATGGCACTTTGAACTCCACCAACACGACTCTGAATTCCACCAATACCACTGGAAACCTCTCAGGTCTCTGGAGTTGGGGTGATATCCCTGCAGGCTATACTAAGATCGGCAATAAGATAGTTCCCGGCACCTCAGTTGAGCCCAATGAATCAGTGATGCAGACGCCATCACAGCTCGTGCCCGGAAATAGCAAGGAGAGCGGAGCTGGCGGACTGCTTGTCGCGCCGAAGTAGCTCTTTGGGGCGCATCTCTTGAAAAGGGGCTTCTACGGGCAAGGATCAATCGAGATATTGTTGGAGGGCATCACAGGTTGGAAGCCATCACAGCTTGGAGGCCATCACGGGACAAAAGGCGGATGATCAAAGAATCCGAACATCCTAAAGCATCAAAATTTATTTAATCATTCAACGCCATATCTTCTATAAGTGCCCAAAACTGGGAGAGTGATTTTATGGGGAAGATAAGGATATCTCTGGCCCTAGCGGTCCTGATCATGCTGGCATCTCTGTCCGGAGTCAACGGGCAGTACCAGGTGACATATCAACAGCCCTACACCACAAGCACAGCGTCCGCCATGGCCACAGATAGCACTGCTCAAACATACGATTTCACCGGCGTCGTCTTCAGAGTCTCAGAGCCCAATGCTCTCTATGTGAACGTCACAAAATCAAGCACGATAGCCCTCGGGAAGACGGAGGTGCTCCTGAATCAGCCTCTGCCGGACCTCTCGTATTTCAATGGCAAAGAGCTCCAATTCAATATCATAGGCCACGATATCCTGAAACGGCCGGTCTGCGATGTTTACTTTAACGGCCGGACCATACAGGACGCGTATTATTGCATGAAATATCCTTCGACATGTGCATACTATGGCCAGTATTTCAACAATCAGCTCCTCGGGACGGAAGCCTACAGCAGGCCGTATTATTTCTGGCCCTATTACGGCCCTTATAGGTATGTCAGCCCCTACTGGTACGGCTCAGGCTATTACTGGGACAATGGATATTATTGAGGGCGCTCCAGCCAGGTGATGACGAATTGAGAATTGAGTTTAGGCTCAATTTTCAAAGCAGCTCAGAGTCATCTGCCTGGATCTGATATTCTCCTTGAGAAGGTCGCTCTGCTGGATGAAACTCTTGATCGGGAGCTCAAGCCTTGTCGAGATATAGCCAAGGGCCGTCTTGATCTCATCGAACTCCATCGGAGGTTGGCTCATGGCATTTCTTACATTCTCTCGAACATTGAAGACTCCAAGAGGAACATATCCCGAGTAGGCCTCCCTGAGGATTATCGCCCCTGCCTGCTTCTTCTCGCGGGCCAGCTCATCAAGCACTGCCATCTTGCAGGCGTAGTAGCATCCGCCCACTCGGGAGTATCCCCTCTTGCCGCGGTTCTCCTCGAAGTCCGAGAATATCAGCTCCTCGCCTCCGAGGATGCGCAGGAATGCCTCCATCCACTCGTACTGCCAGGCGGTGGGCAGCAGCAAGACAGAATAGTAGTTGTTGAGGCTGGCGAACTCCCTGACCTGGCAGCAATCTATGGGGTCGTAGCCTCTGACCTCCTGCAGAAGCCTGGCAGCCAGGGTGCTGTCGCAGGCGGTGATCGACCAGCGCGTGGGAACAAGACGCCTTCGCTTCCTGGTGCCGATGGCACCGACGGAAAACGCCTTCTGGATGCTGGAAAAGGCAACGCCTTTGGCATGAAGATCAGCAACTGCGTCTGATGCCTTCAGGTCGCTGTCATGATAAACCTTCTCCAGATCGCGATCCCATCTGACGTTTCCTATGTCGAATCTATCGAGGGGCGCGCTGGGACCAAAAGGAGTGTGCTCGTCGCTGAATGTCATGCCCTTGGGGGGGCGGTCGAACTCCGCCTCGCTCTCGATCGATGAGGATGCCAGGGATATGTCCTGCAGCTTCTCAACAAAGCGGTTTTCGAGGTTTGTGACCTTGACTGTCCGCTTTCCCCTCACCAGGTTCAGCCTGTAGCCGATGATCTCCTCCTGGCTCTTTCCCTCGGGTATCCAGGACTCAGGCAGATCCATCACAGCCGTATCGCCGTGCAGAGGCGCTATCATCGGCCCGGCATAGACTTTTGGATAGTTCCAGCTTCCGATGAAGACTGATGGTGGTGTGCTCCCCTCAAGCTCCCTGCCTATCTCCAGGGATGGGACGTGCATGCTTGCTGTGAGCTTCTTGAGGTAGGCTTCCTTGCCCTTTATCACACGATAGGAGGCGCAGGCTCCAGATAAAGGCGTTCTGTGGGCGGGGTGAAAGTAATACGTACGAATCGCTTCAGCCTGATGCTCTTGATAGTGTTCTGTTTTGCTAAATCCTGCTAGAAAAATCTCGATGCCAGAGTGACGCTGGTCTCGCATCTCTCCCGCACTTCGCATCTCTCGCACATCGCACCCTCGGGCCTGTCAGGCATCTGGCCCTCTTTTATCGCCCTGATCCTATCACGAATCCTGAGAACCCTGCCGCGATCGACGCTGTGGATCTGAACCGCCCTCACTGCTCCCGATCGCGTGTACTCCACGAGCCCCCGATCTATCTTCGTTTGATACTTCTCCCCGAGCAGCAGGGCGTAGCCCGCGAGCATCAGGCGGTCCCGCTTCCACACGCCCTCTTCAGGTGCCCGGCCTGTTCTGATTAGGGATGGGGTCCGGCCTGGTGCGAGACGGTCCAGTCTGCCGGATAGTCCCAGCCTCTCGGAGCGCAGGTCCACCTCCACCTCACACGGAAGAAGAAGGCCTAATGAGGGCTGGAGAGATAGTGCGATCTCGTCAATCCGCCCTTCTAAATCGCTGCACGCAAGCCCGATCTCACGCGGCTCGACCTCATATACCAGGGGCAGCTCCTGCTCAAGCCTGGAGAGGTCCGCCCTCAGATGGCCTGCCAGATTCTCATCGTCTGAGAGGGAGAGCATCAGGCTGTGCAGAAGCAAATGCTCCGGGTCTCTCTTTCTTGGCAGGTTGCCGTAATAAATCAGCCTGGGGCAGCGAAGGTACCGACCAATCTCCGATATCCTGACCAGAGGCGGCATCAGGTTGATGCACGCTGTCTCTGTTTAAAAATATTCTCAATATCCATGAGTCTTTGAGAAGGGCTGCCTCTGAGGGATTGATCTTCGCCGCTGCCTCCAGCGAGATTGTCAGGAGCTCTGACGAAGACTGAGTCGCCGGCGACGAGAGAGCCGGATGCATCTAAGCCTTGATCGGCTAAGTCGTTGGGAGTCTTTTTGACAGAAAAATTGCCATTGGATTCGTTCTTTTCTGTGGTGGCATTCTGCTGAACAGGAGCTTTGTCTCTCTCGTCATTGTGCTCGCTCACCCTGACGAGCCAGGCATCCTCAGCACCAGCGCCTACGGAGCTGGTTATGCCAGCCAGCACGAAACCGCCCACGTTCTTCACAATAGCCGTGCCTGTATCGTCGCCCGGCCCGCCGAGGCGCAGCGCCCACGTCTCCACGCCACTGGAATCTGTCTTGATCAGCAGGGCGTCTCTGCCGGCACCTTTGGATTCAATATGCCCTCCGATGACGAATCCTCCATCTTCGGTCTGCTGAAGAGATATGCCTGTGCTCCCCTCCTCGTAGGCCTTCTCCCACAGCCTCCGCCCGAAGAGATCCGTCTTGATGAGAGTCGCCCTCTTGCCGGAGTCCGACTCCGTCCTGCCTACGAGCACATAGCCGTCCGGCCGCGCAATCACCTGAAAAGCAGTCTCATCAAGCTTGCCACCGTATGTGGCGTTCCACAGCTCACTCCCATCGGGCCCGACTCTCAGGAGCCAGATGTCATCCTCCCCTGAGCCAAAAGATGCTGTGCGCCCTGCTAGAACATAGCCGTCGTCTGCCCGGATCACAGACATGCCCACGTCGTCCTTCGGCCCTCCGTATGTCCTCTCCCAGGCCTGGTTGCCATTGCCGTCTGTCTTTATGATCCAGAGGTCCTTTCCTCCTGCCCCCGAGGATTTCGTGTAACCTGTCACGATATATCCCGCATCGCCCGTCTCGCAGACCGACCAGCCGCCGTCTCCAGAAGAAGATACGAAGCCCCCAAAGGTTCTATCCCACTCCAGGCTTCCGTTGGAGTCTGTCTTCAGAAGCCAGAGGCGCTCCTCGCCCATGCCGAAGGATTTTGTGCTCCCAACAACGATGTAACCTCCATCCTCTGTCGCCAGGACATAAGTGCCCACATCCTCCCCAGATCCGCCGAAGGTTCTATCCCAGATCTCATTGCCATAGGAGTCTGTCTTGACGAGCCACAGGTCGCTGCCTTCCCCCCGGGAGGAGGTGTAGCCGGCCAGGACATATCCTCCGTCCTCTGTCGCCTGGACCGACCACGCTCCATCTCCGTAGTGCCCTCCAAAGGTCCTCGACCATTCCTGATCTATCTGGACCCCCGAGGATGGAAAGACGAGGATGAGGAGCATCGCGAGGATGAGGCCCGTCCTGAAGATCATGCTTCCTTTGACCCTGGAACCCATGGGCACCTCGATCTAGACGCCTCGATCTGTGAAGCTCACAGTCTTGTCCACATCAAAGTCGCCGCTGAGAAACATCCTGGACCTGATGTCGCTCTTTCCCATCTCATGCCTGGAGGCAGTGAGGCCGTAGAAGCCCTGGAAGCTGCCGCTGGAGCTGGCGCCGACCTTCTGCTGATCAGAGCCGTTCAGGAGAGGCGCTGCCTCCGTGGCATCGATGCTGGAATTGTTCGCGAGAGAGGCTTGGGCGCTGGAATTGGACGAATTGAGCAGCGGCACTTTGGATGTCGAATTGTTGAGGGCCTTTTGTTCCTGCCCGAGGAGAGGTGAGCCGGCCTTCGGCGCATTGGCGCTCTTTTGGGTGCCCGCCTCCCTTGAGGCCTTGAGGGCCTGCAGGGCCTCAGCGAACTTATCCTCCATGCTCCTGGAGTTGGCATTCGATGACCAGAGATGAGGCCCCTCTGGCCAGAGGTTGCCGACGGACGGATTATCCGTCGATGCAGAGGCAACAGCCGGCATCAAGGCTGAGACGAGGAGAATTATAAAAACAAATATTGCTTGCTTCATAATCTGCAACATCATTTTACGTCCCCCACTTCGTAGCTGCCTTATATTTGTCGGGTCGATACAATTTCAACTTTTCCATCTCGTATCTATTGCTCTACTTTCGCCCCTTGGGCAGCATTTATCTCTTTCGAGAGTCTCTGGGGAGATGTGTACCTGGATTATCTCCCTTACGAGTCCCTCAGGCCCAACCAGGACAGGATGCTGGATGCGGTCTATGATGCAGTCAGCAGGGGTGAGCATCGTGTGCTCATGATAGATGCTCCCACTGGCACGGGGAAGACGAGCTGCATCAGCGCGGCCCTCGCTGCTGCCCCGGGCAAGATCGTTGTGGCGGTAAGGACAGTCTCTCAGATTGATATCTACATCGATGAGATCAGGAAGATCCGGGCCAGGACCAGGCACAGTCCAGAGATAGCCTACATGGTGGGCAAGCAGAAGGTCTGCCCTCTGCAAGGGGAGTTCGGGAATGAGAGCGTCTATGCCGGATGCTCGCGCCTCAAGGAATGGACGAAGAGCTATGTGGCATCCAGGCTCAACAGGATGAAGGAGAGCATATACGATCCCACAGCAGACGGCGTGCCTGACGAGGAGCCGGGGCACAGGACCTTCTGTCCTTACTTCCTGAGGAGCCGCGAGGCCTTTGAGATGAATGGGAATGTCCATTTCCGCCGCTCCGGGCGGGCCCTGGACGTGGTGGAGGCCCTGAAGAAGACAGCCGCATCGCCCACAGAGCTCTCCGAGTTATGCAGTGACATCTGCCCCTATGAGGTCATGAGCCTGTATGCCCAGAACAGCGAGATTGTGATCATGAACTACTCTCACCTCTTCAGCCCCGATTTTCAGGACATAATCTTTCAGTGGCTGGAGATAGACCAGGAGAAGGTGACTCTGATAGTGGATGAGGCACACAACCTCGGCGATGCTGTGCGGGCCATGAGCACGAGGGTCCTGACGGCAAGGATGCTCGATCTGGCTGAGAGGGAGGTTGAGAAGTTCGAGGGGTCCTTGGGCCAGGCGAGGCTCGAGGAGTCGAGGGAGAAGGCATCGTGGAGGCGCGAGGGCATAAAGGTCATCCGCATCCTCCTGCCAAGGCTGAAGAGGTTCCTGTCAAGCCGCCAGGAGAGAGGACAGGAGGGTGAAACCCTTCTCGACTCTGACCTCTTCAGGTCGTTTCTCTACGATGGGATAAAGGAGCCTGATGAGGCCCTCTCCTATTTCTCGGACATAGCTGTGGCGGTGGCTGACCTGAATCTGGCAGAGGGCGACAGGGAGAACCTTCAGGGCGATCTTCAGCCCAGCCTTGCGCAGGTTCTCCTCTTTCTCAGGGATGTGGAGCAGGCCGAAAAGGATGCCGCCTTCCAGAGAAAGATAGTAGTAACAAGCATCGGTGGCCGGAGGCATGCCAGGCTCGAGGTGAACAACATAGATCCGGCTCCGGCCATCAGGCGCGTGACAGACAATGTCAACGCAACTGTGATGTTCAGCGGCACCTTCTCGCCCCTTGAAGCCTACGAGCTCTACTGCCTCGGGGAGGAGAACCATGGCGAGAAGCTTAGCATCCCAAATCCCTTTCCGAAGGAAAACCGGCTGCTTCTCGTCGCTAAGAGGGCTACCACCCAGCTCGAATCGAGGGAGGATGCCGACAACAGGGGGGAGATTGCGGGCCATATCAGGTCTGTGATCGAGGAGGTGCCGGGCAATGTGGCCATCTTCTTCACATCCTACCCCATGATGAACAACTATCGAGAGACTTGCAGGGCCTCTGCTCGCAGATCCGGCAAGGAGCTTTTCCTTGAGCCCAGGAGCGCAGATGAGGTCTCCGGGCTGCTCGATGATTTCTTCCGGGCCGGGGAGGGCGAGGGCGCTGTGCTGATGGGGGTTTGTGGCGGAAAGCTGGCAGAGGGCATCGACTACAGGGGCAATGCCCTGAACGGCGTCGTCGTTGTCGGGCTGCCGCTCGCAGCCTACGATGAGATCCAGAAGGAGATCAACGCCTACTATACCCGAAAATATGGCAAGACAAAGGGCATGTTGATCGCCTACACCCTTCCGGCAATAAACAGAGGGCTGCAGGCCGCAGGCCGGGTTATCCGCGCCGAGTCGGAGCGCGGGGTTCTGCTCTTCTGCGACAGGAGATTCGGGAGCATCTCCGGCGGAGTGAACCAGTTCCTGCCGGAATGGGTGAGGGTGGATCTGATAGAAGCAGATGCCCTCGAGGGCAGAAGATTGATCCAGCAGAAGGTGAAAGAGTGGGGAATCGGCCGCGGCCAATGTAAGGATGCTGCTAGCAGCCGCAAGGACCGCCCTCTAAGGCTTGGGGGGAGGGCCTCACATCAGGAAACAGAAGCATCTCCTCAGGGCGGAGATCTTGCTTCGCCGCCGAAGAAGAGGACAAAATCCGCCACCAGGAAGAGAGATCTGAGAGAGCTGGCTAGGTCTCTTGGTCTCGAAAAGCCAGTATCTGAGAAGGGCGGGACCAGAAGTCCTTGAACGAGATGTCGAAGCCTCGAAGTTGCAGAAATCCACAGCGATATCTCGATGACGAGAATGGGAGGATGCTGCCAAGAAGAGGTTAGACCTCTGTTTTAAGCCTCGTCGGAATTCGGTTTAATCCATCTGGCCGATCTCCATCACCCTGAGGGGAATTGGCCCAAGCGCCTTGCCTATTATCGATTTTGCGATGCGCCCAGCGTGCTCCTCGCACTCTGCATTGAATATCTTGATCTCGAAGAGGAGCGCGACCAAGGCTGTGCCCGCGACGAGGAAGACGCCATCAAGAGGCTCCTCGCACATTGGGCAGTCCCACTGGCCGACCTCCACCTCCACGAAATCCATCTTCCTCTGGTTAAGTCGCTTCCCGGCCTCGGAGATGGCGACGCCTATTGCGTCATCCTCTGTCTTGACATCCCTGACCAGCCATGCACCCTCCAGCAGCACATTGAAGTTTGGCATCCTGCCTCGGGGTTGGAGCATTTATCATATTTACTTTTCCGGCCAGGCCCGCCCGTTATCTCCAAACCTTTTTATATAACCACCCTCTTCTGAGGATGGAATCTGATGACCGGATGCCGCGAGAGAGCCATCCTCATCCCGTCCTCTCTCACCATGGAGAGCAGGGATCTGCGTGTCAACACGCTCAAGGTTGGCCTCATCGCCAGGGCAGCAGCAGTCTTCCGCATGAACCGGATCGTGATCTATCGCGATTTGGAGCATAACGATTCCAGGTTCATATCGATGGTGCTCGGCTACATGGAGACGCCGCAGTACCTGCGAAAGATGCTCATCCCGCGAAGGGTTGAGCTTCGCCATGTCGGAATGCTGCCGCCGTTGCGCACAGCGCATCATCCAACAGAATCAAGATCAGAATCGCTCAAGATCGGCGAGTTTCGCGTCGGAGCAGTCGTTGAAAGCGTCGGATCTGATGGTGGCGTCTGGGTGGAAATCGGTGTCGATCGCCCAATTCCCCTCCAAACCGTTGGCAGGTACCTGGTGGGGCAACGCCTGAACGTCAGAATCTATTCGCAGAACCCGCTCGCCGCAGAGCCTGTGGACCAGTGTGAGATCCCTCACTACTGGGGGTACGAGACGGAGACGGCACAGAGCCTTGAGAGTGCTCTTGAGTCGAGGAAGGACTCCCTCGTGATCCTCACCTCCCGAAAGGGAAGGGCTGTCACGCCTGAAATCCTCTCGGAACTGGGCCGCCAGGGCCAAAAGCGCGACCTTGCGGTGGTATTCGGCTCACCCGCACGAGGCGTTGATGCGTTCTTGAGCAAGGAAGCCATGGGCAGGTATGAGATGATCAACACCATTCCGCATCAGGGAACACAGACGGTTCGGGTAGAAGAGGCTGTCTTTGCGACTCTGGCCGCTCTCAATCTGGTGCAGATGGAGGAATAAATGGCAAAGATACACCGACCTAGACGAGGTTCGCTGGCCTACAGCCCGCGCAAGAGGGCGAAGAGCGAGGTCCCCAGAGTAAGAAGCTGGGCAGAGGAGGACAAAGCCAGGATAGCGGGCTTTGCAGGATACAAAGCCGGCATGACCCACGTCATGATGATCGACGACAGACCTAGAAGCCTCACAGAGGGCATGGAGATCTCCGTGCCGGTGACAGTTCTTGAGGTGCCACCTATGAATGTGGTGGCAGTTCGAGCCTACGAAAACTACAATGGCGGCCTGCGCCCAGCGGGCGAGGCATGGGCAGAAAACCTGAGCCCCGATCTGGCGAGGTCCCTGACCGTCCCCAAAAAGACGCGGGGCTCGTCCCTGGAAGACCTTCAGGCACTGGGGGACGAGATCGCCGATGTTAGAGTAGTGGCACACACCAACCCCGGCCTCATAACAGGAGTGCCGAAGAAGGCACCAGAGCTAATGGAGATGCCGGTGAACGGCGGCTCAGCTGCCGACAGGCTCAATTTCGCGAGCGGCCTCTTGGGCCAGCAGCTTCCCGTCGGAAACGTCTTCGATCTGGGTGACCTTCTGGATGTCACAGCCGTCACCAAGGGCAAGGGCACCCAGGGGCCTGTCAGGCGCTGGGGCATTGCCATTCAGAAGAGAAAGCATTCCCGCACAGGAAAGATGCGGCATGTGGGCAACCTCGGCCCCTGGCATCCGGCGCACATCTCCTGGCGCATTCCGCAGCTGGGCCAGATGGGCTACCACCAGAGGACAGAGTACAACAAGAGGCTGATGTTCATAGGGACAGACGGCGCCGAGATAACGCCTGAGGGCGGATTCCCAGGCTACGGCCTCGTCAAAAACCAGTACATCCTGATCAAGGGCAGCCTGCCCGGACCCATCAAGAGGCTTGTGCGGATGAGGCATGCGATCAGGCCGGGAATGAACTTCGTGAAGGCTCCGCAGTTCCTCTACGTGAGCAAAGAGTCCAAGCAGGGGGTCTAGGCGATGAAGGCCAATGTCATGGATCTATCGGGAAATGCAGGACGCCAGATCGATCTTCCGCTTGTCTTCGAGGAGGAGTACAGGCCGGACATAATCAAGAGAGCTGTGCTGGCCGCGCAGGCCAACAGGCTGCAGCCCTATGGTCCTCATTTCTATGCGGGCATGAACACCTCGGCTCAGTCCTGGGGGCCAGGACACGGGGTATCGAGGGTTCCTAGATTGAAGAACGGCCGCAAGGCAGCTGGAATACCTATGGCGGTCGGAGGGCGCAGGTCGCACCCGCCAAGCCCCAATGCCGACAGGACTGAGAAGATCAACACCAAGGAGCGGCGAAAAGCCATCCGCTCAGCGATCGCTGCCACCGCCTCTGCCGAGTTGGTCGCTGCCCGCGGCCACAAGTTCTCGCGGGAGCTGCCTCTGGTGGCGGAAAATGACCTCGAAGCCCTGAACAAGACCTCCGACGTCAGGAAGTTCCTGGTGGCCTCGGGCCTCTGGGATGATATCCTGAGGGCGAAGCTGGGGAGGAAGGTCAGGGCTGGCAAGGGCAAGCTTCGGGGAAGGAAATACAGGAGCAGAAAGAGCCTTCTTATAGTCGCGGCGAATGACCGGGGCCTTGGGAAGGCATCGAGGAACCTCGCAGGGGTCGACTTCGTCACAGTGGACAGGCTGAACGCCGAGCTTCTGGCCCCTGGAACGAAGGCCGGAAGGCTCACTCTCTGGACAGAGGCATCTCTCGAAAGGCTCTCGGAGAAGAGCGCCGAGGAGGCTAAGCAATGACCATCAAGAGTCCCTACATCACAGAGAAGGTCACAGGCATGATCGACTCCGACAACACCCTGGAGTTCCTGGTCGAGATGAAGGCCACGAAGCCAGAGATCAAGAAAGCCCTTGAGGAGCTTTATGAGATCCGCGTCGAATCCGTCAGGACTATGATCACCTCCAGGGGAGAGAAGAAGGCCGTGGTGACCATGGCCGGAGAGAACAGCGCCAATGAGCTGGCCACAAGGCTGGGACTTCTGTAGGGGGCAAGACTATGGGACATCGAATTATTTCTCAGAACAGGGGAAAAGGGACTCCTACGTATAGGGCCCCCTCTCACAGGTACAGGGCTGACATCAAGCTCATAAAAGTCGATAGCAACGAAACAGTGAAGGGCGTCGTCCAGGAGATCATGCGCGATCCCGCCAGGAGCGCGCCCGTGGCGCTTGTGGCACTGGATAGCGGCGAGACGAGATATGTCCTCGTGCAAGAGGGCGTATACGTGGGCCAGGAGATAGCCTGCGGCATATCAGCGCCGATAGAGCCCGGGAATACCCTTCCCCTGGCGGAGATCCCAGAGGGAATACCGATTTGCAACGTCGAGTCACAGCCCGGCCATGGCGGCCAGTTCGCCCGCTCTTCAGGAGTCTGCGCCATCCTTGTGGCCCACGATTCAGGTGCCACAGTCGTCCAGCTCCCAAGCGGCGAGATGAAATGGCTCAATCCGAAGTGCATGGCGACGATAGGAGTCGTCGCCGGCGGAGGCCGCCTGGACAAGCCGCTGGTGAAAGCCGGGAAGAGCTTCTACAAGTTCCAGTCCAAGGCCAAGAAGTGGCCGATCGTCAGGGGCGTCGCCATGAACGCCGTGGACCATCCCTTCGGTGGCGGCGGGCGGCAGCATCCGGGGAGGCCAAAGACCGTCAGCAGGAACACGCCTCCAGGGCGAAAAGTTGGTTCAATAGCCGCGAGGAAGACCGGTAAGCGTTAGTGGGGTATTGTTTTGGCTAAGAAAGCAGGGTCCAAGCTTCCCAAGAGGAAGGAGGAGTTCTTGTACCGGGGCCGGAAGGTATCTGACCTCGCCAAGATGAGCATAGAGGAGCTTGCCGTGCTGCTTCCAGCGCGGCAGCGCAGATCGATAAAAAGGGGCCTCGCCAAGGAGAACAAGAAGCTCCTCGGTGGCCTGAAGAACAAAGACTCGGTTCGCACTCACATCAGGAACATGGTAATCCTCCCTGACATGGTGGGCAAGAGCCTTGAGATCTATAACGGCAAGAGCTTCGAGAAGGTCGAGATCATGCCCGAGATGATAGGGCACTTCTTCGGCGAGTTCGCGCTGACGCGCGGACGCGTGCAGCACGGCGCAGCAGGCGTCGGCGCTACCAGATCGAGCAAGTATGTGCCGCTGAAGTGAGGTGTGAGATTGGGCAGATTGAATTATTCGCTTACGCCTGCAGGACGCTCTTCAAGGGCAATGGGGATGGAGCTTCACATCTCGCCAAAGCACGCCCGCGAGATCTGCAGAACGCTGCGAGGTATGAAGGCAGACAGCGCTCGATCGTACCTGGAGGATGTGATAGCCCTGAAGAAGCCTGTGCCCTTCAAGCGCTACAGAAGGAACGTGGCCCACAGGCATGGGCTTGTAGGAGCCGACGCTGGCAGGTATCCGGAGAAGGCCGCAAAGGCGGTCCTCATAGTATTGGAAAACGCCCTTGCCAATGCTGAGTACAAGGGGATGGAGTCCGAGAAGATGAGGATCTACCATGCAGGCACCCTGAAGGGCAGAACCATCCGAGGATGGATGCCTAGAGCAATGGGCAGAGCCACTCCGAAGAACACTGAGACGGTATCAGTCGAGATGGTCCTGACGGAGGTGAAGAGCTGATGTCAGTCGAGAAGAAGTTCGTGGCTGAGGGAATCACCAAGGCCCTGGTCGACGAGTACCTGACAGCCGAGCTCGAGAGGGCGGGATACGGCGGCATGGTCATGAACAGGACGCCCATGGGCACTCAGATCACAGTCTATGCGGAGAAGCCCGGAATGGTCATCGGAAAGGGCGGCAAGCTGATCCGCAAGATCACCCGGGACCTTGACCGCAAGTTCCACCTCGATAATCCCCAGATCGATGTGCAGGATGTGGGAAGAGGCGACCTGAACAGCAGGGTCGTTGCCAACCGCCTGGCCTCATCCCTGGAGCGCGGCTGGTACTTCCGAAAGGCAGGCCAGTCCATGATGCGCCGCGTGATGGACGCAGGTGCTCTCGGCTGCGAGATAGTCATAAGCGGCAAATTAACTGGTCCGCGGTCGAGGACAGAGAAGTTCATCTCTGGGTACATCAAGCACTCAGGGAAGCCCGCCATCGACCTCGTGGACAAGGGGTACTCAGTGGCTGTGAAGAAGCTGGGAGTGATCGGCTGTCAGGTGAGGATCATACCACCGGACGTTCGATTGCCGGACGACTTCCAGATCGAGCAGCCCCAGGCTCCTGTAGAGGAGAAGCCAGCGCCAAAGGCTGCTCCAGCGCCAGCGCCCGTCGCTTCGGCCCCTGCGGCTGCAGAGGAGAAGAAGAGCGATCTGGACCAGCTGCTCGAGCCTGCCCCTGCCGAGGCAGTCTCAGGCGAGACGAAGCCTGCTCCTGAACCCCTCGCAGAGGATGTGGCAATGGAGTCTCCAGCAAAGGAATCTCCAGCACCTGCTGCAGAGGAGACGGCTCCTGAGCAGAGCGCTCCGAAGGAGGAGTGAGCCGAGATGGCCATCTTCAAGATCGACGAGATCAGAAACATGAACGAGGAGGAGATCGCAGAGGAGCTGCGCAAGCTCGAAAGCGATCTCATCCGCGAGAGAGGCGTCGTCACAGCCGGAGGCGCTCCTGAGAAGCCTGGTAGGATCAAAGATATCCGCAAGACGATTGCCAGGATCAACACAATTAAACAGGAGCGAAAGCAGTGAACCCTAAGCCGGAGAACCTTCCAAGGCACGAGCTGATAGGACTTCATGTCCTAGTGGACGAGTCCTCGGATCGGGGATTGGTCGGCATCTCCGGCCGGGTTGTGGATGAGACCAGGAATACCCTGCTCGTGGAGACTGAGCGCAGAACATTGCGCATCCAAAAGGTATACACGAGCCTGATCTTCACATTGCCCGACGGGCAGAGGGTGAGGGTCGCGGGCACAATCCTGATCTCGCAGCCCGAGAACAGAATAAGCAAGAGAATGCAGAGGACGAGGTGGAAGTTATGAGGGATATCGGACTGGATGTTGCAGCACCCCAAAAGGAGTGCAGCGATCCGAAGTGTCCCTTCCACGGCATCTTGCCCGTACGCGGCCAGATCTTCGATTGCACCGTGGTAAGCGACAAGATGGAAAACACCGTGGTAGTTTTGCGAGAGTTCGAGAAGAAGGCAACGAAGTACGAACGATTCGAGAGGAGACGGTCCAAGATTCATGCGCACAACCCCCCTTGCATTGATGCCAAGGCCGGGGATCGTGTCAGGATAGCGGAGTGCAGGCCCCTCTCCAAGACCAAGTCTTACGTGGTAGTGGAGGTCTTGAAGTGAGAGGACACAAGGCCAAGATCCCAAGGGCGATCAACACTGGCGCATACCTGGATTGTGTGGACAATACAGGTGCGCGAACGCTACACGTCATAGCAGTCAAGAAATACCGTGGCGTGAAAAACAGACAGCCCTGCGCAGGAATCGGGGACATGGTGATAGTATCCGTGAAGAAGGGGACTCCTGAGATGCGAAAGCAGATCTTCAAAGCGGTCATCATCCGCCAGAGGAAGGAGTTCCGCAGGCCCGACGGCCTCAGGGTGAAGTTCGAGGACAATGCCGCAGTCATAGTGGATGACGAGGGCGTGCCCAAGGGCTCCGAGGTGAAGGGACCTGTGGCCCGCGAGGTGGCTGAGCGCTTTAGCAAGATCGCCTCAGCGGCGTCCATGATAGTGTGAGGATCATGAACAGCACACAACCAAGAAAGCAGCGGAAGGAGAGGTACAATGCTCCGCTGCATAAGCGTCAGAAGTACATGCGCGCCCCCCTGAGCAAGGATCTGCGGGAAGAGCTGAAGAAGCGCAATGTACAGGTTCGAAAAGGGGACACCGTCAAGGTCATGCGCGGAGATCACGCTGGCACCGAGGGCGATGTGGAGGATGTGGACCTCAAGAGGTGCACCATTAAGGTCTCGGGCGTGAGCAACTACCGTGCCGATGGGACAGAGGTTCCGCGACCTCTGCATCCCTCCAACGTCATGATCACAAAGCTCAACTTAGAGGATGCAAAGAGAGAGAAGATCTTCACGAGGCGATCCGAATGAGCAGGCATCAGAAGAGGGTGACGGTTCCCGTAAGCTGGCCCATCGCCAGGAAGACGAAGAAGTGGGTGGCCAAGACCAGCCCCGGCCCGCATTCTGCCGGGCAAAGCATGCCCCTGTTGACTGTGGTCAGGGATCTGCTCAAGCTCACGGACAACGCCCGTGAGGCGAAGAGGGTCCTATATGAGGGAAAGGTGCTGGTGGACGGGCACGTCCAGAAGGACTACAAGCTGCCCGTGGGCATCTTCGACGTCATATCAGTTCCGCTGACAAACCAGCAGTACAGGATCATGAAGGATGTTCGGGGCATGTTCTACCCAAGCCCCATCGAGTCCTCGGACTCGAAGAAGCTGGTCAGGATAGAGAACAAGACCTTCCTCAAGGGCAACCGGCTCCAGCTCAACCTCTCAGATGGCTCAAACAGGCTTGCAGAGGGGGACTTCAAGGCTGGCGATTCGCTCTTGCTCTCGATACCCGAGAGGACGATCGAGGAGAGGATCGAGTTCAAGGTCGGCAATCTGGCGATGGTCGTGGGCGGAAAGCACACGGGCCAGACAGGCAAGATCAAGGAGATCATAAAAGTGAAGAGCTCCCAGCCCAACAGGGTGATCATCTCCGGAAACGAGGAGTTCGAGACGATCGAGGAGTATGTCTTCATGATCGGGCGCGAAGCGCCTCTCATCAGCCTGGGGGCGGTCAGATGAATGTCATGCTTGAGCCGAAGATCGACAAGGTCGTGGTGCATGTGGGCGTGGGCGAGAGCGGTCAGCGCCTGGTCAACGCCGAGACGATCCTCAAGGCTATCACTCACCAGAACCCGGTTCGGTCAGTCGCCAAAAAGACCCTTCCCAACTTCGGGATCAAGAAGAAGGAGCCCATCGGCACGAAGCTAACCCTGCGTGGGAAGGCGGCCGAGGATTTCCTGGCTGTGGCCCTCAAGGCTGCAGGAAATACCCTGAAGAGAAGCCAGTTCGATCTGCAGGGCAACTTCTCCTTCGGCATCGAGGAGCACACTGACTTTCCAGGCATGAGATACGACCCTGAGATAGGCATCTTCGGGATGGACGTCACAGTGGCCCTGAAGAGGGCTGGCTACAGGATAGCCAAGAGAAGGGTCGCCCAGAAGAAGCTTCCAGCAAGGCAGAGGCTCGGAAAAGAGGATACCATCGCGTACGTCCAGAAGAAGTTCGGGGTGGAGATCCCGGAGGCAGCATGAAGAAAGGCAAGAAGGTCTTCGGAAGAGGCGCGAGCACATGCAAGCGCTGTGGCCGCAAGAACGGCCTCGTGAGAAAGTACGGAATATATCTGTGCAGGCAGTGCTTCCGAGAGATCGCCCCTGAGATGGGCTTTGAAAAGCATTCGTGAGGGATCAGAAGTGTTATTGGATCCACTGGCCGATGCTATGTCCGTCATAAAGAATGCGGAGAGCGTAGGCAAGCCCGAGTGTATCATCCACCCAGCCTCGAAGCTCATTGGACGTGCTCTGAAGGTTATGGCTGACAGGGGATACATCGGAGAGTTCGAATTCGTTGACGACGGAAAGTCGGGAATGTTCAAGGTGAAGCTCCTGGGGAAGATCAATCGCTGCGGCGTCATCAAGCCCAGGTTCTCCACCAAGGTGGCAGAGCTGGAGAAATGGGAGATGAGGTTCCTGCCGGCCAGGAACTTCGGGGTGCTGATCTTGAGCACCAGCAAGGGAGTCATGGCTCACACTGATGCCAGGACCCAATCCCTCGGCGGCCAGCTTCTGGCATATGTTTATTAGGTGGTCGCAATGGTAAAAGAGATCGCACGACAGGTGGAGATCCCGGAGGGGGTCGCAGTCTCCGTGGACGGACAGACCGTCTCGGTGAAGGGCCCTAAGGGAGAGGTCTCAAGAAGGCTCTCATACCCCGGGATCGAGATCAGGAGAGAGGACTCCCGCCTGGTCGTGAATTCCAGGCTCGACCGCAAAAAGCAGAGGGCGATGGTGGGGACGCTGGCAGCCCATGTGAGCAATATGATCACGGGCGTCACAAAGGGATACGAGTACAGGATGAAGGTGGTCTACTCTCACTTCCCCATACAGCTCAAGGCAGCTGCAGGTGAGCTCATCATAAACAACTTCCTCGGCGAGAGGAGGCCCCGATCGGCCAAAGTGCTTGCGGGCACCAAGGTCGATATAGGCAAGGACGAGGTAGTTGTCAGCGGCATCGAGAAGGAGAGCGTTGGCCAGACGATGGCCAACATCGAGCAGGCAACGCGAGTGCACGGTTTCGATATCAGGGTGTTCCAGGACGGAATATACCTGGTGGAGAAGAGGTGACGAGGATGGCACAGAGACTGTTGAGGGTCAGGGCCAGGCAGAAGTCCAAGAAGCCCGAGTTCAACTTTCACGATTCCCACAAGAAGAAGAGGCTTCCCACGAGCTGGAGAAAGCCTCGCGGCCTGCATAACAAGCTGCGGCAGCAGGTTGCCGCCAAGGGCAAGCTGGTCAGACCAGGCTTTGGAAGCCCATGCGCTGTGCGGGGATTCCATCCCTCAGGATTCAGAGAGGTGCTGGTGAACAACGTAGCAGAGCTTGCGGGCACCGAAGGATGCGCAGTGCGCATCGCCTCCGCTGTTGGCAGGAAGAAGCGCATGGAGATCGAGGCCAAGGCGGCCGAGATGAGCCTCAAGGTGCTGAACCCGCGGGGAGGTGCCTAGAGATGGCAGGCTTATCGACACAGCGCAGGCTCGCGGCCTCTGAGCTGAACGTCGGCCAGAGCAGGGTGTGGATCGATCCGGATCCCGAGGCAGCAGGGGATCTGGGCGAGGCCATCACCAGGGAGGACATCCGCGCCCAGATAGAGGCTGGAAAGATAAAGGCACTGCCTAAAAAGGGCAACAGCCGCGCCAGGATCAGGGCGAGGGCAGCGAAGCGGGCCTACGGCCACTGCAAAGGGGCGGGGCACAGGAAGGGCGCTAAGGGCTCTCGCACTCCCAGGAAGGAGCAGTGGATGACCAAGATCAGGGCTCTGCGGCGCAGGCTGAAGGAGCTCCGCGAAGAGGGCCAGATAGACAAGCACTCATACCGGCTGCTCTACAGAAAATCCAAGGGCGGAGAGTACAGGAGCACTGCACATCTCAACGCCTACATCAAGACCAAGGGTCTGGCCAGAGGTGAGTGATTTGGCTACGGGACCGAGATATAAGGTGCCCTTCCGGAGACGGAGAGAGGGCAGGACAAACTATCACGTTAGATACAAGCTCATAATATCGAAGAAACCAAGGGTCGTCGTCAGAAAGAGCAACGCCAGCACGACGCTGCAGCTCGTTGTGGCAGAGATGAAGGGCGACAAAACTCTCCTGACTGTGAACTCGAGAGAGCTGCGAGAGCTGGGCTACACCTTCGGCACAGGCAACCTGCCAGCCGCCTATCTGACTGGGCTTTTATTCGGAAAGAAGATGCTGGCCCTGGGACAGTCCGAGGGCATAGCGGACATAGGCCTGCACGCCTCCACTCGCGGAAACAGGATTTACGCCGCAATAAAGGGCATTGTGGATGCGGGCGTCGATGTGCCTCACAGCCCCGAGATCTTCCCCGATGACGAGAGGATTCGAGGCGAGCACATAAAGGAGCACACCGGCGCAGAGATAGTGGCCCAGTTCGAGCAGGTACGAGAGAAGATACTGGGGTGAGTGCATGTATCAGAAGCAGAAACAGAAGCAGAAGCGAGATTATTATCAAGAGGAGTGGGTCCCCAAGACGAGGCTTGGAAAGCTCGTCTATGAGGGTCAGGTGACCACCTTCGACGAGGCCATCGCCTCCGGCCTGCCCATAAAGGAGGCGGGCCTGATCGATGTGCTCATCCCGGGCCTTGAGGACGAGGTTCTCGACATCAATATGGTTCAGAGGATGACCGACTCGGGCCGAAGGGTCAAGTTCAGAACGACTGTGATCGTGGGCAACCGCGACGGCTACATTGGTCTGGGCGAGGGAAAGGATGTTCAGGTGGGCATGGCCATCAGGAAGGGCATAGACAATGCCAAATTGAACGTCAAGAGGGTCAAGCGCGGCTGCGGAAGCTGGGAGTGCGGCTGCGGCCAGCCCCACACAGTGCCCTACGAGGTCGTAGGCGAGTCGGGAAGCGTCAGGGTCTCTCTCATCCCTGCCCCGCGTGGCCTCGGGATCGCGGCGGGAGATACCGCCAAGAAGGTCATGGATATGGCAGGCATCAAGGACGTCTGGACGAGGACTGCAGGCTCGACGAGGACGACCCTCAACTTCGCCAAGGCCACCTACAACGCCCTGATCAACACCATAGTAGTGAGGGCCTGAGATGTTCGCCGTAGTAAGGCTGAGGGGCGAGGTGAATCTGCGCCCCGAGATCAAGGACACTCTGGCGATGCTGCACATCCACAGGGTCAACCACTGCGCAGTGGTCAAGGAGGACCCTCACTTTCGCGGCATGATCCAGAAGGTCAAGGATTATGTGGCATGGGGAGAGGTCGACGATGATACTTTGGCCCTGCTTCTGGAGAGGCGCGGACGCCTGAGCAAGAACAGGCGGCTGACGGACGTTTTCCTGAAGGAGAAGGGCTACGGGTCCTTCAAGGAGCTGGCCGCTGCGGTGAGCTCGGGCTCCACCAATCTGAAGGATCTGGGGATAAAGCCCATCTTCCGGCTGCATCCGGCTCGCAAGGGGCTGAGGACCACCAAGAAGACCGCAAAGCAGGGCGGAGATCTGGGATTCCGCCAGGATCTGGCGGATCTCATCAAAAAGATGAGGTAGGATCATGGTTAGACCAAAGACCAAAGAACGCAGAGGACAGCGCACATACCACGGGAAGCATAAGAATGCCCGAGGAGGCGGCTCTCGCGGCGGCAGGGGAGATGTGGGCAAGTGCAAGCACCATTTCATGCGCTCGGTACTTCTCGGCACGGATATGGGCAGGCACGGCTTCACCCGCCAACCCTGGGCTCCCAGGCAGGAGGTCGTCAATGTGGACGTGCTGGACCAGATGGCAGGCCCTGAGGGAACCCTGGAACTGGGCAGTATGAAGGTGCTCGGTCGTGGCAGAGTCACCAGGAAGCTGAACGTGAGCGCGGCTGGATTCACGGCTGCGGCCAAGAGCAAGATTGAGGCTGCTGGTGGTCAAGCAGTAGTGGTATGAACCAGCACAGTTTCTTTTATGCGATAGAGCCCTTCGTGCGCCGACTCCCCTCGGTGGAGAGGCCGAAGGGCCATGTCCATTTCAAGAGGAAGCTGAGCTGGACCCTTGTAGTGCTGCTGCTCTACTTTGCCCTGGGGAACATCCCCCTCTTCGGGCTCTCGCAGGCATCCGTAGATGCCTTTGCAGCGTACAGGGCCTTCTTCGCAGGGTCGTTTGGCTCCATGATGCTTCTGGGCATCGGGCCGATAGTGATGGCGTCCCTCGTGCTGCAGCTTCTCGTGGGTGCAGAGGTCGTCAAGCTCAATCTGAGCGAGCCCCGTGACCAGGCGATCTACCAGGGAACTCAGAAGATGCTGGTCTTCGTGATGATAGCAGTGGAGGCGCTGCCTCAGGTCCTGGGCGGATATCTGCTTCCGGACTCCGGCCTTGCGACGACTCTGGGCGTCGCAACGGGCGTGATCTCTCTGCTGATATTCCTGCAGGTCTTTTTGGGCGGAGCCCTGATAGTCTACATGGATGAGGTAGTCTCCAAATGGGGCGTCGGCTCAGGAGTCGGCCTCTTCATTGTTGCCGGGATCAGCCAGCAGATTGTGACGGGCCTCATCAATCCTGCCACTGGAGACGCTGGACTGCCTGTGGGAATCATTCCCAAGTGGATAGATATCATCAGGCTTCAGCTCATCAGCTTCGACAGCATCTTCACGGCGGAGGGCATAAGGTTCATCTTCGTCACAGGCGGAATCCTCGCGCTCTTCACGACGATCATCATCATCCTGCTGGTAGTGCTTGTGGAGGCCACAAGGATTGAGATACCACTCGCCCACAGCCGTGTGCGCGGCGCTCGCGGGAGGTTCCCGGTGAAGCTGGTGTATGCATCAGTTCTGCCGATGATCCTTGTGAGGTCTGTGCAGGCATTCATTGAGATGGTAGGGGCTGTGCTGGCAAGCAAGATCGGCGCGATCAACACAGCTACTGTGACTGGGCAGGGAGTGACGACGGTTTACACTGGCTATTCCAGCTTCCTTGGAAACTTCATATCGACTGCCAGGTTCGATGCCACCACAGGCGCGGCTCTGAGCGGCTCGTCGCCTCAGCCGGTCTCGGGGCTCATGTACTACCTCTCACCGCTTCATGGTCCCAGCGATTGGATACCGAGCATGGTCTCTCAGAATAGCGCGGGCATGGTGGATCTGGGATTTCTGCCGGTTCAAAACTGGCAGATAGTCCTGCATGTGCTAACCGATGCGACCGTCCTGCTCATCGGAGGCGTCATCTTCGCCATCTTCTGGATTGATACCACGGGGATGGGCGCAAAGAGCGTGGCAGCGAAGATACACAACTCGGGGCTACAGGTTCCAGGGTACAGGAGAAATCCTGCCTCAATAGAGCGGCTGATGGAGAGATATATCCCGAAGGTGACTGTGATAGGTGGCTTCATCATCGGCCTTCTCACCCTGGTCGCCACAATGCTTGGAACTCTCGGAAGCGCTGGAGGAACGGGTCTACTGCTGGCAGTCTCAATCGTCTATAGGCTCTATGAGCAGATAGCGAGCGAGCAGATTCAGGAGATGTACCCGATGATGCAGAAGTTCTTCGGAGCGACCACATGAGCACGGGGCTCACCAAGACCCTGGATAACCTGGCTCTTGCAGTCGGCTTCTTCCTCTTTTTCGGGATAATGGTCAGCGCAGATCTCAGGCACCTGATCGGCGTGGCGACAGGCTATGCTCTGGAGTGGATGCCGGCCATCCTGCCCTTCCATGTGGTGCTCTTCGTCCTCGCGGCCGTGACTGGTCTATATGCCAGCCTGATTCAGAAGTACACCATGGACTGGGACTTCCTGATGAGGCAGCAGGAGAAGATGAAGAGGCTTCAGAGGGATATGAAGGAGGCGCAGCTAGCGGGAGATCAGACAAGGCAGCAGCAGCTGCAGGCTGAGCAGATGAAGATGGTCTCAGAGCAGGGAAAGATGATGCAGATGCAGTTCAAGCCGATGCTCTACATAGGCATAATCTCGATTCCGATCTTTGCATGGGCCTATAACTACATCTCGCAGAACCCTATGACGATGACGTTTCCCTTCTGGGGAACGCATGACATCAACGCGACTATCATGGGGCCGATCCTGTTCTGGTACTACTGGTACTTCGTCTGCTCACTGCCGGTCTCGCAGATCATTCGCAAGGCTCTGAACATCGGGGCCATGAGCTAGGAAATGTATGCACGAGCTTCGGATAACGGAATAACGGTAAAAGGATGATAATAACCATCAGCGGAGCACCGGGGACTGGCACCACCACCCTCGCGCGCGGCCTCTCTCAGGCGCTCGGGATCAGGTGGGTGAACTCGGGGGAGCTCTTCAGGAAGATCGCGAGCGAGAGGGGAGTCTCCGTGAAGGAGATGAACCGGCTGGCGGAGAAGGGTCCCGAGATAGACTACCTGATAGATGACGCCCAGAAGGCCCTTGCCAAGGATGGGCAGGGGATCTTCGAGGGGAGGCTATCGGGACATCTTCTCCCAGCGGATCTGAGGGTGCTTCTCAAGACGGAACTGCGGCTGCGCTCTGAGCGCATTGCGAAGCGTGAGTCCAAGCTCTCGGAGGATGCGATACAGGAGACGAGGGCGAGGGAGGAGAGCGAGGCGCGCAGGTACAAGATGTACTACAACATAGAGATAGGCGACCTCTCGGTTTACGACCTGGTTGTGGACACTGGAAAGTTCGACGAGGCTGGAACGTTCTCGATAGTTTTGGCGGCAGCGAGGGCGTGCCAGAGCCAGGGACAATGAGGTCGGCTGAGCCTTCGGATTCTGGCATTTCTGCCGATACTGCCAATATCACTGATAAGACTGAGGGTGCAAATACAGCCAGTCCTGCTGCGGCCGCCGTCCCGGCACGCGCGCTCCCGTCCGAGAAGAGGAGGTCCCTTCTGGTGAAGAGGACGGGCAAGACTGATCCTTCTTTTGGCTTGCCGCCTGAGGGGCGCAGCCTTGAGATGCACCTGCGCCTCGGGGCGATCAACCTAGACAAGCCCTCGGGGCCGACGAGCCACGAGGTGGTGGCCTGGGTGAAGAGGATTCTTGATGTCCCTAAGGCGGGGCACAGCGGCACTCTCGACCCGAAGGTGACGGGGATTCTGCCTGTCTTGCTCGGCGATGCCACGCGGGTTATGGATACTCTTCTGCTGGCAGGAAAGGAGTACATCTGTCTCATGCGCCTGCACCATCCTGTGCCGCGCAGGAGGATCCTGGAGGTATGCGGCGAGTTCGTGGGAGTGATCTACCAGAAGCCGCCGCTGAAGTCGTCTGTGGTCAAGCAGCTGCGCACCCGCACGATCTACTATCTGGATGTCCTGGAGATCGAGGGGCAGCATGTGCTCTTTCGCGTCGGATGCGAGGCGGGGACATACATCAGGAAGCTCTGCTACGACATCGGCCTCGCGCTCGCCGTCGGGGCGAATATGGAGGAGCTGCGCCGCACCAAGTCGGGACCTTTCAGGGAGGACGGGACGCTCGTGACGCTGCACCAGCTGAAGGACGCCTATGTGGCCTGGAAGGAGAAAGGGGACGAGGGACCGCTGCGCCGCGCAGTTCAGCCGGTCGAGGCGGCCTTGCGGCACCTGCCACGTCTTACCATCGCCGACAACGCAGTGGATGCCATATGCCACGGAGCGCCCCTGGCGGCCCCGGGGCTGCTCGCCCTTGAGACGGAGATCAACAAGGGGGATATCGTCGCCCTCTTCACACTGAAAGGAGAGGCGGTGGGCGTTGGTGTGGCGCAGCTGACGAGCCGCGAGATGCTCGCCACAAAGACTGGAATCGTCGCTCAGACCGAAAGGGTAATAATGGAGCCGGGCACCTATCCGAAAGCGTGGAAGCTGGCAGAGAGAGATGCTTCCGCGGCGGCTGCAAAGCCGCAAAAGCGCTAAGTGTGCCGAGGTCGTCTAGCGGTAGGGCGCCAGCCTGGAGAGAACTCCTGGAAAGCTGGTGACTCGCAAGGGTCTCGTGAGTTCGAATCTCACCCTCGGCGCTAATATCTTTTATTATTTAGTTAGGGCGATCTTATTATACTTAAAAAGCGTTTCCTGATAGCTTTGCTTAGTGTGATTATTCGTAGGTTGAAAATTATTCTTTTGACTTACCTTAGATTTATTAATATTATTTTTTGGAAGTAGAGATGCTTCTAAATAACAAAAAGATTGTGGCGGCGTAAATCCAGGAATAAGGGTTTTTGGATCGATCGGATTTTTAAACTTCTCTAAATTATCAATTTCTATGGCAAATCCTTTGCCATTATCGGTGAAATAGTTGAAGAATTCTTTATCATCTAAACCTGAATAATCCTTTAATTTATCCCAGAGGTTGTTTGGCCTATCCTCTATTATTCTCTTTACCGTAAATGAAGCTACTATCTTTTTTATAGGTGAACTTGAATATATATAGATATCATCTATCTTTTTTCCTTTAAATATATTTTTTCTAAATTCGTATTTCTTCTCACCTCGTAATATTGCATCGACATACTTAGGTTTAATCGAGAGTATAACGTCCATCGATATGTCCTATGTCCTTTATACGCAAATAGTTTTCGTGGGATATCTCCGATATAGATTGTGGTGCTCCAGCCAAAACACCCAGGTCGGTTAATTCATCTAATGTTAAATAATCTTCTAAGTGGAAATGGTGCCTAAATAGAATAATGATTAAAGGCTTCCTCATATCTTCGATCTCTTTCCTAGAAAATACTGTTCTCTTCGCTACCAGTTTCATTATTTCCTCATTGTCTGACGTGCCAGGATGGACCGATTCAACTACGCCAATAGAAGTAATCTCTTGATCTGGGCTTGTGCGATAAAATAATAGTATATCACCCGGATCTATTTTTCTTATCTGCGAATGGGATAGGTATGCCTTTGTGATCGCGTTGCCCTCACTAAGAATTTCCCCCGAAGTTTCCTCCTGAGTTGGCTGTCTTTCCAAGAAGTCTGTAAAGAGCCTATTGTGATATTGAGGATAGATGGGGACAACGAATTTCTTTGCCTTAGGTCCATCGTAGAAGTTTGGATAAAACTGCCTAGTAATATCTAATGGCGTTAATGATCTAAGTATTTCGCTATCTACAACCAATTCCTTTACAAAAATATCTTCGCCTCTAGAGTTGACGGACATTTTCATGAATCCGTACTGAGATATTAACTCGATAAGTTGATCGTTGTCTTCAGTAAAATGCGTTAAATATATAGATGCGATGTTATTCTTTATACAATAATCTATTGTTAGTTTAATAAATAACTCTCCAATTTTATGGCCAATATAGGTTACCTTAAAAAGACTAATTTTTAATCGTCTTTCGTTAGAAAGTGGAGGTTGGGAATCAATTGGATCATTTTCCTCTTTATATATAAGCAATGCACCTATTTTCTTATTGTCTCCAATCTCATCTCTATAATATACCCAGCATTCCCTTCCTTGACGTGAAATTTTCTCAAACCACGATTCAAACTCTGGGTACTGACCCTTTAACGAATCAAATATAGGATCACTCAAATCGAGTGTATAAACAGGTACTTTCTCTAGTGCTGGTGGAGATATTAATTCATCTACAGGCAGATATGTTCTAAAGGTTTGTAATGCATCGGCAATTAGCAGAACTCTATCCTCAAGTCCGACTTTTTCTGCCTTCTTATGGATCCCTCTATCTTCAGTTATAAGAAAATCTACGGCATTTTTATATACTGAGTACAATATTGCTGTATCGATTTTATCATTTCCTTTATAATCAATACCTACTGCATTTATAAAACTATTGTCTTCAGGGTTTTGTGGATCAGGATAGCTTCTGAGAGGGATATACGTCTTTATTTTAGACGATACTCTCTCTTTGCGTAAAGTGTCTTTATCGTTTTCTAAATCGTTTAAAGATAACGGATGAACTAATATAGTAGCACCGATTCTGTTTAATAATTGCTGTAATTCTTGAACGTCCGACGAAATAACTCGATCATCTTCTCGATGGATTAATACATTTGTATCAAATAATATCCTCATCCCTTAGCCTCTTATCTTCAGCTAGTCTTTTGATATAAATAGCTAGCTATTCTTTCTTTCATAGGAATCAGCTTTTGCTGTTGGTTAATCACTTCCTGCATAAAGCTTACAAGAAATCGAGTGATTTCCAGTCACATCCCTTCTTCCTAATCGTATTGCATACATAATTAGATAATTTGAAACCCTTTCCCACAGCAAGGGGTTAGGGGCAGTCGCGTGACAACTGAGTTCGCTCACAGAATAAGGCGTAGTAGCTCATTATCAGCAGATGCTGGGCAGCCTCCAACCGCAGCTCTGCTGTCCTTACTCCCTCTGCGAGGGAGTTTTCAGGAAATAAAAGGATTTGCGCGTCTGGAAGTCACTGTTTGATATGACTTTGACAGTGTCGAAGGCTATTCTTATCAGCTCTCGCCTGAGCCGAAAGTCTTCTCTATCTACCACTAACAGCAGGTCAATGTCCGAATCCGTTCTGGCCGTCCCTCAGGCCACCGATCCGAATATGGTGATGCTCTTGATGCGGTCTCCGTAGGCATCATTGGCTCTTTTAACGAACTCGTCAACCGCATTCTCCTTGTTCTTTTCCATTGCCGAAGCTTCTGGACTGGGGAGTGCCATTCGACTTCCGCCACAAGAGATAAACAATCTTAAAAGGATATAGCTTTGCTTCAATGGATCTCTGTAGACGCACGCCTGGAATCCTGCGCTTGATCGCAGCGATCTCGCCTTCCGCGTCTCAAACTGCTGGCCCGCCGCCTTGTGTCGCAGGCTACGACTGCGACAGAGCCGCATAGCGGGCCCGGCTGCCACCGCTGCCAACAAGTCCCTGGAAAAGTAGTCTGGGAGGTCCTAGATTTTGATCGCCAGAGCCTAAGAAGCTGCTAAATCTCTCGCCTTCCTGTTTATTAAACTCAAAGTAAATCCGTCATCCGATGACCGATTTAAGTGGGCTGAACAGTTACACTCCTTGGAGGTTCTCTGGACCTTCATTATTAATTCGTAAGCTTCCTCATCACTAATATCGCCATACGACACCCAAGATTTCAGGCAATAAAGGCAGCTTTCTTCATCGCCCTGCTCTCCATGGAAGAAATATGCATCTGATATAGTGGGATAGAATTGAACTATTGCTCTGTATTCAGCAATAAGCGCGGTAATTTCTCTCAGCGTTATGTTCGCCTTCACGGGAACGAACCATATTTTTAGATTCTCGTTATCATCTATGTCTGCTTTGATATAATCAAAGTATTTGGTCATATCTAAAAACATATATGTAACGACTTCAATTCTATTTTTTTCTGATTCATTCAATGAAGTTACCATCACATTATCTGGTAGTGCAGCATCTACCACACCCCTTGATGTCTTCAATTTCGGGGTTGATCCATCATCCCATGAATCTCCCCAAGCCAAGACGGGCATGCAAAACAGCATACTGGTGATGAGGATCACTTCTGGCAGGATATTTATCTTAGACAAAGTGGCACCGAATATGCCTAATCCCTCTGATAGTACTTAAATGTTAGCAATGATGGTATATGTACACAACGCAACGTGCAATAGACGATAGGTTTCACTTCAAGATGATGCGAACAGCATTTATCTTTTTATTAGTGCTGACATTCCAGTTCTTCGCAATGGTGCTGAGTTGCCTCCTATAAACGAGACCACGCCGGGATTCAGCCATGATGGTGTCACTCAGGCAACTATTTCTTCTTCATCTCAGCGCCTCTTTCACTCTCATCCTGATCTCTTTCCTCAACTTCTTTCTGATCGCTTCAAGTACCTCCTTCAGGCTTACCTCGTCAGATTCCTGAAGCTACGGCGTATGTTTATAGCTGGGAAATGTCTTTAGTTGATCGTGATGATGGGAGTTCTCCCATCTTATTCTCAGACTGCCATCGCCGGATTGCGGGCAACGACTGCGGCAGAGCCGCTTGACGGGAGCGCGCCCGGCTGCAGAATCAGCCGGCATACTTCAGCTTTTTTACGATGACCGCTTTGGCATTATCAATCAGTCTCAGGCTCTGGGCCTTGTGTCTTCCTGTCTTAACTATTACCCTGTGCCCTTCAACTTTCCTCGTTTCGACATAGATTCTGGAGCCATGGATTGCATCTCCTTCCTCGTAGTAATCCATCAGGTTTCCTCCAGTGTGCCGTCCCTTCGCAGCTCCCCGGTGATCTTCATCACGAGGTCGAAATCCAGCTCCAGATCCTCGGCAGCCTCATCGGGATATGCCTCTCCCATGCGCTTGAAATAGCCAGCAACCTCTTTCTTGGCGGTCTCGTAATCAATATCCCGGCATTTGATCACCTTGATATCGGCTAGCCTGTGCCTGATGGCGTCCCTCACGAAGTCAGATTCATTGAGGAATAACCCGGCTTCGATCAACTCTCGTATCTGCCTCGCCTCTGCGATCCCGATCTTGGCACCAATGGATACCGAAGCGGGGGCGGCGTTATCCTTGCTCGATGCGCCCATGCAGTTAACCATAGTACACTATAGTACACAATAATCAAAAGGATTTCGCCCGACCATTTTGCTTCGAGCGCCCCCGCCCCTAAATGATCGAGGCCGAATCGAAGATGCAGCCCTGATCTCTCGGGCTCTGGCATCAGAGGTCAAAGAAGCATCTGAATCTCTGAAAAAGACTGCTGCAGTACTACCATCTGAGGGGGTGTCTGGTCTTCAGAGGATTCCACCAGGGTGGCTTGATATCTCTTATCTCCTCTAAGCTGATCTCATGACTTATGGCCCATATATCTTTGAAGGTATTTTTAATATCGGCGATGCAGTCTTTATCCTGGTAAAGTGTGCCTATATATGAGGGCTCTCTCTTTGTTTGAGGCAGTATTTTTCTGGCATCCAATGCAAAAAGATCATCCAGGATGGCCATCCTCTTTGTTCCACCGCTCTCAACAGGTGTATATCTGACACGAAGGTTCTTATCATAAGTCTCTTTTAAGTCACCTATGTAGTTCAATTGTCTCTGATCTCTTCTCCCAAGAAGCATATCGATGCCGGCACCCTTCCTTAAAATGCCCTCGTAATAGCCCCTATGAACGGCATCAAATGCCCTTGTGCCGCTCATCATCATGTAAACAGTGCTGCCATCGTTCACATTGCTCAGAAGGCTATACAGTATCCAGGGAGCACTGTAATTTATGGGAATACAGCGCTCTTCCATACACTTTCCCAGCTTTTCGTACATACTTGCAGGACTGAATTTCTCATTATACGTTTTCGATAGACTATTGAAGTAGCCTTCTAACCCCGTCCCTGGCTCAGGCTTGCTTATATATACTCTATCCAGCATATTTTTGTGAGTTTCCCAGATTGTCTTGGGATCAGCAGGCAGCAGAAGCTCTCTTCCGAATTCCTTCTTGAATATCGGCCTTTCATATTCTATCAGAGGCAGCATCTGGGCGACAACTCCATCGATCAATAGCTGTCTGCGGCCCAACCTCAAACGGCTGCCGCTAAAACCGGGGATGTCCTTCTTGACCAACTTGAGGATCATTTCAAAATTGGCAGGAAATAATTTAATATAATTTATATAGTAACCAGCGGCACCTAAGGCAGTCTGAGGTTTCTGGGATAGTCCCAGGTTGAATATATGCGTCAGAGCATCTATGGCGCTGAGATCCTGTACGGTAGTGCTGTTTTCTACCATGAGCATCAATTTAGAGTTTTCTCAAATTTAAGTTTTCCTAAACTTGTAAATTAGTATTTTGTTATTATCTTATTTCTGGCACGGTTAGGAGAATATGGGAATTCTGGGAGGTGTGTTTTATAAAATCTGAATGTTTTTGGAGGCGAATTTTTTAAATATATGCTTAGAAAACCATTTTATACCTATATGAAAGAAAAATTTAAATACATTTGTGTATAACTGCTGATCAGTGATGAAAATGGAAAAACCGACAAGCACAACGAAATTATTTGAAATATCCAATAAGTTATTGGAAAGAGCCGGTCCAGGAAGCAAGACAGCTGCAATAGTTGCAGGCCATCGATTTGATGAATCGCAAAAGCCCGAGGATGAGAGGATTTGTTACGACCCATATGCAATCCATTTCGTATCTCCAGAGGTGCTGGAACTGAACAAGGACCCACAGAAGGCAAAGGCAATGCTCGAGAGTCTCGGGGATCTTGGGACGCTTCTTCTCGGGTTGGGCAACTCAACTCGGGCGCGGGTCAGATATTTTGATGATTTTGTGAAGACATCCATTGACAAAGGGATTTCGCAGCTGGTCATTCTTGGGGCAGGCTACGATACCCGAGCGTATCGGATCGAGGGTCTAGGTAGCGAGGACAATATCAGGGTGTTCGAGGTTGATCATCCTGTCACTCAAGAAGTGAAGACGGAGAAGATCAAGGAGATCTTTGGCGCTGTTCGAGAGAATGTCGTGTATGTTCCGCTCGATTTAATGACGGAAAATTTAGGCGAAAAGCTGCTACAAGCTGGATACGATAAATCCAAGCAAACTCTCTTCCTCATGGAGGGGCTCCTCATGTATCTTCAGCCCGAGACAGTAGACAGAATACTATACTTTATCTCGAAGAACTCGGGCAAGGGAAGTGCCATAATCTTCGATTATTATCCGAAATCCGTAGTCGATGGAAGCTCTGTGCTGGAAGTGGGGAAAATTGCTCATGATTACCTGGCGCGGATTGGAGAGCCATTGATGTTCGGCATCGAAGAGGGATTGCTCGAAGAGTTCCTTGCAAAGCGCGGATTTTCCCATGTCTGCAATGTGACCAGTGAGGACTACAAGAGAGCTTATTTCCATGGAAAAAACGAAAACAGGGCAGTAAGCAGTCTACTATTGTTTGCTCATGCGGTGGTCGAATGAGCCGGACAGACTGTGCATGTACGAGTAACAATGAACGAATTTTGGGGGATAAGATGCACCTTGATGAACAAAAGAGCAATGGTGCCGGTATTCCTGGCTGTGTGCGCCGTCTCTCGAATTTCGAGAGGATATTTCTATGGAACATTCAATCTAATGTATCTATGGCAGCCCGTGTTGCGGGAGACGTGTCGGAGAAAGATCTTTTACGTGCAATCAATGCGGCACGAAGAATGCACCCTCTGCTAGGGGCAAAAGTTATTTTCGATAGCCAGCATGACGCCTGGTTTTCGACAGATAATGTTCCAAAGATCATACTTCGTACAGCACCAAGATCATCGGATACTCAGTGGGTCGATGAAATCCAACGGGAACATCTGGCACCTTTTGAGCTGGAAACTGGACCTTTGATCAGGTTTGTACTCGTGTATTCGCAGGAGGTTTCGGAGCTGATCGCATTCTCAAATCATGGCATCTGCGATGGGGTTGCCCTCGCAAACCTGATCCGCGATATTCTTAGCTTCTATGCAGAGCCAGCAAAAGAGATCAAGGTCATAGAGCCGCCTTTGAGCGCGGGCTACCTCCATCGCAATGAAGATCCATCCCCGTCAAATTCTGTCGGAAAAGATGCCATCAATGATTTCAATCATCAGTGGAGGCAAAGGCCACATTACTTCTCCCAGGCTGACTCTATTGAGGTTCATAAGGCATACTGGGAAAAGACACAGCATAAAATCATCCTTCTTCAGCTCGAGCCTCAGGAAACATCCGCTCTGGTCGCCAAATGCAGGGAAAATGGCGTCACCATTATCTCAGCAACTACTGTTGCATTCATGGCAGCGTATCAGGAGATCATCGGTCCGTTCCCTGCGGACCAGAACATGATAGGCATCCCATATGATCTGCGAAGGCGCCTTCGGGAGAAGGTTGGAGCGGCATTCTGCTATTTTATTGGAGCCTCATCTTTTCCAATCGCCTATGACCAGGAAAAAACCATATGGGAAAATGCGCAGGAGATCCACAAGATAATCCACAAGGATATAGAGAGGCTCAATACAGGTGGCTCCGACTTTGAACTCTTTGATCCTACATTGATAGACGCATGTTTCTGTTTTGCACATCTTATGCAGTTCGTTCCAGAGGCATTCGAAAGAACGAATAACCTTTCGGCATTTGCTCGCGACACAACGAACATTGCGTTCAAGATCTCCGCTTCTCGCAAGAACAGAACTCTGCCTATCCTCAATACAAATCTTGGGCGGCTGGACTACCCTGAGACCTACGGCTGCCTTAGGCTCGATCGCATGTTTTTCGTTCCTCCTGCAGTCAGACTCGTTTCACTAATATTGGGAGGCATCGGCTTTAATGACAAGCTTGCATTTACCTTAAATTACGTTAAGGATATGAAAGAAGACGACGGTTCATCGCTGGATCGAGATATGATCATGATAAGGAACAGGGCGCTCGAACTCCTAGGATTTCCGGAGAAAGCAAGCGACAAGGCGATATGATTTTCCAATGATTAGGAGCTGACGACATACGGAAGTATTGGAGAACAGTCAAAATGTGCTAGCAGGAGCAAAAAAGTGGTTCATAGAAAAAGCTGGCTCCAGCAGCAGGGAGAGTATGAGGTGGACCTTTCGTGTTTCAATAAGTCCAGCGAGATATCCCCTGGCAATTATAGACCCTGGTATTACAAAGGATTAATCCTCAAAGCATTTGGTCGTGAATCTGAAGCGGAGATGGCTTTCGGCAAGGCTAGAGATCTGGGATTCCCATGCGGACCTCATGGAGTAGTACTCTTCTTGGCTCCTGCAATGAGGATAGAACATTCATAAGTTCTTTTTTTTTTTGAAACAGATAATTAGGGCATCTGTTTCACTGCGATATAAGTTTACTAACTGATATAAATCTTTGACATTCAGAGGGGCTGGTCCTTAATGGTTGGCATATCTTTTACAATTATCTTTATCTATATGTCAATCGTATGGAGAGCTGTATGGATTGGAGGGAGCGATGTAGATTCAGAGATATGACCAATAGTGATATCATTGATATTATTGCCATAACAAAGGAAAATATGAGCGAGATTATTAGATATACTTGGGGAGCACTTCGGGATCAGAATTATGAAGAATGTTTTATTAAAAATTTGATCTCTGTAGGCACCGTTAAAACCATATACAGTAACAGTTTCATCATAGGCTATTTCTGGTTCAATGAAATTAATAACGAAGAACGTCTATTTATAAATTCAATTCGAATTAAATTTGATTATCAACGGCGGGGAATAGGCACTCAAGCGATGAAGCGGCTAGAGCATGAAGCTCTGGCACATGGCATACGTCATCTCAGACTGTCGGTACAAGTGATAAATCTGAAAGCTATTGAATTTTACCGGAGCAGTGGATTTCAAGAAGTGTTCCAAGAAGGCGGGGCCACCCATATGCATAAAGAGATTTTTCAAGGTCCCTGAATAGTTGAGCTGGCTATAGCTGTGGCTAATTTTGCGCCCAATAACATCACACCCAATTATTACAGCGATCCGATCTAGCAATCTTGGTTATATCAGGACTGCTACAGTTAAGACGCCCTACCTAAGAAGACAGGATTCCTAACGTCTGATATATCGATTAGCGCTACACCTGCATATGTATTTGCTACGATGGCCTCGTCTTTGAATAATGTCACGCCCTCGACCCATCCGGAGAGCGGACATTTTCCGATTAATTTTGGAGTTGAAGGATTTGACACGTCGATTACTAGAAGGCCATTATCCTTCGAATCTTCTTCGTTCCCATTAGTCAGATACAAAAGATTATCTCTTATGGCCAATCCTTCTACACAGGCATTATTCCCAGATTTGAATCGAGATATTACCTTCGGTTCTAACGGATTGGATACATCTACTATTATCAAGCCTTGCGGTCCAGCAGCCACATATACATAGTCCCCTTCACCGCGAGCGATTTCCGCGCAGGGATCTTCCAGGTAAACATTTAGCTGTTCTTCATCTTTTTCGATGCTTATGCGTTTTGATCTATTTTCCATTATTGCCCAATAGCTATCATTTTCTTTAACAATATAATCATAATCATTGAGAATAAAATCATTTTGACGAAATATGTTTAATATCTCTTTGACTATTGTTCCGTTGATCAAATATTTCCCGGACTCTAGGCCCATGGAAAAGAGGTAACTCCTTTCTGCCCATAATGCCTGCCCTAAATATTTAGGTGAGGCAGGGCTGGAAACATCCACCACTGCCAGTCCGTTTTCATTATCCGCGATAAAAGCATGATTCCCTGAAAGCCATACATCCCAAGCCGTGCCTGGAGTTTTGCATCTGCCCACGATTCTTACTGATGGCGGTTCTCTGATCTCATATATGTGAAGGCCTTCTTGACCTGCAGCTACATACGCATAATTATCCTTTATGAATAGCCCAAAGCCTGCACCATCATTGCTGATATCCGAAACTTCTGGCTTATATGGATTTGAAATGTTAATCATTACGAGCTCTCCTCTCGATAAGGGATCATCTCCCTTTGAAAGAGATGCCACAAACGCATAATTGCCTGCTAATTTGATGTTCCTGAAATAAAGCCCCTCGGGTGGGTGCAAGACTGAGACCATATCCAGTTCAGGTTTATTTGAGTCTAGTTTGAATACTTTCATTCCTTTGTGCCCTTCTACGGCAAAAACATAGCCATCGCTTGAGGCGGCAACATCAAAAGCATAACCCGCAGGAGAGGAGTTTGTTATAACTGCGGTTAATATTGCTATCGTTACTGCGATAAAGGCTGCAATCGAGATAATCCATTTACGTGTCATGACCTCGGCATATTTCATAGAGAAATCCTTCTAGATTCTGCATTTAATTGTCTGGGGTCCTCAAAATAGGCCTGAACCTCTGATGAGTTCGATCCAGCTGTAAAAAATGCTCTTCTGAAATCTCGATAATAATCCTGATCTCTCTGGAATTGATGGCTGTCATTAAATACAGCCAGTCTGGAATTGGGATAAGCATTGCTGAGCCACTGCCCCATTTCAACTGAGAAAACCTGATCTGCAGTTCCCGACCACACCATAACTTCTCCTCTATAGCTCGAATGGTTCGGTGATATCTGCATCGTGTGAATACTGCCCTCTTTGCGGGCATCAATAAAATCGACAAGAAGAACTTTTGCCCACTCGTATCCGAGGCAGACCTCTTGATGAGATGCCGGATAATAGTCTTCCAGATCGTCCGCTATCAGTTCGTATAAGCGCACCTTGACCTCCAGCTCTCTTGGCGCATTGAACAGAAGGCATACCAGTGGAAAATTGTTGGATGGTACAAGCCAGTTTTTCAGATAGGTGAGTCTATCAACCAGGGAAAGACTCTCTATTTTGCTGTTAGCTATTTTCTTCTGCAATTCAGTATCTCCTCTCTGGCCAATCATATAGAGCATGAATGCCATGGATGGAGCTGCGTCTCCTTTTTGCGACAGGGCGAAGTAAGAGCTCGCAAGACTCGGGTTCGAATTATATGTATTTTTCATGAAGGTGGTGTTATGCACTCTTGCCTGATTCGGGCTACCGCTTGCCTCAATCAAAGCACAGGATACATGATCTCCATACTTGTCCAAATACTGTTGGACTAAAACTCCGCCCCCTGAACGGCCATAGACCATGATCTTCCCGTTTTCTGGTAGCAGC
>MVRK01000125.1 GCA_002067365.1 Methanosaeta sp. PtaU1.Bin060 | reverse complement strand
CCCACAAGCGCCTGCGTCGTCACACCCGACAGGCCGTCCTTGTGCGGAGCCATCACCTGGTTCGATGGCCGCGCTGCAGCCAAGGTGGACCCAGAGGGGCCCCAGTTCCCGATACCCAAGACAGGACTGAAGGATGCCATCGCAGGCGAGTACGAGCCCATCAATGAGATGGCAGAGAAGAGGTCCGGCGGCGAGTACTCAGTCATGAAGCTGTACACGTTCTTCGATTCACCCCACACATCATGCGGCTGTTTCGAGACCATCGGCTTCTACATGCCCGAGGTTGACGGCATCGGCATCGCCGACCGCGACTTCAAGGGCGCGACCCCCAACGGACTGCCCTTCTCCACCATGGCAGGCCAGACCGGCGGCGGCAAGCAGGTCGTCGGATTCCTTGGGATGGGTATCCTGTACTACTTCTCCACGAAGTTCCTCCAGGCGGACGGAGGCTGGAGAAGGATCGTCTGGATGTCCAAGAACCTGAAGGAGAGAGTAAAGGCAGGAATTCCAGAGGAGATGTTCCCCAAGATCGCCACTGAGGACGATGCCAAGGATATCGCATCCCTCAAGGCCTTCCTGCTGAAGGTCGATCATCCTGTGGTCAACGGTGTCGTCAGGCCAGTCGATAACAATAAGATCACCGAGGGCTGGAAGCTTGACGAGGTCACCGACGAGCACAAGGAGAAGGTCATCGCCTTCATCGAGAAGACCGGCGGAGACATCAACGTTGACGCCGTCAAGGCAGAACTCGGCCTGACCGAGGGCCAGTTCATGCAGGTCGTCGAGGCTCTGCAGGAAGACGGCGTGCTCGAGTGAGCAAAATCAGGAGAGTTAAATCCATGCAGCTAAAACTGAAACCCAAGGCTCCTGCAGCAGCGGCCCCGGCGGCCGCCGCTGCTGGCGCAGCACCCGCAGCAGCACCAATGATGGCCGCAGGCGGTGCCGGCGGCATCAAGCTGGTGCTGAAGGATGCCAAGATAAGCATAGACAAGGTGGTACTCGCCAAGTAGAGTCCGCCTTCTTCTCCTTTTTTGGAGACGCGGACTGAAAAGTGCGAACGCTAATGGATATAGATTCAGAGTGAGGGAGAAATTATGGCAGGGAAGATCCAGCTTAAGCTCAAGCCTAAGGCGGCAGCTCCGGCAGCAGCGCCTGCAGCAGCAGCGCCAGCAGGCGCCGCAGCACCAGTTTTCGCCATGCCCGCTTCAGGCGGCTCGGGAGGCATCACCATCGAGCTGCGTGGCGCGTCAGTGCACGTAGCTGAAGTGGTCATCAAGCCGGGCGCCAGCAAGCCAGCAGCTAAGAAATAAAGATAAAGAAGGCTAGAACCTTGGGAAAGATAATTGCGATAACCGGCAAGGGCGGCACAGGCAAGACTGCCGTGTGCGCAATGCTCATCAGGTACCTGGTTAAGAAGTCCCCCAAAAAATACCGTATGCTTGTTATCGATGCCGATGCTGATGCCAACCTAGCTGATGCATTAGGCATCCATGCCGAGAAGACCATCGGCGACATGCGGGAGTTCATGCAGCAGGCCAGGTACAGCACGCCTCCGGAAACGGATAAACAGGTCCTCTTCGAATCCAAGCTCTTCGAGATTCTCCTGGAGGAGGAGGGGTATGATCTTCTGGTCATGGGCAAGCCGGAGGGTTCGGGATGCTACTGTTTTGTCAACAACCTCCTGCGCGGCATCATGGACAAGACTGTTGCCAACTACGACCTGGTAATCATCGACACGCCAGCAGGACTCGAGCACTTCAGCAGGAAGACCATTCCAGACCTTGACGATCTCATCGTTGTAACGGATGAATCGCGAAGAGGGCTGACCACGGGCGAGCGCATACGCGACCTGGCCAGGGAGATCGAGCTGCGGTATAAGAACCTGTATGTGATCGTAAATAAGGTCACGCCGGGCCGGAGGGAGAAGGTCCTGGAGAATGCCAAAGGCCTCGGCCTGAAGGTTATCGGCACCATTCCCTATGACGAGGGTCTAGCCAAATTCGATTTAGTGGGAGATCCATTGATGGGCCTGCCTGACGACTCGCCTGCCATCCAGGAGATGGTGCAAGTGGTCAGGAACCTGGGCCTATGAGGGTGATTTGAATGGCAGGAAAGATCACATTATCTGACCTGAACAAGACATTATCTGAGATGAATGTTCAGTCCCTCGAGGGAGTCAAGATCGAGGGCGATATAGAGATTGAGATAGACGCAGGTGCCGGTGGCGTCGGGCCGCTCTTTGCCTACTACTTCGGGCAGGAGGCAGCCAAGATCGCCATGCAGCTCATGAACTTCGCAAAGGCCGTGGGCTATCCTGTAGAGAACCTGATGGCGCCAGTGGCAACCGCTGCAGCCATCGCTCCGGCTCCGAAAGATCTTGCAGCGGCCGCTGCAGCTGTGCCCGCCTTCAAGGTGGCATCAGCTCTGGCCAGCGCCAAGTTCGCAGTCGGCACCGACAAGTCATGGAAGGTCCCGATCCAGGAGGTCACCATCGGAGCCACAAAGGCCGATGGCGGAAGCCGTGGTCACGTGGTGAAGCTGGGTGGCGAGAAGGCGATGCCCTTCTTCCCGGATGCAACCATGCCCCACGCGCCCAAGATCACCATGGACGTCTTCGACATGCCCATCGGCATGGCCAAGGCTGTCAAGATGCACTATGAGGATGTCATCAACAGTCCAGGCGAGTGGGCCAAGAAGGCTGTCGATAAGTTTGGAGCCGACATGGTAACCGTCCACCTGATCAGCACAGACCCGCTTCTGAAGGACACCTCTGCTCAGGATGCTGTCAAGACCGTAGAAGAGGTCTTGCAGGCAGTGGATGTTCCCATCTGCATTGGCGGATCCGGCAACCCCAACAAGGATCCAATAGTGCTCTCCAAGGCTGCAGAGGTAGCTCAGGGGGAGCGTGTTCTCATCGCCTCCGCCAACCTGAACATGGATTGGGAGAAGATAGGCAAGGCCTGCGTAGACAACGGACACGTGTGCCTCGCCTGGACACAGCTCGAGATCAACTCTCAGAAGGAGCTGAACAGGAAGCTCATGAAGGTAGCAGGCGTTCCGCGAGAGTCCATCGTCATGGACCCAACTACCGCTGCTCTCGCTTACGGCCTGGACTTCGCCTACTCCAACATGGAGAGAATCCGGCTAGGCGCTCTGAAAGGCGATGAGGAGCTCACATTCCCCATGTCCTCCGGCACCACCAACGCCTGGGGAGTCAGAGAATCCTGGATGGTCCGCTCACCCAATAAGGACGACTCCGATTGGGGAGACAGAATGCTCCGCGGCCCGATCTGGGAGATACTGACAGGGTACTCTCTGGCCATGGCCGGTGTGGACATCTTCATGATGATGCATCCTCTGGCCGTTGCGTACGTGCACGAGATCACCCAGTCCCTGATGGGAAGGATTGATGTCAAGACGCCCGACACTTCCGCCTGGCTCAAGATGGGGGTGTGAGAGACATGAAGGAAACAAGCCCGCTTAACCTTTACAAGCAGCTTCCGCAAACTAACTGCAAGAAGTGCGGAGAGGAGACCTGCATGGCCTTTGCCGCCGGCCTGATCGCACGAAGCCGGAAGGTAGAGGATTGCACACCGCTCATAGATGAGAAGAAGTATGCCAAGAAGCTGGCTGCCTTGAAGACCATCGTCGCTCCTGAGCTAAAGCTGGTCTACATCGGCGTGGGTGACAGGCAAGTCAAGGTCGGCGGCGAGGACGTCATGTTCCGCCATCAGATGACCTTCTTCAACAAGCCTCCATTTGCCTACGATGTATCCGATAACATGGATGAGGCCAAGCTCGTGGAGCGGGTCAAGAAGATCACCACCTGGCGCAAGTTTTACATCGGCAAGTGGCAGGGCGTAGAGATGATTGCAGTCCGTTCTGTGACTGATGACCCGGCCAAGTTCGCGGCCTGCGTCAAGACGGTCATGGCCAATTGCAATGGCTTTCCACTCATCCTCTGCTCCTTCAATCCGGCAGTTCTCAAGGCAGGACTGGAGGTCGCGGCCAAGGCCAAGCCCCTCATCTATGCCGCCAATAAGGACAACTGGAAGGAGGTCGCTCAGCTTGCCTTCGATTATAAGGTGCCAGTAACATTGAGCGTTCCATTCGATCTGGATGCCCTGAAGTCCATGGCAGTCACATTTGCTGGCATGGGTCTCACCGATCTCATCCTGGACCCGGGGACTGCACCCAACGGCAAGATGCTGCAGCAGACGCTGCAGAACTTCATCAACCTGCGCAGAGCCGCCGTGGAAGAGGCTCAGAGGGATATAGCCTATCCAACCATGGTGCTGCCCATCAATGCCTGGCTTACCACCGAGGATCCAGTCAGGGCTGCCTACTGGGAGTCCGTGCTCACAGCTGCCTTCGTCATCCGCGGCGGAGCCATCATGATCAAGCACTCTCTCGAGGCCTACAGCATGATGCCGGACATGCATCTGCGCTTTAACATCTACACCGACCCGAGAACGCCCGTGCAGGTCAAGCCCGGCATCTACAAGGTTGGCAATCCTGGAGCCGAGTCCCCGGTCTTCTTGACCACCAACTTCGCCCTGACCTACTACACGGTGGAGTCGGATATCGCCTCCAACGGCATCGATGCCTATATCATCGCCATCAACACCGATGGCATCGGCGTGCAGGCGTCTGTGGCTGGCGGCCAGCTGACCCCAACCAAGATCCTGGATTCCTTCAACGAGGCTGCCTTTAAATGGGAGGATCAGAAGTATCCCGCAATGGTTCTGCCCGGAATGGCTGCCAAGTTCTCCGGCGAGCTGGAGGATCTCTTTGCAGGCAAGGCCAAGATCATGGTCGGCCCAGAAGACTCCGGCCGTATCGTGGGCTGGATGAAGGATTTCTGGCCACCGAAGTAGGTGCTGCCGAAGCCCTGATCAGGTGTGCCCCGACCGGGGCACAGCCTATCTTATTTTCGAGCAAAATATCGATTTTAGTGGTTTGATCGAAAGCAGGAGGCGAAACGAATTGAGAATGTCCCTGAAGATAATCGCCATGACATTGGGATTTCTTCTCGTCATTGCAGCCTTTGATGCCTGCGCCCAGTGGACTCCTGGAAAGACAGTCGTTTACATGGGTGAGCTGAACCTGATGAGATCTTCGGGCTCAAGCGCGTCTATGCCAATAATGATAGACAGCAACTCTGATACGAGCGGCTCCTTGGCTGCAGTCGGCACATCAGCCGTGAGTGAGCCGTCCATGAGCAATACTACCATAAATAGCTCATCTGTGAGCGGCACAGGCATGAATAATTCATCAGTGAATGCAACTGTGAACGCATCAGTGATAAGTGAGCCCTCGCCATCGCCACAATCGTCGATGATAGATTTATCCCGTTACTCCACCGATCGGCGCGACAAGAACCTCGCAGGATACAAGAACATCATGTATCCCTTCGCTGAATCAAGAGGTTCCACGAGTTCGACTGCAGGCGCAGGTGGCTGCGGCTGCGGCTAGAATCGACTGCTGCATCAACTTTTTTGGCGAGAAAAAACTGAGAGCGATCAATCGGATCCTGATATCGAGATGGTTGGAGCTGGAAGGTGGTATCTTGTGGGTGCGAGGCCTTATTTCTTTTCGCTGAGCCGTCTCGGCCAATATTATTTAGACGGTGATCTCTTATCACCTAATTGCGGGTCTCGCAGGAGATGTCCGCAGGCATATCGTAGTCTTTTAATATGTACAGAGCCACATTAAGCAATAAAAGCTCTCAAGAGAAAAGAGGGGTGTCGATCAGATGCCCAGCACCAGATACACGAGAATTGAGATAACGCCGGATGCCTACAGGGCGCTGGAGGCGGAAGCCATCCTTCAGGGAAAGACGCTGAAGAGGCTCGCCTCAGAGCTCATAATGAAGGGCATCTCCAGGAAGGCGCTGGATTTTGTCAAAGAGGCAGCTACAGCTTCGGGCGAATCGGGCGTCGAGTTCGATGAAGAGAGCGCAAAGGTGGTCAAAAAGATTGGCGCAACAGGGATACACATCAACGACCAGACTCTGGTGACCATAAAAGAGGCGCTCCTGGAGAGCGGATACCAGGGTGCAATGCTGCACGTTGCTCAGCACACGGCGTCCATGGAGAGAGACGAACTTCACCGAGTCCTGGCGATCTGCAGAAGTTACAAGCTCTCCCCGCAGCTCGCCGCAGATATCTTCAAGAACCTGAACCTGATTGAGACAGGAAGCATATGATCCAGCTCTTTTGAGTTTTGTTTTGGTTCTCTCTTCAGCGCGCCAGGTCTGATGGTATGCTCTTGCCGGTTCTCGTCCGTCTTCACTTCACAGTGTCCTTCATGACCTCAAATGAAGGGCGGGCCCTCTTTTAGAGGCGATCTCCTTGCTCCGGGAGACGCCCCTCTCGATGGCTCTCAGAAAGGTGCAACCGGAGTTCAGGCTATCGATCATGGCCTCGGTTATTCCGCCCTTTGTGCTCGTCCTCCTGATATATTCATCTCGCGCTTCATCTGAATAAAAAGAGGGCCGAACGCCTCTGGCCCATGAGCAGATCTCCTCGAAATCGGGATACTTCCGGCCAAAATCGTGCACACACTGGGAGAGGTCAAGGCCCATTTTTTCTGCGACGAGAAGAGCTGCGGGCAGGCATACCCCAACTGTAAAGACGTGCATGAGCTCTTCGTCCAGAAGCTCATAGACTCTCAGGCCCATGAGGGAGAGGATTTCCTGGAGAGCATCATCACGAGGATAGATTGCTGCAATCCCCAGTCTTTTGTCTATTGTATCTGGACTGCTCGGCATCATCCGGAAGACGTCGATTCCGAGCATCTCCTTCAGCGAAGCCCTTGAGATGCCGGCCATGCAGGAGACCACAAGGGCGCTGCCTGAAAAAGAGAGGCCTCTCAAACATTCAACCGACTGGGGCCTGACTGCGATGAAGATCACGGCAGAGCTCTTGCAGATCTCATAGTTGTCGGAGATATTTTCAAGCAGGCCTGCCTTTTTTATCTTCTCAAGCGTCGAAGAGCTTCCGCCGTATGAGACTCGCAGCATCTCTTTTGGATAGCCCGAATCGATAAGCGCCTCTGCGAGGGACCTTCCCAGATGGCCGCATCCGATTATGCCGATCCCGCCTTCGGACTGATTCGCAGCCTTTCCAGTCATGCAGAAGCGGTGAGATGATAATATTATTAATGAATTGCGACGGCTTCGTTGACATCTCGAGATTCGCCCTTCTGCGGGGATTCTCGCCCTGCCAGAAGGTACCTCACGCAAAGGCGGATTAAAAAGTACATCTTGCAAAGGCGGACCGGCGGCCGTACTTTGTCTCTCCTGTGGCATTCCTCCAGTCGCCATCGGTGATTTGGTTTGCGAGCTCTGATATTTTTCCTGATGTAGGAGGTCTGAAACGTAAGCAGAGCTCGCTTTAGGATTGATAATTAGTATTACTAATAAGGATTTGCATTGGATGGGCACATATCCCATCCCAGGAGCATCATCTTGCCGACCGCAGAAAAGAGCGCTTACCAGTCTTTCCGGAGAGCATATGTATCTAAGATCGCAACCCACCGCAGTCCTCAGGGGCGCCATGATGGATCTCTCAAGATCAGGAAACACCCAGGGTGATGCAAAACAAGACCAATCCGATGAGGACAAAGGACGCGAGGACTGCCGCCACCAACTCCGTCAAAGACATATTCATCCCATCCCTCGAATGAGCAACAGATGAAAAAGGTTTTGGTTGATCCCTGGCATGGCACGGCATTCTCGACTCGTTGGCTCAATCCGGAGCGCTGTAGCGGCAGTGCCGTGCGCGACTCGATTGAGAAGGCCGATTATCACGACCTCGTTCTTTTTATCTCCACCTCAGCATTCTTCTGACCGCCTCTTTCTCCGATCTCGATGAGAAGGTTTACAGATGCACCCCTGCATGAATTCGGGCTCCTAATGCTCCAAATGAATATTGGTGGATTGCAGCTGGGCGCACCATCTAACTGAATTCTCTCGCGACTATCGGGGGAACTTGAGCATTTTCTTCAGCGAGGGCCTTCGATCGTAGGCCTGATTGAAAGCTTCTAGTCCCTCGGGGCTCCCTATCAGGGCCAGTTCGTCTCCCTCTTCGATAACTGTTTCGCGATCCAGCGCGGCGGTAGCAATACCCTCTCTCTGTAAGGCCACAACCCTGACGCCGAACCTATCGGGCAGATTCATATCCCCCAGGGAGACTCCAACAAGGTTTGATCTTCTGGTGATCTTGAGGTGCTTGAGCTCTAGATCCTCGTAGAGCAGATCCAGCTCCTCCTGCTCATCCTGGACTATCTTGGCGAGCATGTGGCTCGCGACGATGGGCACCGCTGCTACATAGTCGGCACCTGCCCTGTAGATCCTCTCAACCGACTTGACCCTATTCGCCCTGACCACAACGAAGGCGTTCGGGTTGAGGTTCTTTGCCTGAAGGGTGGCATAGATCGCGTCCGAATCCCTGTTGAGGAGTATCAGGACCCCAACAGCCTCTTTAATCCCTGCCTCTATCAGGTTGGACTCCTGAGTCGCATCCCCTGTGATGTGCCTGAAGGGCATATCCTTCAGTTCATGTCTGTCCACAATCAGAGGACGAATTCCGCAATCTGCGAGCACCTTGGCCACGCGCCTTCCCACATCACCATACCCCAGGATGATCAGGGGGCCTTCTTTTCGCGGGCCAAGCGTCAGATCCCTGATGCGTGAGAGCTGCTCGATGTCGCCCACCGCCATGAGCACCGAGTTGGACTGTATTACTTCGTCAGGACCTGGGCATGGGAGAAAGCTCCCCCGTCTCCATATCCCGACGATATTGGCCCCCGTGAACTTTGTGGAGCCCACTGTCATCTTCTTCCTCGTCAATTCGCTTACCGGGTTAATTGGAAGCTCGACCAGCCTCAGATCGCCAAAGAGCTGAATGGCACCAGGGAAACTGTTTTTTTTCGGAGGGGATGTGATCTGGGCTATGAAGGTTCCAAGCAGCGTTTTTGGAGAGATTATTCTGGATGCTCCTGCATAGCTGAGAAATCTGGATAGTGTGAGGTCATCCGCTATGGCTATTACGTCTATCTCAGAGACCTCCCGCACAGTCATGATAACCTCCGAGTTCAGCTCGTTGCTCTCATTGGCGATGAGAAGCCTGGCGGCGGAGAGGTTTGCCCTCTTCAGCACCCCGCGCTCCGAGGGGTTCCCCCACAGGGTGGGATAGCTCTTGAAGATGGTCTTGGCTACGTCTTCCCTGCGCTCTATGATCAGATAGGGAATTTCGAGCAGGGAAAGCCTATCGGTCAAGGTCTCCACTATAGGGCTGTAGCCCGAGATGATGATATGGCCCTCCGGCCTCTTGGGAGCTGAGCTGGGTGCTGTTCGCACAAGGTTCTCGATCCTTGGCGTTATCATCAGCGGCAGGACGACCGCCCAGAGGATGAAGATGCCCGAAAGGACAACGAAGATGCTGAATAAGCGGCCGATCTGGCTTCTGAAGACTATGTCCCCATAACCCAGGGTGGTTATTGTGGTCATCACCCAATAGACTGCTGTGATAAGGTTGGTGCTCTGCAGCTGACCCTCATATCTCATCAGGATCATGAATATTACGCTGTAGAACGCAATCAGCAGGGCGATTCCCAGGCTCAGCTTGTGGGCATTGCGCATCTATCGAGTTTTGTAGGATTCTCTCGAATTAAAAGGTTCCTGTGGGTCTCATGATTTTTAGGAACATCTCGATTCTTCGCCTGAGGCGCTGCCGCAGAGCGCCATCAGCGCCTGCCAGGCTTACGACTGCGCCAGCCCATCTTCCGCAGGAGAGACCTGCCCCTTTGAACTCCAGCTCATACGCCTCGAAGTTGCATTCGGGTGAGGTCCGCTCGCCCATCATCTCCCAGAGGAGAGCGACCCAGCCCCTCTCCTCCGCCCTGCCCAGCAGCCTCTCCGCCAGGAGAGCGCTCGCAGGATCGAGATGCGGCGGATCAACCAGCAGCAATCCGCCAAAGGAGACATCCAAGAGTTCAAAGACACCTGAAAAGCCGTCTCCCCTGTGAAATCTCACCTCCTGAAAGCTGGCCACGGGGGCTTCGTCCCATGAAGAAGCAACACCAGGGTCGATGTCCCAGAGATCGGCAGAGAGCCTTTGGCCCTGAATCCTGGACGCCTCCAGCACCAGGCGGGCTGAACCAGGATAGAGCCTCAGGCCTTGGCGGTTCAGGTCCGCCAAAATCCTGAAAAACAGAAACTTTTGCAGATCTGGCAGATGCTGCCAGCACCTGCCAAGGCCGGTTTCCCATTCACCGGGGATGCTCAGGGCGTAATCGGGCCTGCCCACGTGGCTCTCGGCATAACTCAGGCCATCGCAATTGTGCAGGCAATAATCGGCCACCTCCATCAGGAGAAAGTGCTTCCAGACATCCCCTGCATTTGCGGCATGAGTTCTGTGATCATAGCTGCTCATCCGAGATTGTGGGTTCGTCACTCCTGGTACATCTTCTTGGCGATGTTGAAAGCCTCGGCAGGCGTTGCGATGACTATCTTCTGGGAATCGTCGAAGGACGCCTTGGAGGCTGCGGCTGCAGCCGCTGCGGTCTGAAGGAGCCTCTTGTCCACCTCGTTGGTGAGCCAGCGAGCCCCTCCGATTCCCACGAGGACGGCACCAGCTATGCTTGATATGGAGACGGATACCTCCTCAGTGCCGGGTCCCGAGACCGCTCCATAGACGACGGCGTTGCTGAAGGCCCCGTAAAGGCCCCACGAGATGAAGGCTGCTGCGCTTCCGAGAAGGATGTTGCCCGCAACGCCTGGCCGGATGATGATCTCATTCTCCATCTGCACCTGCCTTGGCTTGATGAACCCATTATCGCTCACCAGGGCGTTTATGACGCCCCCCACTGCGCCGCTGAATACAATTATCCCTATAGGTGCCAATATCGACATGTATAACCTCTTTTTTATATCAGATTAGGCATATTCATCCATCAAAGGCCGATATGCCAACCGAATCAGGACTCACGAGTTCTCTGAATTCTAGATTACTTTCATACTATTTTAATTTATGTTTGAATTGAGCAATCCATGAAAATCCCCTGTGCCCACCTTCATATAGTATCTCCTGTTATTGGATTTCAGCTTCCTAGGCAGACCTGCAAGAATGAATTTATATCTTCACACTTTTCACCTATGTATCCATTCAGATGTATTCATGCGAAGCAACAGATGGTGACTATATGACAGATAAGAGAACATGGGAATCGTTTTTTGATTGCCATGCACCAGTCTACGAGGATAATGTCTTCACGAAGAATACGATACCCGAGGTGGATTTCCTGCTTGAGGAGTTGTCGCTGCAACCTGGCTGCTCGATCCTAGATGTCGGATGTGGGAGGGACGCCACTCCATCGAATTGGCCAAGCGCGGCTACAATCTCACAGGGCTGGATTTGTCCACTGAGATGCTCGCCATGGCCGAGGATGCTGCCAAATCAGCAGGCGTGAATGTGAACTGGATTCGTTCGGATGCCACTCGATTCTCACTGCCCAGAAAGTACAATGGCGCAATTGGCCTGTGCATTCGGCATGCGTGAGACCAAGAGCGGGATTATGGTTTTTGTGCCGGATGGGCCTTACAGATCTCGGGAAATGCGGCACCTGCGATAATTCTTATATCCTGTTAAGAGAGATGAAAGACATGTTTACCCAGCTGGAGGAAATCAACAGCCGACCTGAGCCATTTGCGTTCTACACGGCTGCGGACCTGTGGACCGACGAACATACCTCAGAGCAGATGCTCGCCTACCATCTCAACTCCGATATCGATGTATCATCCCGGAGAGGCGAGTTCATTGACAGATCTGTGGATTGGATTGCGTCCCGCTTCAGTATCGGCACCGATACCCAAATTGCCGATTTCGGCTGCGGCCCCGGGCTATATGCAAATCGGCTGGCAAAGGTTGGTGCAAGCGTAACTGGTATTGATTTCTCTAAACGCTCCATCGGGCACGCCCGTGAAGTCGCGGCTGAGGCTGGCTTGAACATTGAATACGTAAACCAGAACTACCTGGATTTCGAAACAGAAAACCGTTTTGATCTTATTCTGATGATCATGTGCGACTTCTGCGCTCTCGGCCCATCACAGCGGAGGATTATGCTTGCCAAGTTCCACTCCCTGCTTCTTCCAGGCGGGTCCGTCCTTCTCGACGTTTACTCCCTTAATGCGTTCAAGCAACGCGATGAGGCATCCTCATACGGCGTGAATCTTCTCGATGGATTCTGGTCTAGGGAGAAGTACCATGGATTCCTGAACATTTTCAAGTACGACGACGCAAAGGTGGTTTTGGACAAGTACACCATAGTCGAATCGGCGCGAACCCGAACAATCTACAACTGGCTGCAATACTTCACTCCGGAGTCGTTGTGGCGTGAGTTTGAGGAGGCAGGTTTCACACAGCAAGAACTCTACGCGGATGTTGCAGGCACGCCGTTTGATGAAACGGCATCTGAGTTTGCCGTCGTAGCACAAAAGAAATAGCGATCATAGATCAATCAAGATTCCCATGGGGAGATTAACATGTTTGAGATTCCAGAGTATGTTACCCTGGCCCGCCAAATGGCCGAAAGCCTTTCAGGCAAGCGTATCGTCAATGGATCATTAGGCAACTCACCGCATAAGTTCGTATGGTACAATCGAAAACCAGATGAGTTTGCCGCTATTGTCAAAGGAAAGACCACAGGAGTGGCCTATTCCAGAGGAAGATGGTTATTTATTCCAGTACAGCCGGGCTATATTCTTGTCTTTGGTGAGTGCGGCGGCAAGATTCTGCTGCATGAATCAGGGTCACGATTGCCAAAGAAGTATCATCTTTCACTGCACTTCGAGGATGGTAGCTTTCTCTCGGCCACAACCCAAATGTGGGGAGCCATGGAACTATATGAGAAAGGAGCTGAGCTGGAACGGCAATATATCAAATGCATGAGGCTCACACCAGTGGACCCGGAGTTCAGCCAAGAATACCTATCAGCGCTCATCCAAGAATGTTCAAAGGAAGGAAGCAGATCTGTAAAAGGGCTGCTCACTCAGGATCAACTGATACCCGGACTCGGGAACTCGATCGCCCAGGACATCATGTTCAGGGCTAAGCTCCATCCAAAGAAGCCGGCTGCAGGCCTGAGTAAGGATCAAATCAGGAATCTGCACAAGGCCATTGTGAACACTGTGGCCGAAGCGATACGGCAGGGCGGCAGAAACGACGAGACAGATCTATATGGGAGTCATGGCAAATACAAGCGAATAATGGACAAGGCGACAGTAGGACGGCCCTGCCCTGAGTGTGGCACGAAGGTTGAGAAGATGTCCTACTTGGGAGGGACATGCTATTATTGTCCCAAATGTCAGTGTGCATAATGAGCGCTGAAAAGTAATCAGCGCTTCAATAACAATTCTTGGAGACAACCCTTAACTGTTTTCTGATGGCATCTCATCTACAGCATGGGCTTGATCCTTTTATCGATAAGACCGATGAGAGGCTAACGCTTGTTTGGGCGAATGTGGCTAAATTCGGATAGTGAATCTGTAGATAGAACAGTTCCGATATTTTTAAATTCGATGAGGATTTATTCTCAGCCGCCAGGTTTCAGTTACGCCTCGCATGCTCGCCTACCTGAGCCGAATGCGGGTGTGGCTCTCAACCATGTAAACTGCTCAACCAAAAAAGCAAATCGGAATTGAATTGGCACAAGAACGAAGAGGAGAAAGAACTATGACTGTTAAGACGAATTTCGCATTGGGAGTGGATTCGTACAAGATTGATTTCAATTTCGTGCAGTCCAAGAGTGGATCAAGCGACCGCCTTGCCGCCATCAGTCTTTATGACAAGAATAACCAGAGGCTTGCTCAGCTTCATTTCTATCCCGGCCTGACGAGTTTTTCAGTTGCAGAGCGGACGGATTACGTGGACATTTTGATGTCTTCCGATCACCTCAAGGATGTTTATCAGACGCTACGCGGCGAAAAACCTCTCTACATCACCTTCTTCCGCGATAATAATAAAGTACTCAACAACGTATGGCTTGGAACGTCGACCCATGAGCCAGCAGGTGAGGAGGAAGGAAAAGGAGCCTGAAATCCGCCGCCATATTATAGAGTGCCAAAACATTCCAGCGCCTTGAGGAGGCTGAAGACGTCAGTCCTACATGTGACGGATAGTGCTCGCTCGGAATAGTGAGAAAATCGCAATGCAAAGAGCATTCGGGATCGGCGGATAACAGAGGATCTTCAGTGAGAGAGCATGCCCATCAAATTGGACCAGCTCTTTTCCGGACCATATGGCTGTCAGAACTTAAGACACTTATTTGGTATTTCGGTTCCAGGTTTCATCTATGTTTGCCATCCTAAACTGTTGAGCGAAAAGAAAATGAGCCAGGAAGAATGGTAGAGGATAGTCATGACACAATTGAAAGATGATTGCATTGCCAACAAAAGGCTTTCCGAACAATATGAAAAACGGGACTTTAATAAAGAGGCGGCTTCCTGGGACGAGAACCCTGCCAGGCTCAAGTTGGCGGATGATGTCGCCCGTGCAATATCAGAGCATATCGCCCTCACGCCCGAAATGGATATCATGGATTTCGGCTGTGGCACAGGACTGCTGGCTCTCCGATTGCAGCCGCTTGTTCGTTCTGTTACGGGGGTCGACAGCTCGCAGGGCATGCTTGACATATTCGATGCGAAAATCGCAAGACTGAAGCTGGATAATATCAGCACTGTGCTCGTGGATTTTGACAAGGGCGATCTCCTGACAGGCAATTATGATCTTGTTATGAGCAACATGACCCTTCATCATATAAAGGACCTGGAGCCTCTTTTTGCTCAATTCCATAGAGTGACGGCCCCTGGTGGCTATCTGTGTATTTCCGATTTGGACCTGGATGGCGGCAAATTTCACGAGGACAATACAGGGGTATTTCATTTCGGATTTGATCGGGCGGATCTGAAAGGTGTCTTCATGAAAGCGGGATTTGATGATATTCGGGATATGAATGCAGCAGAAATGATGAAGCCGAGCGTCACTGGGGAGATGAATAGGTTCTCCATATTACTCATGATAGGCCGGAAGAGATCGGATTGAGCAGAGAGAACGCACATATCACATGCCAAACCAAACCACGAGGAATGCGGCTGATCTTTTGCTGCCACACATGTTCATCATGCGATTGTTTAATAATGATGATGACCAGCACGCTAGGCTGGAGGAGATCATAGGATGCAATGGCTATTCTTATTAATAGCAATAATCGGAGAGGTTATTGGGACCTCTGCCTTAAAAGCATCAGATGGATTCACAAAAATAATTCCGTCAATAATAGTTATTATAGGATATGGAATAGCTTTTTTCTTTCTCTCATTGACTTTGAAGGAGAATGTTCATATTGGCATCGTATATGCAATATGGTCTGGCTTAGGAATAATATTAATCTCAATCATAGGCTATTCATTTTATAAGCAGACTTTGGATATGCCTGCTGTCCTTGGGATAGCATTAATAATTATTGGAGTTATTATAATAAATTTGTACTCAAAAAGCATGCAGCATTAGGGTGGATTCATCAGGTCTCGAAAATCCCTGGATGCTCTGGCCCATGAGGTCCATAGTCAGGATTGCTAAACTATATGCATGAAAGCCGAGTAATAGTGATAAGAAAGGAGGTCAAAATGCGACGACAGGATGTGCATCTTTTCGTATTCGACAGTCTATCAGATTGGGAGTCGGGATATGCTATAGCAGGGATAAACAATCCTCAGTTTCAGAGGAATCCAGGGAGCCTCCGGGTCCGCAGCGTGGCGCTAAAAAGAACGCTGGTCATGAGCATGGGCGGGATTCGCATTCAGCCCGACATGGCCCTCGATGAGCTTTCCCCAGCAGACAGCGCATTGCTCATTCTGCCTGGCGGAGTCACCTGGGATGAAGGAAAGAACGGTGAAGCAGTCGAGGCTGCCCGCATGTTTCTTGATTCCGGCAAACCTGTGGCGGCGATTTGTGGCGCTACCGCGGGCCTTGCTCGCGGGGGTTTGCTTGACACTCGCCGCCATACAAGCAACTCTCGGGAATATCTGGCCGCCACACATTACCGCGGGGCGGAACTATACGAAGATGCGCCAGCCTTCACGGATGAAAATCTCATCACCGCGCCGGGGACGGCTCCTGTGGACTTTGCGTATCATATTTTCAAGCGCCTCGACATCTATGCAACGCCAATGTTGGAAGCCTGGTATGGATTATTCAAGACAGGCAACGCGGAGTATTTCAAGGCTGCAAATGAATCGAAGAACTATCCCGGCGACTCAATGTAGTTAATGCTGATTCCACTGTTCGATAATTTGCCAGAGATATGGACGAGAACCTAACCGCCTACTGCGGCCTCTGCTGCGCTGACTGCATACCATCGCATGAAGAGTTTTTCGCGCTAGTCGACAGACTTGATCAGATGCTTGACCAGTTGCAGTTCGACAAATACGCGGAACTCAAATCCGCCCAAAATATTAAGGATTTCGAAGACTACCCTACCTTCATATCAGTACTGCGTCAGATCAAGAAGCTTCGCTGTCCTGTCCCGTGCAGGCAAGGCGGCGGAAAGTCCTCTTGTGAGGTCAGAGACTGCGTTCAGAGGAAGCTGTTGAAAGGATGCTGGGATTGCGAAGACCGCCGGAAGTGCAGTCTTCTCGATCGACTGCGTCGTATCCATCCGAATCTGGATTACCACCTCGACCTCATCACTGAAATGGGACCTGACCAGTGGTTCAAGAAGAGAAGGGAGCATTATGCATGGCAAATCGAAGGAGATACCGAGCCAGTCGCTTCAGTGGACGTGGAAAAGCCATGTCGCTGATCTGCACATCAGGTAGCTAATAGCATCTTCAAGGAGACAACAAATATGGAAAAGAAACCCACAAGCTTCAGTAAGATCTTTGGCGTTGGTCCCGTTGGAGTGCTGATTAGCCTTGTCCTTCTTTTCGTTGCCATCTGGATCAACAAGCAAATCGATCTTCCTCCCATATCGAACAACCAGTCTCTCTTGAATTCATTATTCTTCATCTCGTGTCTTATGACACTGGCCATCATCGTTTGGAGCGCTAAATCGTTACCCGCGGCTGACAGGGGCAATAAGCTCTGCACCACAGGGGCATTCAAGTATGTCCGCCACCCCCTCTACGCCACATTTTTATCAGTATTCGATTTTGGATTGGCCATCTACCTCAATAGCTACATTTTTATTCTTTGGGCCGTGCTCCTGCATCCAATATGGCAGTACCTTGTGAAGTATGAGGAGGAGATGATGATTGATATTTTCGGGGAGGAGTACATTGATTATCAAAGGAAGACAGGGCGATTTTTGCCAAAGCTGATGATAAATAGAGGATAATAGATCTTGCCTCGTCGTCAATGGAGGCTTTCAAGGGAATGCTTGAAAAAGAAGGTGCATCCCTTTAGATATCCAGAAAAGGCGATGCGCATATGAAATGCAAAGACATTCGTTTGGACGTGTGTGCAATGCCTGCCGGACAGATGGCAATGCTTGGAGAAATGCATGGACATCTCGATAGATAGAGCAAGCTCCGATGATGCTGGCGAAATCTTGGCGCTGCAGAAGCTGGCATACCAGAGCGAAGCGAGGCTGAATGATGACTGGACCATCCCGCCGCTCACAGAGACCCTTCCAGAGATCTTGTCCGAGTTTGAGACCAGGGTCTTTCTGAAAGCGATGTCTGCCGATAAGATCATCGGATCTGTGAGAGCAGCTCTTGATTCCGGCACCTGCCAGATTGGCAGGCTTATCGTTCGCCCTGATTGTCAGGGAAGAGGGATCGGCACCTTGCTCATGAGCAGGATAGAGGCAGCATTTCCCGAGGCTGAGCGGTTTGAATTGTTCACTGCCACCAAAAGCATCGAAAACATCCGGCTCTATCGAAGGCTTGGATATAGCGAATACCGCGAGGAGGATTTATCGCCCAAAGTCCGCCTCGCGTTCATGGAGAAACGCCGATAAATGCCAGATTCTGAAAAGACTGAAAGGAGAGCTGAGCCGATGTACGCAATTCCATAAGTCCGCGATCAATCCCAACAAGACGATGCTGAGAGCATACCATATCTAAAACGTATAGATTCTATTTCCATCCAGCATCATCTCCTCCACCAATATATCATAAAAATCGCAGTGGGTCTCCGCGATCCTTCCAGGTTGAACCCCTCTTGCCTCAAGATCCTCCTTGCAGGCAAAAATCCGCGCGCTCGGCAGGGCTTCGATAGCATCGCCCAACAAATTATAAACTCCGTCTCCCGCGAGATACAGAATGGCGTTCTTCGAGAGCGCAGCTAGTCGCAGGCATATCTTGGCTCTATCGCTTTTTGGAGGCTTCGTGAGAAGGAAAACATCCCTTGTGGTGTTTTCTGAATCATCGAGAAGTTCGCCGCCATTCATATCCGCCACCTCATAATAATACAATGGATTCCGATGTCAGGATCTCCTCTAAGAACAGCTCTTCATCGACGAGTTCGATCCTCTCAATCAATTCCCGGTTGAAAAGACCCCTCTCCACCAGCGAAGGCTCATGAGCCAGGACCTCGATCTCAGGGTAGGCATAAATTATGTCGGAGAGGTTTGGAACGCCAAGAGCCCTGCTCTCCTGCCCCGCGAGAGCAAGATAGACCCCGTCGGCATATAGACCTACAATCACCTTCATCCCAATGCTCACTACGGCAGCATTGAGCAGGCCAAATGCCTTTTCGCTGCCGTAAGGGGCCACATCCAGGAGATAGAAGATCGACCTCATCTCGATAGAGCCACCACCCTGTCGGCCTCTTGAAGCATCTGCGCCAGATTGTAAAGGCTTGTGATCTTAATTCCAGGCAGATAATCTTCGCATACCCCTTCAGCCTCATGGTAGCCTCGTGCATTGGCGCATCTCGGACATGCCTCGATCCTTGCCCCATCCCTGGCCAGCCCCCTAAAGAGATCGCCCACGTTTGCGAAGAAAGCGGGTGCCTGGCCTTCTTTGGGAATATGCACCGCATCCAGATAGAGGAAGATGTTCACCTGATGCTTCTTCAGCGCCGCCCTTGCGATCCTGCAGGCGATCTCTGCATATTCGGAGATATATGGGCCGTCCGTGAGGATGATGGTGAGGGTCTTCATCCTCAGATGTACTCCAGCAATACCCTCAGATGCTCAAGGTTTGTGGCATACTTGGGCTCCAAGAGCGGGGTGCATTTGTCTAGAGTCGTCTCTCGTCCCATCAGCCTTATCGCAAAGGTGTAGCAGCTCTGCTCTGCGCATACCTTGCAGTCGGTCTTGGGCAGATACTCGTAGATCTCAGCATGGTCGACCTTGATCTTCTCTCGGGGCACAGGAGTGATGCCTTTAGCTATCGCTTCGTTGATAGTTCTCTTCAGCTCTTCCAGGATCGCCTTCGCCTCGTTCTCGCTGCTGATCATGGTCATGGTGATGTTTCCTGTCGAATAGGCTGTGATCAGGATGTTTCCCCTCTGGATAATCAGCGCCCCGATCTTTTCTGAATATCTGGCCCTGGGAAACAGCGGCTCAAGAAGCTTGAGGGCCCCACCTAACGGCGGCTCGGCTCTGGCGATTATCCTGAACTTGGTTTTATCTGCAATACATGGGAGAAGCTGCCTGACCTCGGCGATCTCGATGGGTTTTGTGCCTGCCAGATCTTTTTTCGCCTCTGCAGGCTTCTCGGCTTTTGATTCCATGAAGTTTCTGCCGAAATCCGTGATTGATATAGTTCCATCCTTTGCCGAGGCCAATCCGGCCTGCTGTAGCATCTGCAGGTGGTAGTCAAGCATCGAGGCTCCTGCGGCCTTCTCGATCTCCTCGCGCTTTCTGTCTGCTTCCACAAGCATGGCCATGATCTTTCTTCTCGTGGCATTGGCCATGGCATTGCTCACGAGCTTTACCTCAGCGGGTGATCCGGGCATTTGTCTCACTTCCACTAGTTTCACAAAATATCCTCTCAGACGCGCCTGGATAGTACCTTGCCTTCAATTTCAGGGCAACATTTACCAGGCCGATGAGAACCGGCACCTCTATGAGAGGCCCAATGACTGCTGCGAAAGCCTCCTGCGATGCGATGCCAAAGACTCCCACAGCCACTGCGATGGCCAGCTCAAAGTTGTTGCTGGCGGCGGTGAATGAGAGAGCTGCTGTGTTCTCGTAGTTCACGCCCAGCTTGTAGGCCATGAAGAAGCTGACAAAGAACATGATAAGGAAATATATCATTAAGGGTATCGCGACTCTCACTACATCCATGGGGAGCTGCACAATGTACTCTCCTTTCAGGGAGAACATTACCACAATGGTGAAGAGCAGCGCGATCAAGGTTATGGGAGAGATCTTGGGTATGAAATCCTCTTCATACCAGCTTCTTCCTTTGGCCTTGATCAAGCTAAATCTCGTGATTAGACCTGCCAGAAAAGGTATTCCCAGATAGATGAATACGCTTTCTGCGATCTGGGCGATTGTCACGCTAACTAGAGTTCCCTCGGCTATGCCAAGGGCAGCAGGCAGCACTGTGATGAAAATGTAGGCATACACCGAATAGAAAAGGACCTGAAAGATGGAATTCAGCCCGACTAGGGCGGCGCAATACTCGGTGCAACCACAGGCCAGCTCATTCCAGACTATGACCATGGCGATGCACCTTGCCAGGCCAATGAGAATGATGCCGTACATGAGATGGGGGTAATCCCTCAGGAAGATAACGGCCAGGGCAAACATCAGGACTGGTCCCACAATCCAGTTCTGGACCAGGGAGAGGGTGAGGACCTTCCTGTCCTTGAAAACATTCCCCAGCTCCTCGTATTTGACCTTGGCCAGGGGAGGGTACATCATTAAAATGAGGCCTATGGCGATAGGGATCGATGTGGTGCCGATCTGCAGGCTCAAGATGAATTGGGTTATGCTAGGGGCGCTGTAACCTATGGCTATACCCAGAAACATGGCCGCAAATATCCAGACCGTTAGGTACCGTGATAAGAA
>MVRK01000124.1 GCA_002067365.1 Methanosaeta sp. PtaU1.Bin060 | reverse complement strand
CCAATGAAATCCTCATCAGATGCCGATTTTCACCACATGTGGATGGGTTAACTGATCATGGGAGTTTAACCAAATGCCCGCAGCTTGCAGCGGAGTGCGCACTTGAAGCTGTTTTCGGGCCGCCTCAAAGATCCAATACCATAGGCCGCCAAATATGCTATGTGCTCCTGTGAGAATATGCCATATGGGTGTAGCAACCGCTCCGCATGAGGACGATCGGATTCCTGTGCAGGGGCTATGGCTGCGAAGATATGGGATATAACGCAGATTTATGGATATAATGTGTTCTTCGACCTCGTCGCCTTGCAAATCGCAGTCAAAAAATGGAGAGCCCCTTATATCACATGCATCTTACATCATATTATCGTGGAGATGCTGCATTTTTCTCGGGTCCAATATGTCCCTCAAGCCGTCACCCAATAAGGTAAAACCCGTCACACATGCTATGATCAGCAAGGAGGGCATAAGCACCAGTTGGGGATGACGAGGAAAGACTGCGAAGCCATTTTTTATCATCATCCCGAGCTCAGGGGTTCCTGCCTCAACACCCAATCCTATGAAGCTCAGTCCGCTGACGCTCAAGAGCGCCCCACCCACTCCGAGGGTTGCTACAGGTATCAAGGGAGCTATGGAATTTGGCAGAATATGCCTCCACATGATATAACCGTCACTTACCCCCAGCGCGCGAACGCTTTCAACAAATCCCTTCTCTTTGACAGTGATCACTGTGCTCCTTATGATTCTGGCATACTTCGACCACCCCACAATAGATAATGCCAGCACGAGGTTGGGTATTCCGGGGCCAAGAGTGCCAACCAGCACCAATGCCAGGACGATATCCGGGAAGACAAGCTCACAATCTATAACTCTGGTGATCAGCCTGTCCAAGAAGCCGCCGAAATACCCGGCTATAAGCCCTAAAGTCACTCCCAGGATCACTCTTGATATAAGTACTATCAATGCTATGATCAGGGAGATCCTCAGGCCGAAGGCGAGCATGCTCAGCAGACATCTGCCCATGTAATCAGTTCCCAGAGGATACTCCAATGTCGGGGACGAGATTCGGTTTGTTAAATCTATTGCGCTTGGATTATGCGGGACAACAAGCGGCGCAAAAAGCGCAAGGAACATCACAATACCAATGACCATAAAACCCATGTGCAGTTTCTTGTTGTCACAGATCTTCTCTCTCAGAGCCTCAAGATCTCGCTGGAGCATGCCTACAAAACACCTTCTGGTTTTATCCTCGGATCGATGTAAGTGTAAAGGACGTCTACGAGTATATTCGTGCAGATGAAAATCACGCCTATGGCCAGAACACATGCTTGGACCAAAGGAACGTCACCAGACTGCACAGAATCCACCAAGAGCCTGCCTATGCCCGGCCAGGCAAAGATATTTTCAACGATGATCGCCCCACTGAATAGCCCGCCCAGCTCCAAACCGATATATGTAACCAGAGGGGGGAGCGAATTTCGGAAGATATGCCCTGTGAAGATCCTCCATTCGCTAAGGCCCCTGGCCCTGGCCGTCAGAACATAGTCCTGCCTCATCTCCTCAATCATATTATAGCGGGTCATGCGCATCAGCATTGCTGCTCCTCCGATGGAGAGGGCGATAGACGGCATGATCATGGACAAAATGCCGTTTCGTCCGGCGACGGGAAGGATTTTTAGGCCGACGGCAAATATGAGGATGGAGACGAAGGCGATAACATAACTGGGTATGGAGATACCAAGAATCGCAAAGTAGCCGAGAAGATCATCGATCCTTGAATCCTCCTTCCATGCGGCGAGCATGCCGAGGGACAGACCAAAGATGACGACCATGAGGAGGGATACGAGCACAAGTTCCGCTGTGGCCTGGAGAGATTCATGGAGGATGGTTGCTGCTGGCCTTCGAGTGATATAAGAATAGCCCAGATCGCCATGAAAAATTCCTTTTGCCCAATTCAAATATAGCATTTGGGGAGGGGCATCGAGCCCCATGTCGTGCTTCATCACATCGATTACATCCCGCGATGATGGAAGTTCTCCATTCATCCTTGCCTGGAGTATGCGCTCACCCGGATCACCTGGAACCAGATAAAGAAGCAAAAATACGAATACAGAAAGGATGGAGAGGGTTAAGAGAGCTGCCAGTATTCGTCTGGTGATGAGCTTCCACATATCATACCTGCTGACTGTCAGACAAAAAATTTCTTTCCTGCCATCCTATATTCATAACTGCACCGGCTATGAAGATCTTGTTCCCATGATTGAGGTGGGGATGAGACCCCACCTTTACTGGAGGCTCAGCTCTCATATTGCTTTATTCTTTGTACACATTCTCCAGATGAGGTTCGCCTATCAGGCTCAGCTCATAACCATGCACATTTGCCCGTGTTGCTGAGATGCCAGTGTAGTAGCTCAGATATACGACAGGCACATCCTCCCAGATCTTCTCCTGAAGCCTGTCGTAGATCTCCTTTCGCGCCTCTAAGTTCATGGTCTCGCGTCCCTGGTTAACCAGACTGGCCACATCTTCGGGCGAATAATTGGTGCAGTCGAAGTATGCTGAGTCCGGCAGGAAATAGCTGGCCCATGTATCGGGGTCTCTGTTCAACAGAGTGCCTATCGAGACGAGATACATGTCGACTTTTCCTTCTTTGGCTTGCTCCAGCACTGCAGCATCAACGATGATTTCGATATCTATTCCTACTTTTCCAAGCTGATCCTTCAACGCCTCTGCTATAGTCGGCAGTTCAGGCCTGCTGGTGTATGTGTACAGGGTGAACTTGAGCCTCTTTCCATCCTTTTCTCTTATGCCGTCGTTATCAGTATCCTTCCAGCCGGCTTCATCCAATAGGGACTTAGCGCTCTCCGGGTCGTAGGAGGGTATTTCAAGATTCTTGTTGGCCCAGTAAAGATCCGAAGAAAATGGAGTGCCTGCGGGTTCATCTACACCTTCCAGGATGGTTTTGCAGATCAGATTGCGATCTACAGCAATGTTTATCGCCTTTCTGACTTTTATATCGCTTAGGAAGGGGTTCTTCGTGTTCAGCATGATATGGCGTACTCGGCCCATCTCTTCTTTGGTGCAGACTGCATAATCAGAGTCCTTTGCCAGCACCTTAGAGAGCGCAGGGGATATTGTGCCGATAATGTCCACTTCACCGGCTCTCAGCATGCTTTCCCTCGTCTTTTCCTCGGGCACGCATAAGTATGTCACTTTATCCACTTTGGCCTTATCCCCCCAATAATCGTCGAACTTGACAGCAACCATCTTCTCCTTGGGAACCCAGGAATCGTACTTGAAGGGGCCTGTCCCTACGGGAGCTACGACTTCATTTTTTTCGTCAAAAGAGGATTCCGCAAGTATATCCGCTGCATCCTTTGACAGATAACCGGCAAGGGTGGCAAATGGTCGGCTTGTGGTTATTACGAGAGTCTCTTGATCTGGAGCACTTATGGACTCAATTGGCACCGTCTTGACAGACGTAAACTCAGTTGCTTTGCTAAAGGTCCTCTCCAGGCTTTTTTTTGCGGCATCGGCTGTGAACGGAGTCCCGTCATGGAACAGAACATTGTCTCTCAGATGGAATGTCCATGTAAGTCCATTCTCAGAGACGTCCCATGATGTGGCCAGATTTGGTGATAGCTTTCCTTCGGAGTCTACTCCGATTAGCGGTTGAGTGATGCCCAATGTGGCAGTGGTACCATATACTATGGGGTCAAGCGATTTTGGCTCCCAGGGCGATGCAAATTTTAATGTCGTCTCTCCTGCAGAAGTGCCAGTATTTTCACAAGCACACAAACCCACGAGTAGACTGCTCACGAATAATGTCAGGATGAGAAGTCGCTTGTATATCATCAGATTCCCTCCTCTTAAGATCCCTCTATGATATTTTTTAGAGATGTCCTTCTCTTTTTAAGCCTAGTTGTTCTAATTCACGCCCAAATTATCTATTTTCAGATGGCTATTTGATCATAAATCCTGTTAACCGCCTCCCGGTCAGCGCATCAGTTCCGCCATAAGCGGATTAAAAAGTAATAAAGATTTCGGTTGATATAACAATAAATATCATGATTGTTTTAAATAATATCAAATAATAGCCCAATTCTGCTGAGTTAATTGATGAAATCTAATTCAATTTAGCATCTTTTTCAAGCCCATTAAAGCATATATAATAATATAGGGCCGTTACAGCATAAAAAAAGCCTGTGACCAAGAAAGGCATGCTGTTTCTGCCAGCGGCCATCATAAGCCCTCCTGCGTAGGTCCCGGCACCCACAAAGATATAGCAAGCCATCCACATTATGCTATTCACTATCGACCTCTCCTCTGCACCCACTATCTCCAGCTTGAAGCTGTTCAAGAGGGGATTTGCCATATTCATAAGCAAATAGCGCATCACAAATCCTACTGTAGCGATGAATAGGCTATCGGCAAAGGTGAAAATGAGGAGAAAGGGTATAGATAACACCTGCACAGTGGATGCCAGCTTGACTTTACCCATCTTTTCTGTGAGAATAGGCACTATGAAATACCCAAGAACCATGAAAAGCTGGGATATGGAGAAGATGATGCCAATCTGGCTGGCACTCGCTCCGAGCACCACATCGAAGTATACATTGAAATAGGGCAGGGAGGTCCCCCATCCAAGCCCAAAAAGACAGTAAAAAAATAACATCATGCGCACAGCTTTCGATCTGATTACTGATCTGTAGACGTGGAGCTGAGACACCAAGTTCGTATTTCCCACGGGGATGCCCTCGCTTACATATATCAGGGGCAGCAACGAGGCAAATGTCGCCGCCAGCGATACATACAGCGTCAATCGATATGCTATGGCACCTCCTGCCTCAAGCAAGAATAGATCTGACACAAGGTCCGGCAAAAAACCACCTATTAAATTTCCTGAAAGGATCGAAAACGTGTAGATAAGAGACGACATGGAAAATAGATACATCCTCTCATCATCGGTGGAATTCTCCAGAAGGAAAGTCGCTCCTGTGACAAGGGCAAAGGCTGATGCTATCCCGGATGTGATGCTGAAAATTACCAGCAGCTCCTGGGAGGTGATATTATAAAGGAAAAAGAGAGATATGGTGCTTAAAACAGAGGAGAGCAAGAGCGTCTTTTTGCGGCCTAGACGATCACATACAAATGCTGCAGGTATGGCAAACAGTCCAGAAGACGCAGCGGAGGTTGACAGCATCAGCCCCAAAAAATCCTTTCCGAAGCCGAGCTTCAAGATATACAGATTGAATACGACTCCGTAGATCCCCGTGTTCAGAGTGATCAGAAAAACGAAGATCAAATACATCCTTGCGTTAAGGCTGAAGCGTCTTAACTTGGCTGCATAGCCGTCTGTTATCACCAATAAGTTTTTAATTAGATAGTTAAATAACATAATGATGCTTTCTAGCAGGATGAGACCACACTTTGCAGATCAATGAGTTCCGTGTTATTTGATGTGATGCAGTTATCATATCAGATCTGACGCAGCCCGAGTTCTCCCAAATCTTTTTTGCTATTTTTTCTCAAATCGATATGTTTATCATATTAATAGTTTCCTCCAAAATCGTTAAACTCCAGTTCATCTTTCATAATCACAAAAAACTAAATTTGATTAATTATTGATATAATAGAGGAATAGATGCATTTTATATCACTTAATCTCGAAAAGTTTATTACTAAATATGCAAGAACGCAGATGGATATGACGAACATCACGGCCGTTCCGCGGGATGCTGCATCAAAGACTAAAAACAAATTCGATCGATGGGATCGCAGGGGGCCTGGATCTTGCTGACAGGACAAAAAGGAGTTGGATGCCAGAATCATGGTCTGGGCCAGCATTCAAAGGAGATCATTGCGGAATACTGGGATAAGCGCAGCGAGAGCTATGCTGGGAGCACTGATGGCCACAAAGATGAGGAGTTGGAAGTCTGGAAGAGATGCCTTGAGACCTTTACAGCCGATCTGTCCCTTCACAAGGCTCTGGATGTAGGAACCGGCCCGGGCTTTCTCTCTGTTGTCCTGAACGATATGGGGATGGATGTGACCGGCCTGGATATGTCTCGATGCATGCTTAATCAAGCAAAAAAAGCTTCCTGCAATCAGAGAGCGAATCTGACGTTCTGTCAAGGAGATGCAGAGGCTCTGCCATTCCAATCATCATCATTCGACCTTGTAGTAAGCAGGCATCTGCTCTGGACGCTTCCCAATCCCGAGATGGCCTTGACAGAGTGGGTGCGCATCCTGCAACCGGGAGGCAGGATACTTGCATTTGACGGCAACCATTTCGATCCGGCTGCATCCAAGAGGCTTGTAAGGTGGATCGGCGTTCATCTGTCCAGATTTTCTCATGATCGAAATCCCGTACCATTCCGCAAGTTCTACAAGCCAATAGAAGAATATCTGCCGCTTTATGCGGCATCTGGTCCAGATCAATACCTGGCGATCTTTGAGGCAGCTGGACTCAGTGAAGTCACAATGGATCGTTTGAATGATGTGAACCGCTTTTATAAGGAGAACAAAAATACCATATCCCGGCTGGCCAATGCCGATATGGTCTTCCTCGTGAAGGGCGAGAAATCGGACCGCATTTGATGCAAAAAAGTCCCGCAAGACTGAAATAAGGCGATAGGAGACTTCTCGCCGCATGGACGGCAAGAGCAGGAAGGACATAAAACCGGGCATCGAGGTCGATGTAGTCCTGAAGAAAGACCAGCGCACAGGCAAGAGGACCAGGGGAATAGTCAAGGAGATCCTGACGGGCTCCTCCTTTCACCCTCATGGCATCAAGGTGAAGCTCCAGGATGGAAGGGTCGGCAGAGTGCAGGAGATAATCCAGTAGTTCAATACAATCACCCGATCATATTTTTCATTTTGGCATCCTGATGTCTCATTCAGCCTCGAACCTCGGACCCTCAGCTTTTTATCCCACCAGCCCTTTTTGCAAGGCATGGTAAAAGAGGTTCATGCTGCACACATTCTGTGCAAGAACGAAAAGAAGGCGAAGGAGATCATGGACAAGCTCGGCAGCGGCCAGAGCTTTGCGGAGATGGCGAGGAAGTACTCGCAGTGTCCCTCAGGGAAGGCTGGCGGCGACCTGGGCTGGTTTGGCAAAGGCAGGATGGTTCCCGAGTTCGAGAAGGCCGCCTTCGAGGGCGAGAAGGGCAAGGTCTTTGGGCCCGTGAAGACCCAGTTCGGCTACCATATCATCAAGGTCCTGGATAAAAAATAAGTGGCCACTGTAGGCGGTCACCCTCCCTTCTGCGATCTCCACTTTTCTGTCCATCAGCGCTCATGAGATCGCCTCCAATCTCAGATCCTCACCCTCGCGTAAAAGGCCCTCTTGACCGTCTCCGCCAGAAGGACATAAGCCGTCACTATTACCATCACTATTAATATAAAGTAGGTCGGGAGCGCCATGAACCCAAAGGGCTCAGCCAACAAAGAGTAGGGAATTATGAAGGCTGATAGGCAGGTGGCAATGGTCATTATAAGCAGATATCTGGAGGGACTCGATCTGAAGAAGGGTCTTCGAGTGCGGATAACCAGCACCACCAGGGCCGCAGAGACCACAGACTCCATGAACCACCCTGTTCTGAACTGGTCGACAGTAGCATGGAGGAGAAAGAGCAGCACCCCGAAGGTCAGGAAATCGAAGAAAGAGCTCAGGAGGCCGAAGACCAACATGAAGCTCCTGATGAAGCCTATCGACCAGCGCCTTGGCCTCTCGACAAGCTCAGGGTCCACGCTGTCCCCCGAGATGGTCATCTCCGGCAGGTCGGTTAGGAGATTGGTCAGAAGCACCTGAGTCGGCAGCAGCGGCAGGAAAGGCAGAAAGAGCGAGAGAAGCGCCATGCTGAACATGTTGCCGAAGTTGGCTGAGGTGGCCATGAAGACGTACTTCATGGTGTTTGAAAAGGTCTTCCTGCCCTCGATGATTCCTTCGGACAGAACGCTCAGGTCCTTCTCCAGGAGCACTATGTCAGCCGCCTCCTTGGCTACGTCGACTGCATTGTCGACAGAAAGACCTATGTCTGCAGCGTGAAGAGCAGATGCATCATTGATCCCGTCGCCCATGAAGCCCACAACGTTCCCGTTCTCGCGCAGGGCAAGGATGATGCGCTCCTTGTGGTAAGGCTCGACCTCGGCGAAGATTCCAGCCTCTTGCACCTGCCTTTTCAGGGCCTCATCGCTCATCTCCCGCAAGTCGTGGCCGGTGATGATCTTTCCCTCAGAGAGCCCCACCTGTGAGGCGAGGCTCGAAGCGACCAGGCGGTTGTCGCCTGTGATGACCTTGAGGCCGACGCCCAAAGCCGCCAGGTTTGAAATGGTTCCGGCTATGCCTTCTTTGGGAGGGTCGAAGAAGACGAGAAAACCAAGAAACGTCATATTCGCCTCGTCCCGCTTCAGGCAGAAGTCGGCCTCGATCTTCCTCGAAGAGACCCCCAGAACCCGGAAGCCCTCCCTGCTCAGCTCCTGGAACTTCTGCAAGATGGCATCCCTCACATCGGAGATCTCCGCCA
>MVRK01000123.1 GCA_002067365.1 Methanosaeta sp. PtaU1.Bin060 | reverse complement strand
ACGTAGCGCCTCTGCTGGTATCTCTGGATATCCTGGTTCATCCTCAGCTCTGCATCCACCTGAACCCTGATGAGGGCGAGCCTCATCTCCCTCATCTCATCTTCATTCAGACAGATGTTACAGATATCTTTCAGGAGCCATGGAAGCCTCATTGGGTTCTTCAGGGCCCTGGCCACAAGGAGGTTGAAGCCCTCTATTTCGAGGACCTCGTCCTCTCCTGCGATCAGCCTCAGGTCTTCGGCCAGGAACCTCTCGCCGTTTATGGTTATGTGATCGTTCAAAAGATATCACCTTGCAGAATCTTCTCGCAGAGCCTGAGGTCCTCGGGGACGTTCACATTCACCGCCAGCTCTATCCTCTCCAGGATCAAGTGGTAGTCCTCCTGCTCTTTTTCTATCTCTGCCCCGTCCAGAATATTCACTCCCGCGGGGACTATGAGCTGGCCCTTATAGTTGAAGAGCGAGTCGGGCCTTCTGCCCAGGCTGCTGTGCAGCCTCAGGGGGGTATGCACCGAGAGTGCGGGCTCAGGACGCTGCTCATAGACCTCGATGATATCATCTATGATGTCCGCCCTGATCAAAGGCAGGTCGGCCATGATGACCAGTATGGGCTCAATCACCCTGGCGCTCTTAACCGCAGAGACCATGTCAGCAACAAATCCCCTGCCTGCAGTCTCCACCACATCCAGCTCCCTCTCCTTCGCCCAATCCCTCGTCTTGGGATCATAATCAGTGGTTGCCACTATGATCCTGTTCACAGAGCTTTCGCAAAGCGCGCTTGTCACATATTCGATGAGCGGCCTTCCGAAGAGCATGACGAGGGGCTTCTCACCCATCTTGAGCCTGCTGCCGCGCCCGCCTGCCATCACCAGAGCGTCCATGGAAGAGCACCTCCTAAAGTCAGAGCTGCAGCCAGGGCAAATGCTCTGCAGATCTCATTCGCGGCTCCGATGCAGTCTCCTGTGGCTCCGCCGAAGTTTCTCTTGGCCACATGAACCATATAAAGAGCGGCAGCCTGTGAGAGGCCCAAAATGGCTATGCCCAGGGGGCCGAGAGCGACGGCGCAGAGGACTGCCGAGATCGCGAGGCCGATAAGAAACTCCCTCGCGCCAGTCCGCTCGATCATGATCTGCCCGAAACCCTTCTGCAGGGATCTGGAGAAGGCTGCGAAGGCTATCATGGACTGCTTGGCTGCGACCTCGGAGGCGACGAGGGCCAAAGGCAGAAGCCTGCCAGGCATCGCCGATGCGATGGCGAAGACTGCCAGCAGCAGGAAGATTATGAAGACCGCCCCGCCCGTGCCCAAGGAGACATCCTTCATCGCCTGCACCTTCTTCTCAATGGTGCCGTGGGCCACAACGCCATCTCCGAAGTCAGCCAGGCCGTCTATGTGGTTTATGCCGCACAGCTTGTATATCGCCGCGATCGCCACGATCGCAACAGGGCCAGCGGGCAGGACCCATGCAGCCAGGAGGGCCGCAAGCCCGATAAGCCCTCCAAGGACCATCCCGATTATGGGAAAGATGTAGACATGCCTCATCAGGGCCTCGATGCCCTCCATGGAGATGCCTACGGGTATGGTGGAGAGCCACCCGAATCCGGACCTGAGCGCGAAGAAGATCTCCTTCAGTCCAACACCGCCCTGGTGTACATGTTCGAGGAGACGCCCCCTATGAGTCCTGCGATCACATCATCCATGAAGGGGCCCAGGGTCCCGAGGATTCCGGGCTTCGCCTTGTCGTAGCGGATGTAGTCGAAGAGCCCCTTGTAGCCGGCGATGTACTGGGCGATGGAGAGACCGAGCACCTCATCGGCGATCAGACATGTGAGGTCGTTCTCATAGTCCGAGGCCTTGAGGTTGGGCAGGGCGGCCCTGTGGCCCTCCTCCTCCAGAAGGACCCCTGCATAGATGAGGAGTGCGAGGTTGGGATCGGAGAGGGCCAGATCCATCTCCCTGCGAAACTTGGCCTCCGCCTTCTCGCGCGTCTCAACGCCCGGGTGGGGGAAGTAGAGTTCCAGCGCTGCAAAGACGATGTCGTCCAAGGTGATCCCCATGCTCGCCAGCACGTCCCTTATGTCCCTGTTCGCCATGATATGGGAAGGTGGCGGGGTAGGATAAAAGAATATCTGGGTATTGGGGGATGCCCTATCCGATGAGACGACCGCCCAGGACATCGAAGATGAGGCGTGAGATCCTTGGCTCATCTGTGGCGACAGTATAAAGGATCGTCTGATATCACGAGGGTCATCCATCTATATTATCCGCCTCTACGAAGTTATTTAAGGTGCGATGATCGATATAGATCGGGGAAATCCATGAAGACCATGGTCAAGATTTTCGTAGATCACGAGCATCTCGTCAGAGTCATCAACACTTTGACGGAACTGGGAATCACCGGCTTCTATCTCATCGAGTATCAGGGGATGGCTCCAAAGACCTGGAAGAGCTTCCACCTCAGCGAGGACCCGAGCCTGATGCTTTCTGCCATCAGGAATCAATCCGAACCGGGCGTGATGGTGAATACTGTGGTGAGCTCCGATAAGTGCGAGAAGCTGATAAAGGGGCTCGAGGAAGCTTTAAGAGGGATCAGATACACGATCATCGGGCACAAGGTTACCTCTATAAAGGTGAAAGGGGACTAATCAATCATGGAAAACCTCAAAGAAGAAGTGGAAGCCGCCCTGGAGAGGATCAGGACTGCGCTGCGCGTAGAGGGCGGAGATGTTCAGCTCGTCGATATAGATGATGGCATGGTCAAAGTGAAGCTGCAGGGAAGCTGCGCAGGCTGCCCCTTCTCTCAGATGACACTCAAGAACTTCATAGAGAAAGAGCTGAAGAAGAGCGTCAAGGGCGTCAAGGGTGTTGTTTCTGCCTGAAGTGCTGGCTTGATTCGGCTCGGACTGATGAGAGCTTTGTTGCATCCCTGGTGGAGCCAATCTAAGGCTTTCAAGTCCAAAACTTTCAAGTATTATCCAGCCCTAATTACTAAGAGGTCGTATTCATGTTTCCAACCAAAAAGGTCCAGAGTCTTGTAGGCAGTAAGATCCAGGTAGAGATGAAAGGTTCTCCGCGCTACGTCCTTGAGGGGATTCTCAACAGCGTGGATGAATATCTGAACCTCCATCTCCTGGAGACAGTCGAGCTGATCGGCGGCGAGAAGACGCGCTCTCTTGGCTCAGTTATCCTGCGCGGGAACAACATCATCCTCATAAGCCCTGTTGTCGAGTAGAAGGAGCCTAGAATGTCTTCCAATGAGGCACTGGATTACATCAGAGCCCATCCGGAGGGAATCCTTCAGAGCGATCTGTGGAAGGCCCTGAATATCGACTCTCGCAAATGCTCCCGCATTGTGGCCAAGCTCCTCAAGGAGAGCTACATCACACGAGAGGTGGAATCAAGCGATGGCATCAGGACCTACCGCATCCATTACACAGAGGCCACTCGCAGTGGGCGCTTCAGATCGCTTCTGGCAGTGGATGTCTTCGAGCCCTGTGCCGGATGCATAGAGGAGTGCACGCCCGAGCATTGTGCAAAGCTCAGTGAGTGGATCTTCGCCATAGTAATGGGACTAGATGGCGATGCTGCCATGGAGAATGCCTAGGCTTAGGTGGAGACACTTGAGCCTCTATTATTAACATTTAACTTTTGGGATTTTCGATCCACTGCACTCTTTCATAAGAAAAACGCAAGGCCGAACGAGATTAGCACTATGATCAGCCTCGTGCGGTTGCATGTGTCTGAGTTGAAACTATTATCTTTTGATGAATTTCAGGTGCTGATCTGATCTGCGCCGAACCCCTTCTTCACCAGGATATCCTTTATTCTCTGAATGTGGTTGCCTTGCAGCTCTATCAGGCTCTCCTTAACAGTTCCCCCGCATGCCAGCTTTGATTTAAGGTGAGTACAAAGCTCCTGTAAATCAATCTCATGAGGATCGATTCCTTGAATGACTGTTACCTCTTTTCCATACCTGCGCTTTTGGACCTTGACTGCAATCCTTTGCTGCTCCTTGGCAACCTCCTCGCAGATGCATAGCTCCTTGGGAAGGCCACAGACGGTGCACATTTGAGAACTCATTTGGTGGCGATTACCTCCATAATTAATCCATCAATAAACCGATTATGCTATTAAAATCTGATGGTAAACAATCAACGGTCTCCGCTCCCTGATCGGCCCCTCCGTCTTATCTCGGCGAGTCTGCGCAAAACGACTTCCACAATGAAGATGACGAGGGCCAAAAGCAGGAGCAGATCTCTCCTGGATATCCTGTCCTGAACAGTCCTCTGGCTGAGACGGCTGGCCTCGGCGACGAGGCTCAGTCCGGCCTCGTCCTCACTGAACACCTTTCCACCATTGGCCATGATCAGCCTGGAGAGCTCGGGGTTTAAGCCGACGTCCCTGTACTCCAGAGGGTAGTTGACGGCCACGCCATAATCCCCGATGTAGTAGATCCCGATATTGTCAGGCGTCAGGGTTGCGACGTACCTTTTGTCGCCCACCTTCTCCATGCTCGCACCAGGAAGGCTCGGTCTGGCGTCGCTGGTGATGGTTATCTGAAGGGGAGTTCCCAGCCACCCGTCCTCCGCCTCCACCCTGTTGTCCTCGGGCCGGGGATCGCCCACAGCCCAGTTCACAGTGGCCGAGATCATTCTGGAGGCGGGCTTCTCATAGAGCACTCCCGCCCAGGCAAGGCCATCGTCAGTGGTAAGCGCCGCCACCCTGCCAAGGCCGTACCTCCAGACGGTGAGCACGGGCTTTCCATCTGACATCGCCACCAGCCTCTGAGCGCCAGGCTTCGGCGTGACATCATTGAAGCCCGTGATGGTGGAGTTCAGCTCCAGGTCCGAGGTAATGTAGTGGTTCTTGTTCACCACTGCAATTGTATACCCCATCTGAGGCTTCTGTTCCGAAGGCTTCTGCTCAGAGGATGAGAGGACTTTGGTGGTCAGGGATGCAGGGTAAACGAAAGACACAAACTGCGCTCCCGAGAGGCTCGCCATCTCATCAAGCCTTCCAGTCTTTCCAGGGATCGCCTGGACCTGAAGGAGGCGCGTCGTGACATTCATCTCCTTCAGCATCCGAACTGAGCGCTTGAAGACGTCCTCGTAGTTCCAGAGGTTGCCGTCAGAGAGCACAACCAGCTCCCCCCGGCCTCCGCTGGCGTTGAGCATATCCCATGCAACCTGCAGCCCGTCGTCCAATTGGGTATTTTCGGCTCCTGAGGGCGAGAGGCTGGCGATCCTCTCCACAAGGACGGCACGGCCCCGTGAGAGAGGTATCGGGTCTAGCACATCGTATGCCTTCGTTCCGAAGACGACGATGCCCGCCTTGTAGTCCTCGAAGTCGGGGGACTTGAGAAGCTCGACTGCCAGGGCCTTCTCGTAGTCCAGTATGGGAGTCCCATCGCCAGTTCTTGTAGACAGGAGGCTGAATGAGATGTCCAGAACGAAGACAACAGTCTTGCCGCCCTCGAAGGTGCTCGGATATGAGCGTACAGGCATGATCTCCTCCAGGCTCGAGTTGTAGTAGCCTCCCAGGTCGTAGGCATCAGTGCCCCCTACTACTACGAGCCCGCCTCCCTCGCGCACATAATCCCTGAGGCCGTCCAGCGCGGGACTGTATTTCTGGTTGTCCAGGACCACCGCCTTGAAGCCCTTGAGGCTCTCTGGAAGCTCTGATGTCACAGTCAGCTTGTAAAGGCTCGATAGGTCTGTGGCCAGGGGCGAGTTGTTGTCGGAGAGCAGCAGGACCTCAGGCTGAGGCACGACGTAGACTGCCTTCTGGTAGTTGTCGTTCTCCGGCTGGAAGTCGGAGGCGATGGATGCCTTCAGGATGTGGTCTCCAGTATCCAGGAAGGCATGGGAGATCTTGATGGAGCCTGTCCCGTTGGCGACCACATCGCCTGTGTAGATCATCGTCTCGTCGGCATAGACTGCGAGAGGGCCCTGGTAGCTCCCCGAGGACCTCACGATGACTGTGAAGGGATACTCCCCCCCGAGAACTGCTGTGTTCGTTCCTGAGATCTCCACGCTCGCGTCGTCTCTGACAGGCTTCTGGGTGATGGCGAAGACGGTAGTGTTCGAGGCGCGGGCCAAAGCCAGAGCGTCAGCCAGAGACCGTCCGCTGTTGCTGTAGCCGTCCGAGACAAGGACAAGGGTCTCGCCGGGCAGGCAGTTCTGGATTATCTTGTCGCCCAGGGGGGTAGAGTTCCCCGAGAAGGTGCGAACCTGTCCGCCTGTCAGAGCGCCTAGACGCGCTGCCAGCCCCGGATCGAAGACATCCATGGACCCTGTCCTGTCGTCCAGGAGGACTATGTTCGGGGTCTCCGAAGAGATTGTGTGCGTCTGCACGAAGTAGGGATTGGCAGCGGCTGCGATGATCAGGCAGAAGACCGCAAGCCTGCTGGCTGCAAACCAGCTTCCGCCGCGGAAGCGAATGTAGAGGGCTCCGGCGATCAGGAGCAGAGGGATCAGCCAGAGCAGCTGCGGCGTGGAGAAGTAAAGACCTTGGATCATCATGTCTCCCGCCTCCAGCGCATGATGGCAAGCTCCAACAATATCGCCAGGACTGCCAGGGCGATGGGCCAGTCGGAGAGATCCTTCTCCACGAGGGTCTCCCTGCTGCTGCCATGAAACTCGCCTGCCTCTGGGCCTGAGGCCCTGCCGAGGTCAGACTCGCGAGAGTCGTAGAGGTTCGCTGCCAGGGCCTCCCCTCTATAGCGATAGATTCCCGCCTCGTCCAGGTCGAGGCTCGATGATGTCAGAGTGCCTGAGGGCGTCTCAATCGCAGTGGCCGCCCCGAGAGGTATGATCTCGCCAGTCTTGTGGTTGGAATCTGCGATGTCTGGCACTCCCGTGATCCAGTTGACCATCTGGTACCAGAATACGGGATACTCGGGTCGGAGGTGGAAATCGGAATCCTTCTCAAGGCCGTCATAGATGACTGTTCCCTGGCCGAGCTGCCAGTAGGCGAGGATTGGAGCGCCGTTGGCCTCGACCATGGTCACAGAGTTCCTCCTGGCTGTGGCCTCGATGTAGCTGAAGATCCCTATCTCATCGAAGTGAATGCCCTCTTCGAATCCTGTCGAGCGCACCCAGAGGTTCGCAGGGCCTTCGGCCTCTCCCGTCACCCTGACGGGCAGGTACTCAGGGCTCTCGTCCTTGCCGTAGGCGATGTAGATCACCCTTCCGCCCCCGTCTATGTAGCGGTTGAGCTTGCCGTCCATAGATGCGTTCCTTGCCACCACTATCAGGTCGAAGTCCGAGTAGTCGCCCGATGTCTCTACATCGACATTGGGCAGCGAGCGAAGAGCCGCCAGGGCAGGTTTAGCCTCGCCCAGGTAGAGAACCCTCTTCATGCCCAGCTGCGGCACATAGACGAAGGCTGTGTTGTCCGATGCTACGGAGTCCTGCAGATCCAGTGTTACCCTGTTCACCCCCGGATATGCAGTGAAGGATATGTAGAAATCCTGGCCCGAGGCCAGGCTCGCGGTCTCTGAGGATGAGCCGCCAGGACCTGTGATGGTTATGGGCAGAGTCCTCGCCTGGCCGAAGTTGTGTATAAGAGCGGTGTGGTTGACGTACCCGGTTCCCGGAACATCCCAGCCGCCAACTATGGCGACATTGTCGCCTCCACGATAAGAATCGGCAAAGACGATGCCTGTGCGCCCGTCCGCCTCCAGGAGCTTTCGAGTGGCCTCGGGATCGTCCCCAGTCCAGCTCACGAAGTCGGAGACGACGAGGATGTTCCCTCCGGCGTTGCCCAAGAGGTTGCTTGCCATGGTCATGGCGCTGGAGAGGTCTGCAGAGACGGCCTTTGGCCCGAGGTGTGCGAGGGCGTCCCTGGCCTCAGAGCTGCTGCCCTCTTGAAGCACTGCGATGGGAACATTCTCAGCCAGCACTATGCTTATCTTCTCGTAGCTGTCGAGGTAGGTGCCAGCCAGCCTCAGGGCCTCGGAGAAGCTGCTCTCCATGCTCGCAGAGCCGTCCAAGACTATCACGAGATGGCTTCCGGCGATGCCCGAGGTGGTGGTGTAGGGCCCGGCTGCGGCCACAGAGAGGGAGCAGAGCACCAGGAGCTGCACCCAGAAGAGGGGATCGCTGATCAGGCGGCTCAGGACTGCGGAGCGCTCTGCCTCGCCCTCTCGCAGAAAGAGGGTGGAGGAGAAGGGGATCTCCCGCGGCCGGGGTCTGATGAGGTATATTATGATCAGGGGGATTATGCTCAAGAGCCCCAAGAGGGCCAGAGGGTTCCGGAAAGGCATCTAATACCTCTTTGATTCAAGAACTATGAAAAGGTTTGCGCAGCGGATAAATACCATTGAAGGTCTAAAACCTAGCAATCCTTCTCACAGAGGTATCAGTTTATGGTCGGCGCCATGGAGATCTATCAGCTACTGCCGAAGGATGCCTGCAAGGAGTGCGGATACGCCTCGTGCATGGCACTCGCAGTAGCCCTTCTCAACAGGGAGAAGAAGCTTGAGGACTGCCCAGCACTCCTCAATCCTAAATACGCAGAGAAATTCAAGAAGCTGAAGGAGCTGCTCGCACCCCTGGAGAATGCCTCGGAGACGGGGCTCATCATCCACCCTGAGAAGTGCTTCGGCTGCGGAAACTGCGTTGTGGCCTGCCCTGTCAATGTGGCTGCAGAGCCCACCCGCTGCGCCGTGGGGCTGGGTCCCCAGGGTGAGAAGGTGATCCTGGCTGTGGAGGATGGTGTGGTGAAGTGCATGAATCTCAAGGAATGTCGTCGCTTCGGGCCGAACAAGGTGCTATGCAACGCCTGCACAGTCACCTGTCCGAGCAAGGCCATAGAGTTCGTGTAGGTGATGATCATGGCGGTATGCACAGGCTGCTCGCTTCTCTGCGAGGACATCGAGCTGGTTGGGGGAACCAGTCATGCAAAGAACCTCTGCAGGAAGGGCTGGGCTCACTTCCAGTCTCTTTATACAGAGAGAACGAAGCCCACGATCGAGGATCAGGATGCCACGCTTGACGGGGCCATCGCCAAGGCGTCCGAGATCCTGGCGAATGCCAAGAAGCCTCTGCTCTACGGCTGGTCCAACTCGACTCTGGAGGCCCAAGCTGCGGGAATAGAGCTTGCGAAGAAGATTGGCGCAGCGTTGGAAGGGACCACATCCCTCGGCCAATGTACTTTGATGGAGCAGGTATTGACGGGCAAGATCCCAAGCTGCACCCTGGACGACGTCAGGAACTATGCCGACACATCAGTCTTCTGGGGCGCAGACCCCTCCAACAGCCATCCGCGCCATCTCTCGCGATTCTCCTATTACCCGCGCGGAGAGAAGCACCAGAAGAGCTACGAGGAGGAGCGCAGCTGCGTCGCCATAGACGTGAGGAAATCGTCGACGGCAACGCTATGCAGCAATTATTTTTACCGTCTGCCGCCGGGAACAGACGACCAGTTCATCGAATCGATCATGGCAGCCCTCGATGGAAAGATCCCCAAGTTCGGGGACAAGAAGCGCATGATCGAGCTGGGCACTCTTCTGAGAAAGACAGAGTACGGCGCGCTATTCCCCGGTCGCGGCCTGGTTTACTCCCTTCAGGAGAAGATGGATCTTCTGCAGAAGCTGATAGCGAAGCTGAGCGAGATCACCGCCTTCAAGGTGGTGCCGATGGTCGAGCACTACAACACACGCGGCTTCAACCAGCTCTTGCTGGACGAGACGGGTTTCATCAACAGCGTCTCCTTCCATGATGGCGCAGCCGTTCACGGCCCTATGCAGAGCATGATTGAGGCTGCCAGGAGCTGCGACGCGGCCCTGGTGATCGGCTCTGATCCGCTCTCGTCGCTCCCGTTCGGCATTGCGCGCGCCCTGGCCAAGAAGCCCTTGATAGCCATCGACCCGCGCAGGTCCTTGACAACGGATGCCGCAAAAGTCGTGATACCCTCGGCCATGTGCGGCTTTGAGGCTGGTGGCACGGCGCTACGCATGGATGGTGTGAAGATCGCGTTTGATTCGGTCATCAAAGGGGACATGCAGTCAGACGAGCAGATCCTCGCCAGGATTAAGGAGGCGATCTAAAATGGACGCAGATGTGACTATTGTCACCTTCAGGGACATCTTCCAAGACGAGGCCGGAAAGAAGGGGCGCTACACAGACGAGTACCGCGATCTCAGCGCCAGGATAATTCTCGATCGCCAGGAGATGGCCCGGCTGGGAGTGAAGGATGGCCAGCGGCTGAAGGTGCAAAACGATGTCGGAAGCGTGGTGGTGGCGGCCAAGGCATCTGAGGATGAGCCCCATCCGGCTCTGGCCTTCATGATCAGCAGCCCCTGGTCCAACCAGCTCGTCGGGGATGAAGTCTGCAATGCAAGCAATCCCGGCCCCAAGAGGATCACAGCCAGGGTCTCGCCCACCGATGATGGCATCACCCAGATATCCGAACTGCTGCAGAGGATGCGAGCGTAGTCGAGATGATATGCAAACGCAAGGTGTATGCATGAACCTCATCTCCATCTCGGATCTATCAAGGGAGGACATCCTTCGCCTCATAGACAGCGCCGAGGATTTTAGGGCCAGGCGAGGAAGCCATGAGACTCCGCTGCAGGATAAAAGCGTGGCCATGATCTTCGAGAAGCCATCGACGCGAACGCGCGTCTCCCTAGAGGTAGCTTGCAGGGAGCTCGGAGGGCATGGGCTTTACCTCTCGGCAGGCGAGCTGCAGCTGGGCCGGGGCGAGACCATAGCCGACACTGCGAGAGTGCTCTCGCGATACGTCCACGGCATCACAGCTCGCGTCTATTCGCATGGCACAGTCGCCCAGCTCGCCTGTCACGCGAGAGTGCCGGTGGTCAACGCCCTCTCGGACTGGGAGCACCCGCTGCAGATCCTGGCGGACCTGGAGACGATGCACCAGCATTTCGCAAAGCTGGAGGGGCTGCGCCTGGCCTGGATAGGGGACGGGAACAACGTCTGCAACTCCCTGATACTCGCCGCGGCCATTCTCGGGATGGAGATAACTGTTGCATCGCCGCATGGGTATGCGCCAAAGGCTCGGATACTTGAGCAGGCTAGAAGCCTCGGAGGCGAGCCGGCTGTGGTAGTGGAACCGACTGTTGCTGCGAAGGGGGCCGATGTTCTGTTGACTGACACATGGATCTCCATGGGGGACGAGGGCCAGGAGGCGGAGAGGCTGCGGGTCTTCGGGAAGTACCAGGTGAACTCTAAGCTGATGGAGCTTGCAGGCGAGAGCGCCATAGCCATGCACTGCCTGCCAGCCCATCGCGGCCAGGAGATAACTGATGAGGTGATGGACGGCCCGCAAAGCGCCGTCTTCGACGAGGCTGAGAACAGGCTGCACACCTCCAAGGCTGTGATGGCCTGGCTGATGGGAAATATGTGAATGTGATAGTGAGGACGGGGTGGAGGCCGATTTGCGGCCTCAGGGTTCATAGACGCCCCTCAGCACGGGCCTGATCACTCCAGCTGCATCATCTTCGATAATGCCTTCTCCAGCCTCTTTCTGGTTCTGGCATCGGGATTCAGCAGCCGCTCCAGGTCCCTCTCGATTCTCTTCAGGTCATCAGCCGATGCTGGGCAGTCCTCGTAGATCTCGATGCCCTGGAGCCCTATCTGGCCGGGGCTCAGGAAAGGGCTGCACCTGCAGACCATCGGCCTGGCCCTGTATATCTTGCATCCCTTCAGGGCATCATCGTAGAACCTGCACGGCATACTTTCCTTGAACGCACGAAGGTCCGGCTCTGTGGGATGCGGAATTGTGTATTCTTCAACTGCTTCTTCTGCTGAGATATTGAAGTAGCTTGCCAGTCTCCGGATATCCTTGGGATATATATCGATGGGATCGGCTACCTGGCAGCACATGCCGCAGCGACGGCACTGAAAGTCCAGCTGGGCCTGAATGCGCACATAATCGTAGGGATCGAGCGGCATCTCATCACGAGTACGAAAACATTCATAGGATCAGGGATTATAAAAGGTTGCTCCGAGCAAGAAAAGTTTGACGAAGTTCAACAGGCGAGCCTATGCAGGAGCCAGGCTGAGAACATCGACGCCGCGAGGTGCAGATCGTGCGGGTTTGGGATGAAGGGAGGAGTGACACATCGATCGCCGACTGGTGGAGCTGCGCAGGATCGCAAAGTTCTAGTACAGCCCTGTTCTCATACGTGGGCTAGCCCGAAAAATGATGTACATATAGTGGGCACAAACGCGCGGGGGTTGCCAAGAGGCCAAAGGCGCAGGGCTTAGGACCCTGTCACGAAGGTGTTCCGGGGTTCGACTCCCCGCTCCCGCATT
>MVRK01000122.1 GCA_002067365.1 Methanosaeta sp. PtaU1.Bin060 | reverse complement strand
CCATGTCTGGTGTTTGCATGAGCTATTGGTATATCCATATCATAAAATTCAAACCTATTATTGACTCACGACCCAGACTCGGGGTAGTAGTCGAAAATGATTGAACATCCCTTAGCTGAATTATTCACAATAGAGGACAGTATTTCGTCCACGGCCTTTGGAGGAAGATACATGAGGAGTCCCTCCATAATGAATAGAGTCTGCTTGGATCTGTCATATCCACTCCCCAGCAGCCTTTCGCCTAGAATTTCGGTCCTTAAATCGACAGGAACATACATGACATGATCAGGAAGCTCGCCGAATATCTCTTTGATCTTCTCCTTTTTCGCGCCTTGTGTAGTGGGATGATCAACCTCGAACACCTTAAAATTTCCCCTGTCATGCGGGCCTTCGATCCGATACGCTCTGGTATCATAGCCTGCCCCCAGAATGACCAGCTGCTCCAGCCCTTTGTCTATGGATGCCTTTACGAAATCGTCAAAGTATCTGACTCTTGCCCGGGTTGAGTTGCCCATCCCGAGAAGAAGAATCCCAACATTCCCTAAACTCTCGAGCATTGCCTTTGCCTTGAGCGGATCCTTGTTTAGTTCACGTATCTCAGGAGTGACGAAATGGACTGCATATGGGTCGTAACAGATCCTCTCGTCCTCGGGCTTTTGCGATTCATCGAATCGATGACCTGCAACTATCACGGCTGTTTTGCTGCCAGGGCCTGCGTTTTCCAATAATCCCTTGGACGACTCATATATTTCTGTCATGCCGATTTGTTTCTGCATTTTCATCACCGCACAGCTGTTATGCATAAAACTATTTAAGTTTTGCTTTTATATAGATTTATTATGGCAAAAGCCCCAGATATTTGGCAAATATGTAACCAAAAATTCATCAAATTTTGGGAAACGCATCTCTGTAAAAATACATATATACTCAGATCGGTTTAAACGAGAAAATAACGAAATATGAAATTGCAGGTTTGGAAAAACTTAAATTTGAGAAAACTCTAAAATAAAGTCATGGCAGACTGCAGCACCTCTGTACAGGACCTGAGTGCCATCGACGCTCTGACGCATATATTCAACCTCGGGCTATCTCAGAAACCTCAGACGGCCTTAGGTGCAGCTGCATATTACATTTTTTATATTAAATATTTTCCTACAAATTTCGAGAAGATTCTGAAGGTGGTCAAAGGGGAGATCCCAAAGTTCAGCGGCAGCCGCCTGAGGCTGGGTCGCAGACAACTGCTGATCGACGGGGTGATCGCCCAGATTCTCCCGCTGATTGACTATGAGAAGCCTTTGTTTAAAAAGGCGTTCGGAAGGGAGCTGTTGCTGCCGGCAGATCCCAAGGCGATCTGGGAAACCTATAAAAACAGGCTAGATAATGTCTATATGTGCATGCCAGAGCCCGCAAGCGGTTTAGATGCGTATTTTAATAATCTTTTGCGGGTATATAATGAGAACTTCAGCCCTGAAAAAATGTATGAAAAGCTAGGTCAGTGCATGGAAGAGCGCAGTATCTCTGCAAACTTCAGCGCTCCCTGGGTCTTGTGCAGCCTTTTGAGCAATGCGAAGGAGGGCAGCACCGTGTCTATGATGTTGCGCGGCACAAGAGCCTTTGATGTGGTTCATAAGGGTTATTATGAGAAGATTTTAGAGAAAGGTGCCAACATTGATCTGCTTCTTGGAAGAAAAGACCAGAGGCAATTGAACTACATCGGATACTTGAAAGAAACATACGATAAGAGCGTCCGTGTCAGATATACTCCTGAGGAGAACCGGGAATCATCCAGGATTGCCGTGCTCGATGACCTCTTTGCCCTAGATTCCAGGAAGATGCTACCGCAAACCAGGAGAGAGCCATCATATATCGGCACCCTTTACTATGATAAAGATTGCATCGCCGATATTAGAAACAACTTTGAGGACATGTGGGCTATGAGTCATGAGATCAGCATGAGAGAGATAAATGAAATCAAGCCATCCTGGTGGAACCCCTTAAAGAGTAGACGACCTCTCAGATGGTAGCCGATTGCAATATTTATGTGACAATTAATATTTTAAATTTTTGGTTTAATTCTGTTACCACTTCTGCCATGAGATTTCAAGAACGCTCATCTTTTATGTTTTCCCATCTTCTTGTCCAGGAGTCGTTTTTTCTGCAGTTGCGGCTGCCTCTTCCGGGGTTTCTGGCATTGCTTCGACCAAAGACACCAGGCTTTGGAAAATCAAACTGCACGCGGCCACCCCACCCTAAAGGGATGGGGTATGCTTCGGGCCGCGCGCCCGGTTAGCCGGATTTCAGAAACATCCGAACCTTCGGTTTCCTGGATCTGTACATCAGAATAATCTCGTAACAGCGTTCGGTTGCATTATAGCCAGCTAATCAATCTCAGGAAAACATGAAATCCGGGCGAGGGTTCACTTCATCCCCAACCCTAAAGGATGGGGAATTCGTGACCCTCCGCACTCCCGTTGTATTAAAGGCAACATCTTCGACTCCGCCTTGATCATGCAGTAGCCCGGCCTGGCGGACAAAGGCTAGCGGGACTACACTACTTGATTTGCTGCCCGATCTCCGGCTGCGCCTAATGATCGCCCGGAGAAACCCCCCGTTCTTGATGAAGATACCCGACGGACCAGGGATCGGATCTCCGCTACCAGTGATTCGATCGCGTCCTCCTCGACGTTAATTATTACCTCTAAAGCATGTATGTACATATCTCTGGACTGCAGCTCTCAGCTGACTATATCAAGGATCTCTGGAGACATAGCCGGCCTTCTTTAACTGGACTTTAAATATTCCATTTTCCACCGAAATACGTCTCCCTCACATTCTTTGCCTTCTCTTTCGCCCATTTATCAATTCCCATCTTCCGTATCAATGCCAGGTTGAACACCTTAATGTTATGAGGAAGCACAGATGCGTGCTCTGCATAGGGATGCAGGTTATCGCATGGGAAGTCGGAGCAATCAGCGCACGACTCAATGCCTTTCGAGCTGATGCACTTAGATACCTTGCACGGCTCAGTCCCGAGGGGAGGCACCCCGTTTCTCTTTCGGCATCCTTTGCACGCAACTTTCTCATATATCGCTTCATATGACAACGGTAGGCCATATTCTTGGACCCTCAATGCCATCTGCTTTCGGATCTCTTCATTATCGTTAGCCAAATAGAACGGACAATTAAAGCAATCTAGACCGCATGGTGCGGTCAACTCCCTCAGATCCATATTTTTATTCTCCGTTTGAATACTCCTTTAAATTCATTGTTTTGTGCTTACATATAATTTTCGGTAATAATGCAAAATATTCAAGTTCGATTTGCGTTTTTTTGGGGAATATTCTTTAGAACTATCCAAATGCATTTTATATCTCAACTTTAAACTATCATCAATTTCTCAATGAGACTGCCCTGTGGCGGAGTCTTGAGATGTTCGTATTAAGCCTTGCTCGCCTCGCAGCCCGTGATTCCCACTTCTCGCCTCGTATTCGAAATCCTCTTAAGTCGTCCGCACAAAGCATTCCTCTAATGAACAAGAGCCCAAGCCCCACCTATCTAATTTACGGCGCAGGAGCCATTGGAAGCGTCCTGGGCGGCTTCCTGCACAAGATCAATAGACCTGTGACCTTTGCCGGCAGAGGATCTCACCTTTTGGCCATCAAAGAGCAGGGCCTGAAGATCACAGGCATCTGGGGCGAGCACCTCGTCCCTCCAGAGGAGATCGATATTCTTTCCGATCCCCTGAATCGAGAAAAGAGATATTCGACCATCCTCCTATCGGTAAAATCCAAGGACACGGAAACGGCCGCCAGAGAGGCAGCAGCATTCTTAGCAGAGGACGGGATCATGGTCTCCATCCAGAACGGTCTGGGCAACTGGGAGACCATCGCCAGGTTTGTGGGCGAGAAAAGGACAGTGGGGGCGCGGGTGATCTTCGGAGCAGAGATCCCCCACCCCGGACTGGCAAAGGTTACTGTGAACGCAGACGACGTCCTCTTAGGCGAATCCTTCTGCCCCGTGAACCGGGCCCTATTGCAGACCTTGAAGGACGACCTCCGGCTCTCCGGCATCCCGGCAAGGGTGGTCTCAAAAGAGGAGATCTGGTCCGCCCTCTGGGGAAAGGTGCTCTACAACTGCTCTCTCAATCCCCTGGGAGCCATCTTAGAGGTTCCCTATGGCCAGTTGGGAGAGAACGAGGAGACGAGGAAGATCATCAGGGGGATCATAGAGGAGATTTTCCTGGTCTGCCAGGCCCTGAAGGTCCCCCTTCCTTACAAAGGAGCAGATGATTACTACCGCTTTCTATTGGAGACCCAGCTCCCACCCACCCGGGATCACCGCGCCAGCATGCTGCAGGACATCCTGGCCAAGAGAAAGACGGAGATCGAGGCCCTGAACGGGGCAATCTCCCGCTTAGCCCGTGAGAATGAGATCCCAACACCCTACAATGACCTTCTCACCCTGCTCATTAAGTTCAAGGAGAAGAGGGAGAGCCAGGGTCCGGGTCCGCGGGGCTGAAGCTGCAATCAAGCTTTAGATGATATGCGGAATGGACATCTCAGTTTTCTTTTGGCTCTTCTCTGAATTATGTGGGTGAGTTCAGGCAGAGAATATGGCCTCTGTTCCTCTGTGTCTCTGTGGTTGGGTCAGAGCATAGCGTTTCACCACAGAGGCGAAAAGATACAGAGAATTTCCGATTCATCATTCCAAAGTGATCAGAAAGAACCCGATGTACTGCGGATGGGCGGATATATCTGTATATGCCGGTCAGGACCAGCTTGCCCTCTCCAGCCTCCCGGCTGCAGTACTCCTTATGGATCTGCCTCCAGAAAGCTTTTTCATCCATCCGCGACAATATTTGAGAGGAGCTGAGGATATGGAAGGACTGACCGATATTCTGAAGACCATAACCACGGAGATGCAAAAGTCCCTCTCCCCCCGGACGGCGGTTGGCGATCCCATCACGGTAGAGGGAAAGACCATAGTTCCCCTGATGAGCGTGGGGATGGGCTTTGGCGCAGGATCCGGGACTGGAAAGGAGACCGATCCCGCGGGTGGAGCAGGCGGGGGTGGCCTGGGAATGAAGCCCATAGCAGTGGTGATCATCGACCAGCATGGAGTGAGAATAGAGAGGATGAAGGAGAGCCGTGACACCCTGGTCGATCACCTGGCAGAGGCCATTCCCAGGTTTGTGGAGAACATATCCCGCAAAAAGGAGAGCCGGGTGGAGATAGAGGGCTCAAGCCAAGAGAGCTGATCGAAAGCTTTTTTATACTCCAATTCATTCCTTCTGGAGAATGAGCGAGGGAAATATCGAAGCGGAGAAGAAGAGCTCTGCCAGGCAAAAGCCCGATCACAAGAGTAGGCTGGATCTGAAGAGCAAACTGGACCTGGACGATGTGGATTTAGGCGTTACCTTGCCCTCCACTAACATAAACGAATACATTCGCGTCCTGAAGCTGGCTCGAAAGCCCACCAGAGAAGAGTTCAACATGATCGCCAAGGTATCCATGGCCGGCATAGGCATCATCGGATCCATTGGCTTTGTCATATACGCATTGCTCACAGAACTTCCCAAGATGTTTTAGAAAAGGCTGCTCAGCCGAGAGCAGCCATAAACTAGCTTTGCTTTGTCTTTGTTATCTCTTTATCCATCCTATTTAGCCGGGGCCTTATTCATGGCCCGGAGGGTGGCTCCAAACTCCGATTCTACTATGCTTGTCACCCCCATGGTCTTGGGATGCAGATCGATCTCCACC
>MVRK01000121.1 GCA_002067365.1 Methanosaeta sp. PtaU1.Bin060 | reverse complement strand
CAGATGCTCTCGCAGCACCAGGTAGTTCTCGATGATGCCGTTGTGCACGACTGCGATCTCGCCCGATATATGGGGATGGGCGTTTTTGTCGCTCGGCCGTCCGTGTGTTGCCCAGCGAGTGTGCCCTATTCCCATGCCCTCGCCTGGGGACCCGAGGGAGATGTAGATCCTCTCGAGATCGGCGATCCGGCCTGCTGATTTGATGACCTCAAGCGCGCCACATGATGTAACAGCCACGCCCGCTGAGTCGTATCCTCTGTACTCCAGCCGCTTCAGAGTATCAAAGAGGATCGGCCCGGCCTTCTCGTTCCCGATGTACGCCACTATTCCGCACATCTCACACCACCCTGCTCTCCCGCTCCACCCACCCGCGGATAGCAGTTCCGGAACCCATGCGAGCGCCCGTTCCGACGACTGTGCCCGGATGTACCAGAACTCTGCTGCCGGCCGTCACATCGTCAGCGAGGATCGCGCCGAACTCTGCCCTGAGAAACTCCTCCTCCACCTCAACGACCGCGGGGCCCGTCTCCACCACAAGATGGTCTCCGAGGACGCTGCTTGAGCCCACAACAGAGTCCGAGATTATGCACCCAGAGCCGATCCGAGAGCCGCTCATGATTATGCTGTTTCGAATCTCTGAGTTAGAGCCGATGCGCACCGAGTCCCCTACGGAGGTCGACGGCAGGATGACTGCGTTGGGGCCTATATCGCAGTCCTCGCCTATCGATGCAGGCCCCACGATGTAGGAGCCTGAGCGGATGAGGCTGCCCTCGCCCACCTCGACATGGCCCTTGAGCCTGGCACCATCCTCGACCTCGCCGGTGATCTTCGAGTCCTTCAGGCTCAAGGCGAGGCTGTTGGCGTTCAGCAGGTCCCAGGAGAAGATGGCGTCGGCCCACACGCCCCTGGTGATCACAGCCATGATCTGCACCCCCTCTTTGATCATCTGGGATACGGTCTCTGTAAGCTCATAGGAGCCGCGCTCCGAGATGGGCGTTCTCTTCAGCTCTTCGAAGATGGCGGGGCTGAACTTGTAGGCACCGGTGTTGAGGATTCCTGCGCATGGCCGCCCAGGCTTCTCGATGATCGCCTTGACGCGGCCCTGCTCGACTGTCAGAACTCCGTAGTCGCCGGTGTGCTCCTGGAGGGCTGCCAGGATGGCGTTATCTGCCGGGGCAGAGATCAGCTCGCCGACGGCACGCTCATCGATCAGGTTGTCCCCGCTGACGACGAGGAACTCGCCATTCACGTAGGGCTCAGCCTTGCGAAGCGCATGGGCCGTGCCAAGAAGCTCGTTTTGCTCGATGTAGGTTATATTCACGCCGTAAGCGACGCCGTCCTCGAAGTGGTCCATGACCCTCTCTTTCTGGTAGCCCACCACTACGTAAAGGTCCCGAACGCCGTTTGCGGCTAAAGCGAGGATGACATGCTCCATGAAAGGCCGGTTGCCCACGGGCAGCATGACCTTGGACCTTGTCTGGGTCATCGGCCTGCACCTGCGGCCCTCACCGGCCGCCAAAATGACTGCCTTCAAATCCATCACAGCCAGGATGATTAAAGGGCTATGTGGAGCGGAACTTGCTTTATATCCTTTCGGTCCATTGTTCATAAAAAATGCGAAAGGAACATAAAATCGAAATTGTTATGGCAAAGTGAACAGAGCCCATAAAATGACATGAACTATATCATTTGACGCCTGATATCAGAAACCGCTCTCCGCTGTGGCCATTTTTTAGGTAATCTAGATTCGTCAGAAGCCTTTTATTGAGCGCATTCACAATCCGAATTTGCTTGAATCCGATGCTCTTGAGCAGATCCTCATCCGCCTCGGGCCTCTTCAGATTGGTGGACCATAAATTATCTCTAATATCATCATTCAAATCCTGATAGTGAGGCACTCTTCTCTCAGTAAGCATTATCAGGAGAACAGATAACTTCTGCCACAGCTGTTTGTTTAATGGTTTATTGCGCATGTACCATGTCCCATCGATAACCACCAAGCGACCGCCGGGCTTTAGCACTCTCTTCCATTCGACCAGGGCTCTCTTCGGATCGGGTAAAGTCCAGAGAACATACCTATTCACCACGGCATCAAAAGTCCCGCTTTCAAAGGGCAGCCTCTCCCCGTCGCCCTGAACAAACTCTAAAGAATGGTGCAATGCTTCTGAGTTATCCATAGCCTGTCTCAGCATCCCATCGGAGACATCAACTCCGATGACATCATGACCAAGATCTACAAGAAGATTGGCCACAATTCCGGGACCGGTTCCTACATCTAAGATCTTGAGATGCTCATTGCTCAATGCCTGCACAAAGATCTTCTGCCAGGCCTCTCTTTCTCTATTGGAATAGATCACTTGCCTTACATTTTTATCATAATCCTGAGCCCGCCCATTCCAATGAGCTTTTATTTCGCCTTTCATAAATTACTCCATATGCGGAAAAAGAGATCAATATTGAAGACATGTATCGCCTTCAATATCATCCTCAGTTCTTTTTTATCCACTGATCATAGCTGGGATACACGAAGGTACCATTCTCCCTTATATTGAAGTCTATGTGACAGAATTTGTCCACATACTCCTGGTGTATGGCTTGAGGATCCACATCCTTGAAGAGATCCGGATGAAAGAGCTTGGCCAGATAGGCTGTGCCTATGATGTTGTTTCCCGCACCGCCTAGCACCCAGAAGCTGAGAGCATAGACTTGGTCATTCTTCACAGCATCGACATTGGCCAATTCGGTGCGATTTTTGACCTGGGCCGGGGCATCGGCCATATCTTTGTGATCATCGATATCATAGCCGCTCTTCCAGCTGCTCACGCCATCGAAGATGTATTTGGGATTCTCTTGAACTATGAACTCCTTATCCATGTCAACCATTCCATTGTATTTTGGATCATCGATACCGACCTTCTTGTCGAGGATGTTCTTTCCTCCAGCCATCACCAGGACTTGACCAAGTCTACTGCCTGAGGCATAGCAATAGTATGGTTTAGAGGCTGATTCAAAGAACGCCGTTGGCTTCTCATCATCAGATAGATCCTTAGTTCGGCTCGTGAAGAGGTCATAGTATTTGGAGTACCAATTGATGAAATCCTCCGCCTCGTTCTCTCGATCAAGGATATATCCATAGGTCCTCACATTCTTGACCAGGGTATCCTGTTCGCGCATGTTGAGTGAGATTATGGGAATGCCCTGAAGATTCTTCTTGATGATGGCCTTTTGAGCCAGGCCGCTGGGAGAGGCAAATCCAGCCTCGATGTTTGTCTGAAGGGCATCTGGCTTCAGGCTTATGATCTTCTCGTAATCGGTATTTTCAGCCGTAGCGCCTTCATCGCCGGCCACAAAGGGAAGCGTCGCAAATAAGGGGAAGAACTTCTTATGGGTAGTCCTATTTGCGCCATAGGCGACTAGGATGTCCTCCGCGCCCAGGATGCGGGTCATCTCGACCCCGCTATAACCCATGTTTACCAATCGCCGGATGGGCTTGTTAACTGTCTCATTTTCGCCTAACATATCGATATAGGTAAGCTTCTTTTCATTCCCATCCAATATCGCTTGAACTTGTTTTATATCAGCTTCGTCAATCTTCCCATCAAAATTAGCATCTGCAAGCTTTGTGGCATTGTTTGTGCCTGCTATGATGCCGTCTAAGTATTGTATATCTTCGTCATTCAAAAATTCATCCATATTGGCATTTCCGTAAATTTCAAGCACAAAATTTGCAGCATTTCCCGGAGAAGATACCAGCAATATACAAATCAGCATCCCGCCAAAAAGCCCTTGTCTTATCATCGGATATTCCTCATTAACGAGGGTGTTCTTGTTGTCATAATTAATAAATTTTATGGATATTTTGTTATCTGATAATACAGATCTGTTACATAAAGGGTTGTTGAAGTAAGGTATAGACCGCCATCCGCTAATGCAACAGTACACCTTGAGACGTTACCTGTCCTCCTAAATCAGCTGTCTTTGCCCCGCTTTTATATGTGAAGTGAGCATAAATTATGCATTAGACGAAAGGATTAAGGATGCAGAATAAGAGATGAGGGGCAACAATGGCAGGCAAGATGAAGATATTAGTAATACCCACCACAGACTGGATCAGGCACCCAGTTCCGAACAGGCTCAACTTCATCTTCGATATTCTGGCAACGGAGCATGAGGTCTACGTCCTGCACTTCGGGCTGAAGAGGTTCAGGGACATGGAGCCTAGGGCGACGAAGTGCACCCTGGTGGCTGCTGACTGGATGGCTGCTGAGGACCCGTCGCTTTATTATCTGCTGAACTTCCCGTATCACCTCTGGAAGATCAGAGAGACTGTAAAAGGCAAAGGAATCGATGTAATTCTCTCCACCAACATCCTGCCATCCTTTGCGGCGAACTTCGCGGGTGCCCCTGTGGTCTTCGACTACCTGGACCACCTGGAGGAGTCTGCATCCATCTACTATCCGGGCTCGGCCATCGGGAAGCTGGTGAAAAGGGTAGTTGGCTTCATCACCAGGTACAACCTCAGGCATGCGGCGTCCGTCATAACAGTCACCAACGAGCTTTCCCAGTTCCTTCACGGCCTGGGCGTGAGGGATGTGACTGTGATTCCGAACGGCGTGGACACGCGGGCGCTCAGGCCTATTCCAAAGGTGGAGGCCAAAAGCTCCCTCGGCCTGAGCGGAGATGTCATAGGCTACGTCGGCTCTCTTGAGCACTGGGTTGACCTCGAGACTGTGGTTCAGGCGATGCCCGATCTGGATGCAACATTGCTCGTAGTCGGCCCTGGGCTTTTTACGAATTACGGAAACGAGATAAAGGCTCTGGCAGAGCGCATTGGAGTAGCAGACAGGATAGTCTTCACAGGGGCTGTGAAGTACGAGGAGCTATCCAGGTACATCTCAGCGATGGACATCGGCCTAAACCCGCTGAAGAAGATGAAGAAGAACGAGTATGCGGCCGGAGGAAAGGTCTTCAACTATCTCGCATGCGGAAGGCCCGTGCTCTCCAGCAGGATGATCTCCCTAGAGAGGCTGCTCGGCGACGAGATCTACTACTACGATGATGTGGAGAGCTTCAAGAGGCAGACGAGGAGGATCCTCGAAGCGGGTGGCAAAGAGGAAAGGTACAGGGATCTTGCAGAGAGGTACGACTGGAGTTCGCTCTCGAAGATCTACGCGGACGTTCTCGAAAAGGCCGCCAGGACCAGCTAGGCAAGATAATGCTGGAACTCAATCTCACAGAGCAGGGCCGAAGTCGGCATGAGTCAGCGCCTCAGATCGGTGTGAAGGCTGAGATGATGAGCAGCGAGACCAGCGCACCTATAGCAGGGATAGAAAATATCGATTATCTCAGGAACCTCAATATCAGCTCATTCACCCGCGCTGACTGATCCATCGCGAGCAGATGCCCCGCATTTGGGATCAGCTCTGTCTGTAAATTCGGCATCAATTTCCTGGCCCTCTCGATGGCAGCCGCCGGATCGTAAGCAACCTCATTTTCGCCCGCAAGAAAGAGAGTTGGAGTATGGATGCTCAGGAGCTCTTGGTCGCTGAAGACGTTGGTGAAGACGCTCTTTCTCGGATCAGCGTAACGATAGTGCTTCACGCCCAACGCAAATTGCCTGGCAAAGAGCGCTTCTGGCTCAAAGCCCTTTCTAAAAAATTTTTTCAGCGGGTTTGGTTTCACAGGAAGATATGGTAGCACGCGCAGCATCAGCAGTACAGGCCAGCTGTATGGCATGAGGGAAGCACCGGGGGCAAGCGCAACAATCCTGTTCACATTATTCGGGTAGTACATAGAGAAATTGAGCGCATGCCATCCCCCGTATGACGACCCGGCGATATTTGGCCGAACCAGTCCAAGGCCACGTATCAGATCGAAGAGCCATCCCGCGCAATCCTCCCGGCCTCTGAGCAGCCGAGACTGCCTGCTCTTTCCCGGCTCGCCAATGATATCGACGGCAAATACGCGGAAGGCACCGCTGAGAGGACCAACATTCAATAGCCACATTGTTGAGCTGACGCCTGTAGCATGCAGCAGGAGAAGCGCTGGTGACGACTCTGAGCCGCTGGCGATGATATGCGTATTTCCGAAGCCGGTGTGAATATCAAGCTCCTCATATGGCACCGGCCAGCTTTTGAGAATGGCATCATAGGCGGCTATGAACTCATTTTCCCCGTCAGGGCTTGTGAAAGAGGCGAGATGTCCGGACATGGTGAACCTTTGGAATGCTCTATCGTTCCTCGGACTGTGATTATAAATCGTTTCCCACTTCCTCGACAGTCCTTCCGCTCTTCACAGACCTCGGCTCGGCCTTGAGGATGTCCGTGGAGGAATCAGCCAGCTCATCCTTCATCTTGACGAGTATCCAGCCCCGCTGGGTGCGCGTCAGAGCAAAGCCGCCCTTGAGCTTATTTCCCTCCAGCCAGAAGGCCGCATGACCGTTATTCAGGGCCTCATCCATCGGAATCGCCCTGCCATCTCTTTCAGTCATGTTTCTGTAGGTGCCCGAATCCCAGACGATTACGCTGCCTGCTCCGTACTGCCCCTCGGGAATTGTGCCCTCGAAGCGCGCGTACTCGATGGGGTGGTCCTCTGTCTCCACAGCCAGACGCTTTTGTCGCGGGTCCATGGATGGCCCTTTGGGAACAGCCCATGACCTGAGGACGCCATCCACCTCCAGGCGCAGATCGTAGTGAAGGCTCCTAGCCGCGTGCTTCTGTACCACAAAGATACAGTTGCCTGAGCCGACTTCGCCCCCCATCGGCTCAGATGTGAGGTCGAAGTTCCTCTTCTCCTGGTAGATTTTCAGCGGATCTTTTTTCATTTAGACCACCCCCTCTTAAGATATTTGACATGATCAATAAACCAATCGCAAAAGCAATTCAGATCTCCTTTCCATCATCTCAGAGTCCATCAAATCTGATGATAAATCCGGTCTTCGATTCACTCTCGAATCCCGCATTCTCATAGAAAGGCAGCGCATCACTTCTTCCTGTCAGGAGCATAACCTTATAGCAGCCCTTTTCTCTGACGATCTCCTGTGCCCTTTTCAGAAGCCTTGTGCCTATGCCCCGGCCCCTGTAATCCGGATGGGTGACGACATTCTCGATCAATGCGTAAGGGCTTGCACCTCGGGTCAGGTTCTTGATGACAATTATCACGCATGAGGAGACCAATCTTCCATCGGCTTCAACAACCAGATAGATTTGGGCCGGATCGTCCAGTATTTCATCCCATAATGCCCTCAGCCCGGCATCCTCAACAAGGATCGGGTCATCTATATTCAGGTGCCTGTAGAGATCGAGTAGCTCGCCAAGTTCGTGCTTTTGAACTGAGCGAATGAGCTCGCCGTTCATCCCATCGTCCTCGCATACTCAGAAGCAGGCGGAAACTTGTGCATTGTTACATACAACTTGCCGGAAATTCAGGCCTCTAAATATCGGCAAGAAGGCCCTGACGATTTCGTAGATGGCCATGCAATTAAGGGATATGAGCTTGAAACTTAAAACTTATCCTCTTCATCAACTTTTTATTTCGAAGCCCTGTAACAACATCATGTGCTCTTCAGTATATTGGACGAATCTTATATTGCTCTGATTCATCAAATCAGGCAGGGTAAATCGTTAATTTTCCAATATAATGTCAAAAGATGATTGAATATTTATTCAAAATACCGAAAGTTATATGTATGTTTAAATCAATGGATGGTGTGGTGGCATTCAAATGGAGTCAGAAAATGTGGATTTGAGAGAGTTAACTGCACCGTGCGGCCTGGATTGCTTCAACTGTGTTTTTTATTTGGCAAATGATAAAGAAGATGCCAGAAAGCAGGTGGAATCGTTTGCTCAACAATTCGGCTTTACGCTCGATAAAGCCCTGTGCAAGGGATGCCGGGCGAGAGAAGGAGTTCCTCCCCTAAGGGTCGAGGCGTGCAAGGTATTCAAGTGCATCAGCTCAAAGGGCATTGAGTTCTGCTCCGACTGCTCAGATTTCCCATGCGACAACCTTCATCCGTATGCCGACATGGCGACAATAGTTCCACATAACACGAAGGTGTTCAATCTGTGTCTGATAAGGAAGATGGGTGTGGAGAAATGGGCTGAGGAGAAGGCAAAGCTCGTTAGAGATACATATTTTGGTGGCAAATGGAACATCTAAAATCCATTCGAGGCCTGTAGTGCTCGCTGCAGCTTGCAGGCTTCTACATCCGCCAGGAGGAGTTGCTGACGAAAGTGCAGGCCATGAGGCACGAATTAATTCTGGTTGAAGAAGACAGTATAAGGGCGAGATCTTGCCGGTGCTGGGAATAATAGCTTGCAGAGCCTTGGAGGATGAGCTGGCTCACGTTATAATAGAGGATAGTGAGCTGAGGCATCTCATCATCATCGATAATCTGGACAGCTTTGGTCTTTCAAGAAAACTGCGTTCCAAAAACCGTTCTCATCTGATGGCAGCCTGGAAAGACATTCCAGCGATGCTGAGAGATGTCCGCAGAAAAAGAGATGAGATACTTAAACCTCTGCTGGCCATATCTCGGATCTTCTGCAGCATTCTCGGAAGATCTGAGGATCCCAGCGAAGATGTGGTCATAGTAGTGACGATGCTGAAAATAGCCCTGCATATCGATAATAAACTCCTCCGAGCAGAAGTGCGTAAAAATATCGAACGCATGTCGCAGTTTTCTGATAGCATCCTCCTCTTCTACGGGCGCTGTGGAAATGCCTTGCAGGATATTGAATCCTCTGGAGACTGGAAATGTCCAATATTTTTTCTGGCAGGTGATTCGGGGGAGAAGGTGGACGATTGTGTAGCAGCAGCCCTTGGAGGAAACAAGCAATACGGCCAAGCGCTCAGCAGCAATCAGGGCGTGGGATATTTCTGCACCCCAATGTGGGCGTCAACCCTAGATCATACCGACCAAGAGGCCAAGAAATATACTATCGAGCACCATCTAAAGCCCAAGAGCTTTGGGGATCTATTGGTCAAGCTCGGATACACCAAAATCGCGAGACTTGATACGGGGCTTAATTTCATCAATGACTTCCAGGTAGAGTCAACGATAAATTGGTTTGCAAGCCAATACAATCTTGAGGTCGTCAGACTGCGCGGAAGCGTGGAGATAGCGGAGAGATGTTACAAGCAGGCCAAGGACTACGTGGGCAGTTCGTTTCCGGAAAAAGGGGGTAATGAAAACAAAGGAGCTTGAAATGAGGAAATATCCTTGTTGTTAGGATCGGTTACCATGACTAAAATCATCGTTGATCAGGATCGCTGCACTCAGTGCTGCATTTATAGAGGAGATTAAGTGAAGACCACAAAGTACGTAATTACATCACCAGAGTGCACAGATATCCTTCCATCGGACTTGTCCGAGATGATCTATGGCTCTGAATATGAAGTAAATATCAAAGAGACCTGCTTTGGAGCCATCATCGAAGGCGAGGAGGATGCGATCAACTCGGTGGTTAAAGAGATCAGGAGCCTTGATCCTTTTGGGATTTTCATTAAGGACAGAGGATTTCCTCTTGGAGACCCAAGGCGCTGCCGAGGAGAAGCCTCCGGCTCTCCGTGCAAATTAGTCGGGTTGACTTCGGGCAAACGGAGTGGATGTGTCAGGCCAGGCTGCTACATGATCGAGGCCGAGTCGAAGATGCTGCCCCTTATCTCCAGAGCCTTGGCATCTCAGGCTAAGAGCGGCATGCCACCAGCCATCCGGAATCAAGCCTGAGATTATGAGAGAGAACCGCCTCTGCTTTGAGAAGACTATCTAGCGTTTCAGGGTCAGTCTGACTTCACAACAGATTCTCGCCCATTCCAAGGTCACGTCCTCTTAGGCTGAGCCCAAACAATCGAAGGAGACTCATATTCGCTAGCTGAGCTGCATATAAACTGCATCTGATTTGATCGAACGCTTTCTTTTCTTTAGCTGTACAACCTCATACCCAGTTCCTGCGACCCTTGAGAGGACATATAAAGTCAAAGGTTTCGGGGCAAATGTTTTAGGGCAGCGCACGCGGCTTGTAAATCAGAAAACTTTATTTACCACAAACAAGTTTACTCAAACAAATTTGTCTTAACTAAAGTAATATGGAGGAGAGAAGGACGAAACCAAATGGCCTCGCATTGGCATTCGCATGCATCATTTTGCTCACGCTGAACTCCAATGCAGAAAACGTATCTATGTGCATCGAGTCTTCGACGAGCTATATACTATCCTGCCAGAACACTGACGGGGGGTTCGGCCAGGCACCTGGCACACTCAGCAATAACGATTATACCGCAGAGGCAGCCATGGCGCTCGCTCAGACCGGCAACATCGAGAGCGCTCTCAAGGGCGGTAAGACGCCGCTGGATTATCTGACCGCAAATCCGCCTTCAGAAAGCACATCATCTTATGCGGCAGTGCTTGGCAAATACCTCATGGGCGTGCTGGCTGCAGGCGGTGACCCCTCAAACATCGACGGCGTGAACTATGTCCAGAAGCTGAAAGATGCGACGAAGAGCGGGCTCCAAGCATATCCTTTCGCAGACGCTCTCGTGCTCCTAGGATTGGCAGCCACAGGCGAGGGCGGCTCTCAGGAGGCCAAAGATTATGTTTCATTGGTCAAAGCAGCCCAGTCCGATGGCGGATGGTGGAATGATGTGGATTCAACAGGGCTCATGGTAAATGCCCTGATCGCTGTAGGCGAGTCTCCCAAGTCGTCAACGATAAAGGACGCTATGAAGTTCCTAAGTAAAGCCCAGAACTCCGATGGAGGATTTCCAGGAATGGCCGGTCCTGCATCAAACTCTGACAGCGATGCCTGTGCCATCATGGCCATAAATGCCAAAGGAGATGCAATCTCTGACTGGTCCAAGAACGGAAAGACGCCCGTCGCACACCTGCTTTCCTGCCAGCAGCCAGGCGGCCTGATCTGGTGGAAGCCTGATGCATCAGGGGCCATCGGGTACTATATGATGCAGACCTCCTGGGGAGCGATAGCCCTGGACGGAGGATATCTTCCCACAGTTTGAAGGGCTGTATGAATTTAGCCTGCATTCTGATGCCCAATGTCAGGGCATCAGCTTATTTTCTGCTTTTCTGCAAGGGCTATGAGATCTCCAGGCATATGGTCTGTTCCATCTCAGCCGCTAAAGCGCTCTCTCATGCCAGTTGATGGCAGCACCACCATCAATAGGCACAGCATCAGCGCCAAGGCGCATCTCATCAATTTCATCTAATCTCCTCCTTTAGCCATAGAATCCGAGGCTGATATTTTGGCTTTTATGTCGTATTATTATATAATTATTCTTTATTAATACGATTTGTAGAAAATATCGCGTCTCATCAGAAATAGTAGCGGGCGAACTATCTAGCTCGCCTGCGGATAGGCCCATATTCCCTTGTATGGCACGCCCAGCCATTTCTCGAAGTATTCCTTCTGGATGGCTTCGGGGTCCAGGTCCTTGAACTGCTCGGGATACAGCCATCTAGCTAGATATAGAGGTGCCATGAAGTTTCGGGAGGAATCGATGCACAACTCTTCAATGATGTACATCTGCCCATTCCTTGCAGCGTCCGTTCCGGCTATCTCCTTCCTCTCGACCACCTCATCGAGAAATCGCTTTGCTCTTTCGGGGCTGGTCACATTATACTGAACGAGGGTAACAGGGCTATAATAGGCGTCCTGGGAGTTGTCAAAGATGATCACCTGTGGGTTCTTGTCGAGGACCCATTCGGCAGAGACCTCGAAGTTGGGGTTGGAGCCTAAGGTCAGATCTTTAGCTACGTTGATTCCGCCTGCCATGCTGATTGCATAGTCCTTTGACGAACCATTTCCACCTGTATGCAGGGGCCATTCAGCATATTCACAATATACGCTCTTCTTCTCCCCTGGCTTCAGCCTGGAAGTTCCCTCTTTGAGTAGATCCAGCTTCGTCTGCCGCCATGTGATATACTCTTTTGCCCTTTCGCTGCTTTCAGTCATATCTGCAAGGGTTTTAAACTCCCTTTCGAAGGTCGATGGATCGTTTAAATTGAGCACTACTACCTTCACGCCTGGCAGCTTCTCCTCAAGTGTGCCGACAGCCCTGGCAGAGGCTATAATGAGATCGGGTCTTTGTTCCAGAATCTTCTCATAATCGTACTCTTTGTAAGTGCCTACTTCAGGCTTGGAGTCCATTCCATCCAGATAAGGATAGAGATTTTTGGCGCTTGATGTAACACCCACGATCTTATCTCCTAGGCCCAAAACGTAAAGAGGCTCATAAGACCAGGTGGAAAAGGGCACGATCCTCTCCAGCGGCTTATCTATAATCACTGTTCTATTAGCCGAATCAATAATCGTCTTAGGAAAGTCTTCAGTGCCTAAAGCTGGCAGCGACGCCAGCAATAGACACAAGGTCAGCGCCACGGCACATTTCATCGATTTCATCTCATCTCCTCCTTTATCCAGGAACTCGAACCTATCTGTCAGGTTCTACTACTATTTCAGATATATATCTTACTAGTTACCAATATCAAAATACTTATTAATATGGCCTTCATTAATCTGATTCAATCAAGTTTAGGAGAGGATGCATATGCAAGAGAACAAGCTGACAATGATGATTCAGGGCCATGAGATCTGGATAGAGGAGTCCAAAGCAGAACAGGGGGGCCCGGAGCTGGCCCTCGTTTACGGCCACAATATGCGGCAGGACGGCTTGGCCAGCAGGGAGAGGCTGAAAGCCTTTGCATACACTCCCGATGGCACCAGGATCGATCTTGACCTCATCCCTGATAATAACCGCTATCTTCTGAAATTGAATGCCCAAAGAGGAGGCTATTATACAGCCGTCGTGGATCTGGGCATGATCGTATTCTCTCAGACCAAAGAGGGCTATGAAGTAGGTCCCAGATCTCAGTTCAAGGACGTCATATATGCTGGAGCATTTCATCAGATGGCCAAGTACATATATTCCGCTGGCAGCGACGGCGAGTTTCATGGCAAAGTTGTTCATGGAATTCTTGAGATCGTCCCCGGTAAGCCCTGGTGTCAAGTGGGCCAGGACATAGAGCTGCAGGTCTTCTACGAAGGAAAGCCTCTGGCTTCGGCTGAGATCAAGGCTGTCTCGAAGCAGGAAGGGCGGGAGATGGCTTTTGTCAAGACTGATGAGCATGGAATCGCCCATATCCCAATAACCGCCCCAGGCGAATGGATGTTTTTGGTTAGGCACATAGATTCCTCTAAAAAGGTCAGCGAGGAGTTTGACGAGTCCGTCTTCGTCAGCACTCTGGTCATGGAGGCCAGATGAAACGCATCATCTTCACGGGAAAAGGCGGAGTGGGCAAGACCACAATCCTTTCCAATCTGGCCAGAATGGTTGCAAAAGATGGCTACAGAGTTTTAGTCATCGACTGCGACCCCAGCATGAACCTGGCCATGTCCCTGGGGATTCCTCTGTCTGGCATCGTATCTCTGGCGGATGATAAGACGAGATTGCAAGAGCAGCTCGGCACGAATCTGGAAGAACATGCCCATGAAGATAGCGACCAATGCGACCACCACATTGATGAATTCATCATGAATGCTGATGATGGTGTCAAGCTGATCGTGATGGGAACAATTCCTTATGGCGGAGCGGGCTGCCTTTGCTCCCATATCTCGCTTGTCAAGCTGCTGGTGGCATATCTATCAACTGGTCCAGAGGAATACGATTTCATCCTGATAGACTCCCAGGCTGGAGTGGAGATCTTCGGACGCGGCCTTGTTGCGGAGTTCGATGCTTGCTTTGTCATCACCGAGCCGACTCCCAAGTCCCTGGAGGTGGCAAAGCATGGCATGAAGCTTTCCCGCGATCTCGGTGTGAAGAGGCAGATTGTAGTCATAAACAAGGCGGAATGCGACGGAGATATCACAACTTCATTGAAGGAGCTGGACGGAAATGCCGATCAGGTTGTATCTTTGCGATTCTACCGCGATATTCAGGAGGCGGATCGGAAGGGGGCGGGGCTCCAAGATCATGCGCCAGAATCTGCTGCACTGAATGAGCTGCTGGGGATCAAAAGTTGCCTGCTGGAGGTATAAAGATGTGCGAATTCACAGTTTATCTTGTGGCTGACGGGAAAGAAAAGCAGATGGTGGCCAAGAATATCGTTGTCGCTAAAAGAAAGGATGGTAAGGTATTGCTCATGGATGCCTTCGGCGAGGTCACACCAGTAGAGGGCGCAAGCATCGAGGAGGCCAATACATTCACTCAAGAGATGCACCTCAAGGCCTGATGAGATGAGGGAGGACTGGAATCAGATCTGGAAAGATGCATTCCTCGCATCGCGGCTGACCTGCGATAACTACTACGATCAGGAGGAGAGAGCGCAAAGCTACGATTCCTCTGAGAGCATCTGGATTGATGGGAGATTGAGAGCTTCTGTCCTCAATCTTGATCCCTCATGGTCGGTGCTGGACATTGGGTCAGGCCCCGGAATACTCGCGGTCCCGCTGGCCCATCGTGTCAGAAGTGTCACTGTCGTTGAGCCCTCAAAGCCCATGATTCATTGCCTCAATCGGCATCTGCAGGAGGAGAAGCTTTCAAATGTGAAGATCATCTGCTCCCGGTGGGAGGATCTGTCTTCAGAGGATATCGGCGGGCATGATGTGGTAATCGCCTCCTACTCCTTGAACATCGAGAAGATCCGGGAGGCTCTTCTCAAGATGAATCGTCTGGCAAGGAAGATGGTCATCCTCTACTGGTTTGCCGGAGTCACTAACTGGGAACAAATTCGCATGGATCTCTTTCCCAAGATCCACGGTCGCGAGTTGGCTCAATTTCCAAAATGCAATGTTATATACAATCTTCTCTACGAGATGGGACTTTATCCTGACGTCGAGGTCCTGCATGAAACATCCTTTCCCAGAGAGTATCCAGACTATGGCAAAGCCCTATTCTATCTCAAGAGCACTCTCAACCTCTCTGATGGAGACCATGATGAACTGCTCCATGAATACATCGAGGATCACTGGAGAAGAAGCGATGGCAGCCTATTCATGGATGATAAAACGACATACGTGAAGATATCCTGGAGACCAGAATAATATAGAAAGAATATAGAAAAAGTGGAGCTTGCCTGAAGATCCCTTGACCTAAATGAGCGGTCGGATTCACGCCTGAATATAGCCCATCGGTTTAATTTCCTTTTATCTCGCTAAAAAACATTTGCGAATACTATTTAGTAATATCAAAATAATAAAGATTATTACTATGAGTTGCAAATAGCAAATGATCCTGACATTGCAATCAGGGAAATAGGAGGATATGATATTGAATCGACTTAAAATAGAACGCATGCTCGCATGCAGCCTAATGCTAGTGCTCCTTTCGTCGGCCATGATGGCTGCGAGTGCCGCGGAAGATAAAGACATCTTACGACTGGGACTGCAGAGCGACAAATTTACGCTGATGAACCCCTTCGTTCTGCCCTGGGGGAACGGTGGAGTATTTGGTCTGACTCATGTGCCGCTTGCAGTCTTCAAGCCCGATCTAAGCCCCGGGCCATCTCTTGCCAAGAGTTGGGATATCTCATCTGATGGAAAGTCGATCACATTTCATCTGATGAATAATGCATCGTGGCATGATGGAAAGCCCGTGACGTCTGAAGATGTGGCATTCTCTTTCGAATACTGGAAGAAGACAAGCAAAACGGATGCAAGAAACCTGTGGCTGAACGCCTCTCTCGATAATGTAGAGGTCATTGATAAAGATACTGTGGAGGTCACATTCAAGGAGCCTCTGGCTGTGGCAACTCTAGCCGCCCAGATACCAATTATATTCATCGTTCCCAAGCACATCTGGGAGAGTGTCGAATCTCCTGACAAGTATGAAGGAAGCGATGCCATGGTCGGATGCGGGCCCTTTGTCTTCGAGAGCTATGATAAAGATGCTCAGGTCGTCTACCTCAAGGCGAATGATAATTACTTTGCAGGCAAGCCTTCCGTTGACAAGATCGAGTGGCGCTACTATCGATCCCTTGATTCGGCCCTTCTGGCCCTGAAGAAGGGGGATATCGACGGGATGATGGAATACTACCAGCCGATTCCGGGAGTCTATGCTGCTGATCTGATCAAATCCGGTGGAATCGACCTGGACATAGTTCCAGACATCGGGGTTCCCGAGCATCTCATCTTCGGATTCAGAGAGTATCCCTCGAATGTGACTGAGTTTCGCCGGGCAGTGTCATATGCCATCGATTACGATGAGATCGTAAGCATGATTGCTGCAGGCTATGGAGAGGTGCCCGGAAAAGGCTACAATTCTCCGGCTCTGCCAGGCTATGACAGTTCCATCCCGAAGCTTGAGTACAGCCTGGATAAAGCGAAGGAGATGCTGAACAGCTCAGGATTTATCGACAGGGACGGAGATGGACTGCGGGAGGCCCAGGACGGAAGCAAGATGAGACTGGCTCTGGCTTCAAATCCCAAGCCGCAGCTCATCAGAACGGCGGAGGTCGTCTCCAGTCAGCTTCGGAAGGCGGGCCTGGATGTCTATGTGCCATCGCTCACCAAAGATGAATTCAGAAAGGTCCTGTACACGGATAAGAACTACACCATGGCCATCTCTCAGTCCACGCCCTTTGGAAATCTGGGGGCCGATTCGGCATCAAGCTACTTCGTCGACCTGCCGGGGATGTATGGAACGAGCATGGACCCGGAGATCATCGAGCTTGAGAACGCCTCCCTTCACTCGAAGGATATGGAAGAGCTGACCAAGAATAGAAAGGCGATTCAGGCATACGTGGCGAATGAGCAGCCCATGATCGCCCTGATCTGGGGAGATGCCATTTATCCCGTGCGCACAGATCGCTGGGATGGCTGGGTTCCCATGAACGGCTATGGACCGGCGACATACTGGTCCTGGTTCAGCCTGAAGCCTGTCGGGAAATGAACAATCCCTCCCTTATTTTTTATGTGGGAGTTTTTCACGAAGTAGGGGTATGACATGGTGCATTACGAATTTGAGGATCATATCTAGGATCACATCTATATTCTATTGATGCCTTGATAGATGGCAATCATGTATGCTATCATCGCCTGCGGTGTCTTTCAGAAGGAGATCGAGCGCCTCAAGAATGAGTCCGGTCTCGCCTTCCCCTTTGAGGCGCATTACCTGGACCCGGGTCTGCATGTGAATTTCGACGATCTGAAGGATGCGCTCAAAAATGAGCTGGAGAGGTGCCGGAAAAAAGGCTATGAGGGCATGATAGTAGTATTCGGCCAGTGCCATCCGAAGATAGATGAGATCCTGAAGCCCTACGGTGCGACTCTGATAGACTGTCAGAACTGTGTGGATGCCTTCATAACTCGAAAGGGAATGGAGGAGAAGGCGAAGCAGGGCCTTTATTTTTATCTCTCTCCGGGCTGGCTGGAGGCGTGGAGGGAGATCTTTCGCAGGATGAACTGGGACCGGAGCGAGGCCCGTCTTGAGATGGGTCCATTCAAGGGAGTGGTCTTCGTGGACACGCTGCAGGATGCGGGCCAGCGCGAGCCGCAGCTGCTGGATTTCTTCGACTACACCAACCTGCCCTTTGAGATCATGCCTGCGGATCTGAACCATTTCAGATCTCTCATTATCAAGGCAAAGGATGAACTGGAGGATTGAGCTTGGACGAGCTGGATGAGATAAAGAAGAAAAAGATGGAAAAGATGATGAAAGAGATGGGCAAGCCCCAGGAGACGAATATGCCTCGCGGGCCTGAAGTGAGGCTTCCCGATAAGCCTGTCGTGGTCACAGATGCGACCATGGATTCTGCGGTGAGCCAGTATCCGATATTCATCCTGGACTGCTGGGCCGAGTGGTGCGGACCGTGCAGGATGATCGGCCCCATCATCGAGGAGCTGGCTCGGGAGATGAGCGGCAGTGTTGTCTTCGGCAAGCTGAATGTTGATCAAAACATGAAGACTGCGAACAAGTACGGGATATCTGCCATTCCCACCCTTCTGGTCTTCAAGAACGGAGTGCTTGCGGACAAGCTGGTGGGCGCTTATCCCAAGGCCACCCTCGTGGCGAAGATACAGAGATATCTCTGAAGCTGGGAGGAAGTGTCTCAGTCCCTCTAATCTTTTTCATTCAGCTGAATGCGAAGCTGCGCATTCGACCGGAGCTAAAGGATTTTGGAAGATATAGGATGCTTGGGGGCTTGAGGGAGCCGGGCATTCAGGGCCAGGCAGCCAGGGCTCGCGTCAGTACCCTCGCATGATCCTCATGATGATCCTGGCGATCATGAAGGCGATGAGGAATAGGATGACGTAGAAGATTATGGTGGCGAGTTCCATGGGAACAGCTCATGCATTACTTGTTTATATCTTTGACTGATATGGGAGTTACTCAGATAGACTGGGAATTCATGCCGGCTAAATGGAGCCATCTTCCTTAAAAAATTATGTTGAAAAAGAGGCCGGGCTAGGATCCCTGGCTTCAGGTCCTGGCCTCGATGCGGCATGCTGCGATCTTGTACTCAGGAATCTTGGATATGGGGTCCAGAGCATCTGAGGTGATGAGGTTCGTGCCGTGGTAATGGAAAGGCATGAAGACTATGCCCGACTTGACCTTCTCCGTCAATCTTGCTCGCGCCTCTGCCTCGCCCCTGCAGGTGCTCACCGATACCATCTCACCGTCTGCGATTCCTAATCGGGACGCGTCCTGAGGGTTTATCTCCACATAGAGCTCGGGCTCCTGCTCTCTCAGAGATGGGCTGCGCAGCGTCATGGAGCCGCCATTATACTGCCCGACGATCCTGCCGGTCGTGAGAAGGATGGGATAGTCCGGGCTCAGGGCCTCTGCCGACGGCCTGTTCAACACAGTCGCCATACTCGCCCTGCCGTCAGGCGTCGAGAACTTCTGAGTGTGGAGAATCTCCGTCCCCATGTGGCTCTCATCGGGGCAGGGCCACCGCAGGCCCCCTATCTTCGAGATCCTCTCTTTGGTCATGCCTCCATACTGAGGCACGAGCCCATTGATCTCCCTCAAGACCTCCGAGGCATCGGCATAATCGAAGTCAAGGCCGAGGCGCTTGGCGATCTGGCAGACGATCCACATGCCCTCTTTAGCCTCTCCGGGAGCAGGCACTGCCTTATCTATCCACTGCGCCCGGCGCTCCATAGATGTGTAGCTTCCATCCTTCTCGGCCCATGCCGCTGCAGGGAGGACGACATCCGCCATCCTCGCTGTGGGCGTCATGAAGATCTCCTGCACCACAAGAAAATCGAGGTTATCGAGGGCCTGCTTCGTCCTCTTGACATTGGCGTCGCAGACTACAGGGTCCTCGCCGATGATGTACAGGGCCTTCATCTTGCCCTCCAGCATCGCCTCATTCATCTCAGTGGATGTCTGGCCTGGGCCGAGGGGAAGCTCAGGAACATTCCAGGCATCCTTGAAGTACTCGATCGTAGCGGGATCCGAAGCCCTCTTGTAGCCGGGATAGAACTCTGGCATTGAGCCCATGTCGCAGTTCCCCTGCACGTTGTTCTGGCCGCGCATGGGCCAGACGCCTGCGCCTGGGCGACCTATCTGGCCGCAGAGCAGGGAGAGGGTCGCACAGGATTTGACGTTATCCGTTCCGCAGATGTGCTGGGTGATGCCCATCGAGTAGAGGAGGGCGGAAGCTGGAGACTTTGCATAGATTCGTGCAGCGCGAATGATCTCGCCGGCCGAGATGCCAGTCCTCTCTGCGGCCTCATCGAGGGTGAACCCCTTCAGGCTTTCGAGGAGCGCATCGAAGCCCTCTGTCCTATTTTGAACGAAGTCCTTGTCCATCAGGCCCTCATCTATGATGGCCTTCATCATTCCCCTGAGAAGGTCTATGTCGGAGCCCGGCTTGATCCTGAGGTGGATGTCCGCCATCCAGGAGGTGGGAGTGATCCTGGGATCTGCTACTATCACTATTGCGCCCTTATCCTTGGCCTTGTTCACCCATCTGGAGACCACAGGATGGGCCTCGGCGAAGTTCGTGCCGATGGCGAAGATGCATTTCGAGTTCTCCAGGTCGAGGAGATTGTTGGTCATGGCCCCTGTTCCAAGGGTTGCCCCGAGGCCCATGACTGTGGGAGAGTGGCATAGCCTGGCGCAGTTGTCTATGTTTGGTGATCCGAGGCATCGGGCCAGCTTCTGCATGAGGTAGTTCTCCTCGTTGTTGCAGCGGGAGGAGGCCAGGAACCCGATGGCATGAGGGCCGTGCCTCTTGATGTTTCTCGCCAGCCCCTGCGCCACGAGGTCGAGGGCCTCGTCCCAGGAGATGGGCACATGGTCCTCCCCGACCCTCTTCATGGGATAGGCTAGCCGCTCCTCGTTATTCAGTACTTCCAGAACCGCATTTCCTTTGGGACAGAGAGCGCCCTCGCATGTCGGATGGTCTGTCATATACTCTACGCCCACGGCTTTCTCCTTATCAACGGCAAGATAGAATCCACAGCCAACAGCGCAGTAAGGACATAAAGAACTAGCAAGCTTTACAGGCATTTTGCCTCCTCCGAGTGAGAAATAGATATCGTCTGATCGCCCTCAGAGGCGGCTTGAGAGCTGCTCTGACATGCCAGGCAGATTCTCTTTCCATCCCTCTGGATGAAGCTCTCGCCGCATTTCTCACAAAGGGCGATTATCTTTTTGGGCTTTGCGGGAACCTCCTGATCCAGAATTTCCCAGGAGTAGACATTCTCTCCAGCATCCAGAAGGGTGGATACAGCCTCCAAATGGGGCACCTTGGCGGTGTTCATGAACCAGGCATGCAACCTCGGGTACTGGGCGGTCTTGGCGGGGTCGAGCATTATGCGCACGGATTTGACCTGGCTTCCAGCAGGGCCACGCCTGCTTACTGTCACAGCCATCTTTCCGTAATCCTTAATTTTCAGGCCCTTGTTTCCGATGGTCGAGCCTGCCAGTATCTGGAATGGGTCCGGAAGGCAGTTGTGGGTCTCACAGGTCACGACGATCCTCTCCCCATCGGTCAATCCCAAAACACGATGTGCAATGTTGAGCATCTGCATGCCTATGAAAGCCCCCGTGCTCAGATAGCCGTGAAAGGACGCCACCCTTTCCATCTGGGATCGAAGCTTCGGGTCGGCGACCTTCTGAATCAGCTCCTCCATAGAAGTTCCCTGCCTGCAGCCTACGCAACTCTGGCTTAAAAGGGTTTGCATAGACGCTGAATTCGAATCCGGCAATAAGCATAGACGATTGACAAAGACTAATCTCAGATGCCGGATCGATGTCTATC
>MVRK01000120.1 GCA_002067365.1 Methanosaeta sp. PtaU1.Bin060 | reverse complement strand
CACTCAGACAAGAGGAATTCAGTTATTATATTAAAGTCTGAATTAGTTCCACGGAACTACTAACTAATTTTGCTCCTCTCTTCAAAGGTTGCTCCAAAGCAAGAATTTGGCGTGAAATTGCCAAATTCCATATATGCCTTACTTTGAGGAAGAGGAAGAAAAGAGAGCAATATACCACAAACAGGCTTTTGAGGGAGAGAAGAGAAAATTAGTTAATAGTTCCACGGAACTATTAAGTAGGGAGGGATAAAATGAAAAATGCAGCACCAGTCCTGTTGCTCTTGTGTCTTGTGGCCAGTGTAACTGTGGGTATAGGTATAGCTTCCAAGGACTATAGCATCATGGTATGTCCAGATACATATGCGCAAGTCAATTTCACACATCAGTTTGATAACTTGACTTTCTATCAGTACAATAAAACATTCGAGATGTTGAATGGGGACTCAGAAACGGATACATTTACACTGGCAAATACCAGCAACAGCAATGAAACCATCCTTATATTTATTCACATAAACAGTGATCAATTCAATGCAGATGATGCTGATTGGGAAAAGAGAGCGATAAATACAATGTCTCTCTTTAATACAACCGCCAACCGTTCAGCATCCAGAATCATATCCGGTCTCGATGCTGGCATAGCTACTGACGACATTAATACAACCCTTGCAGTGGTGAGACTTGATGGTCTTGATACGCTCATAATAGCCATTAACTCTAACTGGGATGAGTCGACTGCGAAGTTTTTCAAATCAATTGAGATATATAATCCAATTTCCGTTGAAGCTATTAATAGCAAATATCACTCTGCGAAAACCTCCATAACATTTGTTCCTGGAGACAGTTCGCCAGCCGATATACATGATCTTATCCGATACTATCCTTATGGAGATATAACGCGAGAACTAATTGAAAGCGAGGTGCTATACTATGTAAAAGAGTCCGAAACGATGTGGCCTGGCGGGCCTAGAGCGCCTTTTGCTGGATACATAACAAAGGTCCGAGGTAATAATATAACCGACCAAGAAGCAGGTCAAATCATCGGGAGTGCCAATACTTCCTATCTGGATAGCCACAAAGACGAAATTGTTGAGGTGGGTAGCAGTGTATTCAGAGATGTGGATACTGGCCTAATTATCTACAAAACCATCAATGGGACATATGTGGGCGAAGGAATCAGTTATCTTGCTCCGGTAAAAGATGAATGGATAGAGGAGGTAGTCAGAGTTTGACTCCTCCGCCGCCCCTTTTTTCTCCAAAAAGTTCTATTGCATTCTTTTCCGGCTTGATGAAAATGTCATAGACCAAATGCCCAAAAGAGCAGCATCAGGGCTCCAAAAAAAGCTAGGGCGGCGAGCAAGTCCTCAGTGTCCACGCCTGCCCCAGATGCCAGCCACTTTCCGCCTGTAGGGGTTCTGAGCCCTCACAGCCCTCATCCGCGTTCAATCTGAACTCTACACCAGCTTTTCGCATTGTTTCCCTTTTTTTACCATTCAATTCGTTCACCTGCCTCAATACGGGCCCAAGTAGGCACCTATGTCAGGAATGCTCTCATAGAGGTCTGGAGACTCATCCCGTTCATACTCCGGCGGCACCGGGAACTGCCACTCGCCGATGATCAGCGGTATGCATATGGCGCAGATGAGATCATCATGGGCCCCGACCTCGGCATCAAAGCCGGTATGGCCCGAGGCCGTCAGATGGTACTTGAACGATGCGATCTCCTGCTGCAGCAGCGGCAATGCATCCAGGCCGGGGCTGTAGTCAAACCGCCCGCGCTGCATCAGGCTCAGAAAATTCGATATAATCAGGCTCTTGCTGATGTTGTAGTTGAAGGTCACCTTATCAAAGCGCGCGGCTTCACCGCCCGTGAAAACAACAGGATATAGGCCTATCAGGCCATTGATCACACCCGACTGCAGCAGATAATCCCGAATCGGAGCGCCAAGGCCCGATGCGTCCATGCAGATGTGCGGGCCGTCAGTTGTGCCAGGCTCTTGCTGAAGCCTTTGCAGGGTGGCTATTATGAGCTCAGTGATCTTTGGATAGTCCACGCCCTTTATGCGGTCCAGGGCCCTCAGATGGTAGACAAAGCCCTTGATCTTCGTCTCATAGACCATCTCGATAACTGCGAAGCTGGTGAAATCTAAGGACTTCGCCAGGTCGCAGCCAATCAGGTATCTTTTAACTTCCGGTATGACCATTACCACGATTCATCACCTCGTAATTTCAATGGACTTATAGAGGAATTCGCAAGCGACCGGAACAGGTCTGAGCTAAAGACCGCGCCCTCCGCCTCCATGAACTCACCAAAATACTCTTGACGGTATTGGCCTTCTGTCATATTTAGCCGCTCATTGGCCAGGAACTCCTTGGTTATTCGCGGAATTTCGTCAGCAGTGACCTTGATCTTCAGCCATTCCGGGCCGCCCTCGGTCCAGATCTTGTAAAAATGACCGGTCTTGCCGTTGGGGGTTGAAAGAAGAATCAACCGCCCTTGATTCGTCGCCAGCATTGGCCGGATGGCCGTATATAGGTCATCGCTCACCCTTGAAGCTTCATCCTCGATGATGAGCGATGGTGCGCTGTAGCCTCGCAGGTTATCCTCCTGGCCGGGCAGAGCTATGATCCTCGAGCCATTGGCAAGCTGGATGGACAGCTTTGTATCCTCTGCCAGCCCTTTATGCTGAGGGTCTACCAGATCGTAGAACCTCAGACACTTGCGTTGGAGCTCTCCAGACTGCCTCAATGTGGGGCTCACCACAAGCACGAGAGACCCAGGAAAGAATACCGCCTCATGCACGGCCATAGCAGCCGCACAAGTGCTCTTCCCTGCCTGTCTGCTCACGTTCTCGATGACGTAGCGGGCCGGGCTCATCATTACTTTTACAGCCCATTCGTCCGGGTGGTAGGCCAGGGCCGCCTTAGCCCACAGCACCGGATCGAGCTTGAATGCCGCATCTCGAAGGCTCATGGCCGTTGGGCCTCCTGCAGGGCAAGAAGCTCCCTGGCAACCTCAGCCCTCAGCTCAGGATATGGGGCTAAGATCCTGGCCAGGAGCGAGCCCACAGCCTGCCACTCGGGAGAATTGTAGATGTTGACTTGCGTGAGATTGACGTTGACATTCTGCTCTCGAATCTGGCCGTGGATCTTGGCCAGCAGCTCCAGGCATTTCAAAGCTTTTTCCAGTCCAAACAGAGCAGTCTTAATGTCGCCGTTCGACTTTGCCATATTTTGAAGGTCCTTAGCTTCGGCATGCCACTTCTCTATTTCCTTGTAGATATCTTCGGACGTTGCTAGCTCTGCTGATGTCGGTATTGCCGTCACATCTCGGATGTGGTGGTTTGCTTTTACATGCCTTCCGAGGGCATCCTCGGATACCGCGAAATCCCGTGATACTCCCGCGATTGAATCGCCCCTAATGATCCGCCTATCGATTTCGTCATGCTGTGGATCTCCACAGATCGTACATGCTCGGACCATCTCAGGCCTCCACGGACGGGGTTTCACCATGGCCGTCATACTGCCTCCGGTCATAGGCTGCCCTCTGCCGGGCCTTCCTCACGGCGTTCTTCGCAAGGCTTCGCATGATATCGCGCCTGGCTATTCTCGTTCGATTCTTGCCCTTCATGCCTCGCCTCCTGCTCCAGGCTTTCGGCCGCCCAAAAGGAAGGCCAGCCGTTTGTCTATTTTCCTGATCTCGTCTGCTGCCTTTGATAGTTGCTCCAATAGGAATTGGCGGCGCCTGATGCAGGGCTTCGGGTTCTGTCAGGCTCTCCGCCTCCTGAGAATAGGCCTCCCACAGAAGTCAAGAAGAGAGGTCATGCCTCGGCCCTCCCGGGTTGTTGATACTCATCTGTCCGCTTCTGGCGGTAGGCAATAGAGCCGTCTGATCGCGTGTACTGGACGTATCCGAGATGCAACAGCCCGCGACAGGCCTGGCACTCCAGAAGGCCGCACTTGGGCGCGATCTTGGAGGGATTCACCCAACCGTTCATACCGTATTCCATCATCGCCAAAGTTCGAAGCTTCGCTAAGTAACAAAATGGTCTTTTCACCGTCTCACCTCCTGGTGTGGGCTCGTGCTGGTCAGTGCACGGTGCCGCTTTTTTCAGGTCATCTTTTATCATGTAGTGCTTCCCAAATTTCTTTAAAAGCTCTTCACCATCGGCTCTGAACTTCGGCCAGTCGATCGAGTCGGCCCGGGCATCATGGTTCCACTTGCCCACGCCATAGTGATCCACGAACTCATGAGTCATTTCGATCAGTGCCAGGGTTTGAGTTGGAGCTATCACAGGTTCCAGGCTCACCCATGTCTGGATTCCTTTTGCATGGGCAGCTTTCAAGGCTGCTATACGATCGGCTGGAAGTGCTGCACCTGGCTCCCACTCTAGAGAGTCCTTATCGTTGTTGAAAGTCAGAGTACACCCGAATCGACAGCCTTCAAAGTACAGGTCGAAGTCCCGTGCTGCCTTCATGCCGCCCTTGCTAAGGATTTGGAAGGGGTGATGATACTTCTTGAACAGCTCAAGAACAGTTCGCGTGTAGCTATTCTCCTGCCTGCCTAGGTCGTAGGGATCACCCATGAAAGTGAGGTGAACGGGCTTTCTCTCTCCCTGCCAGCCCTTCAAATCGGCCTCGATGTTGGCCAGAGTGGCCTTCTTTGTGAGAATATTACAATCGCTCTTCCACTGCTCGCGGGATTTGCGGGTGAGGCTTCTGGCATAGCAATATTCACAGTTGTGAGAACATCCTTGGTGAAGATTCAACGCAAAGGGTGCGTATTCCAGGGCAGAGCCTCCCGGCCGGTAGATCGCCTTGAGCGTGGGCTCATCCCTGCGTGGATGCGGGCCGAGAGCGGGCTGATTTTCTACGCCATCCGCACCAACCACAGCGTCGGATGATTGTCTTATTTGTACATTGGTGCTTTCACTGATAGCGTTATTGGTCTTATCGGTCCTATCATCGACGAGGTTATCGGTGTCAAATAACGGCTCTTGTTGCTGGTTTGGGTCGTTATCGGCCTTTTTCGGCGGAGAGAGTATAGAATGGTATTCTCTCAGAGGGCACTTTCCACAGTCGTCGCAGGGATATCCTTTCTCTATACTCCCCTGCTTATCTACCGATAAACTATTAGGAATCCTATTACTGTTATTGATTATTATACCGATAGGTATACCGATAACATACCGATAACAGCCCGATAACGCTATCTGCGGCCTACAATAAGTCTCACTAATATCTGTTTTTATGTCTATGAGGTCAAGGTTTAGCCAGTATTCTTTTCCTAGTTGCATCTGTGGATTGAGAGTATAGACCTTCTTGCCGCCCTCGTGGTCCTCTGTGATGATAGCAGACTTTGCCATAATGGATCGTAGCCGTTCTGAGAGGGTGCTTTGTGCGATCCCAAGTGCTTCGGTAAGATCCTTCTGGGTCATGGGGAGCCCAGAAGACATGGCCCCCACGACCTTAACCTCCGCTTCTGTGAGGTCCGCAAAATGCGCCACCTTGTGGCGCGCCAGGATGCCCTTCGCTTCGATGAGGTCTTCATCTTTTGCGATCAGCCATCCATCGGAGCCTCGTTCATGTTGCCTCCATCGCAGGATCACCAAGGCATCCACTAGATCCCAAAATTGTTCCTGCCCTCGAAAGTCGGATACCTTCAGCCATTTCGCCCTCTCCGCCTGTGGGATAAGCACCTTGAATGGGCCGTTTGCGAAAATGTCCTCTATGAGCTCCCTCGCAAATTCGATACCTTCATCGTCCGCAAGCCTCAGTTCTTTGCGGGCTCTCCTTGCGGAGATTTCGTGGGCCACTCGCTTCTTATGCTCGGGGCTTGAGTCGGTGCTGATCGGGTATTGCCTATCAAACGCCTGCTCGTTCGCCACACCCTCAACTGAGGTCAGCCACCAAACAATTCGGGGCGGAATTTTGAGCTCTATTCCGTGTCTGTCTTTGCCGCCGCTCACGGAAAAATGAGTTATGCCGTGCTGGAACCTGGCCGTCGACCTTTTGTAAATCGGAATTATCGGCTCGTATTCCACATCGTCCGAAAAGAGGATCATACCAGGCTTAAGCCGCCCAGTCTCCTGCAGATAGAACAAACTCATAGGCGATAATGAGCCGTCGAGCCTGCGATCTGGAGGAACCAGGTGATAGACCGCCGTGCAAGCATCACTTTTTCCGCTCCCCTTTTCACCTGTGCCCCCTGGCTGAATGCCGTTGCTTGTTTGGCTGGCCGCCGAGGCTATGGACGCTATGAGCACCTTCTGATAATCAATGTCTCCGGTGTGGTTTCTCTGAGCCTGCCATATCAGGTATTTTACTGGGTCTCCTCGTTCGGCGATGGCAAGTGCCTTAGCTTTGATATCATCGTGTGTCTCTGTGGGTTTCTCTGCGACCTTCACATGCGCTTGGATATACCTGTCAACCAAGGCGTGGATGGTGTCAACTCTGAGCCCTCTGTGAGCCTTTTTGATGCCATCGACGAGAAGGTCATATTCTATCGGGTCTCCTCTCTTCAGTGCTGCCAGGCCCGCCAGGATCTCAGGATCTCTGAGTGCCCTCGGGTCAGCCTCGACCTTTTCTAGGATCTCCGATGAGGTCAGTCCGGCCGCCTTCTCGTGGCTCGATGCCGCCCCGTTGTTATCATCTTTCGGAGGCTCGTAAAACTCCCTGGCCTTGGAGATCGCCTTCTGGATGGTTCGCTCCCTGTAGTCGGCCCGGTCCCACCATTTGGCCCGCTGTCCGAGATTCGACCTGGAGAATAGCCTCTCCATTTGAACAGCATCGCCGCCCGTCCAAAAAGCCAGCATGTTCATGAGGGCCATGTCTGCGGCGGAGTCATCGCCGTTGTAACCGAGGATCGAGCCATCCCACAGCGCCTTGAACTCGGTGCCATTCTTCGCCAGGGTCGCTTTAAGGATCAAGGCATCATCTGACAGTACATGAGATTTGTTTGTGTGCGGTCGTGTCTGTTGCCGCTTCTCCTCGCCAAAGATCTCATGATAGAGAACGTTAAGCTGCTCCTGGCGTGGTTCAATGGTAGCGGCCACTCAGAACACCACCAGATCACCCGTAAGGCAGCACTGCCGAAAATGGCTGTAGATCTCGATAGGATGTGGATACTTGGATGATCGGCATCTAGGGCCTGGTTTTGTCGCCCTAATCAGGATATGTAGGCCTCGGCCGCTTTGAGACCGCTCGGTGTAGGAATTAAAATTTTTTACGATCTCCAGAGCCCACGGCTTGATAGTGCCGTCATCCTCCATGCTGTCATCGAGATCGATGAAGACGATACCGTTCTCCACTGTCAGCATGACGCATATCCCATCATAGCCCTCAAGGTCCTGGTATGCTGCCAGAGCTGCATTGAATGAAGTCCAAGTCTTTGGATCGGTCGAACTCGCCCGCTGTCCATTGAGCTGATACGGAACCTTTGTCCTTTGGCCATTGATTTCTTCCAACCGGTAGACGCACCACTGATCCAGGGCTTTAAGCTCAAATGGGATGGACTCTGGAGAGAACATCACTCCTTCCGTCTTCCAGGCCCGGCTACCCTACATAACGCTGCCTGCAAATATGGGGTCTCCAGGCTTCGGAAATTATCGAGAATTGTCCCGTATACAGAATCCTCTGGAGTCAAAGCATCAGCAATCAGCCGTGGGAGAATATCCCTCGCGCAATGTGGGCAGATGTAGAGAATACCGTGCCCTCGCCAAATCGCAGAAGGTCCCCCTCCACAGACTATGCACTTATGTTCTCCCTCAAACGGCCATTCGCCGGGCCTTTCATTGCCGCTGAGTCGCATCTAGAGCCTCCCGATCTGGATTAGTCTTATGAGCCGGTTGAGAATGCACTCCCCGGGATAGTCATCATACTGCTTCGCGATCCACGGCAGGCACCGCTTCGCGATGCATTTTCCTCTAATGGGGCATTCGCCACGCATCAGGACCGCCCTCCTTCTGCCCACGGCGAACGCGATTTGCAGCAGTGGCAAAGCGTGTCACTGCTGAAGAATTTCAAGGAGTCCTCATCCAATGATCGCCGAATGAAGCCGCCGCACTCGCTGCAAGCTCTGGCACAGGTCTCGGACTCGCGCCAGTCGCTATCTTGCAGTGCCATCGCTCTCCTGATCGAGGTCGCGAATGTGGAATTTGCCGTCAAATCGCAAGCAAGCGATGTTATGTCCCACAAGTTCGCGCAGCCTGGCCTCCAGTTCCGAAGGCAGTGAGATCGCGCCCCATGCAAAAACCGCTATACAGAAGCCATCTTTGACATAGACTCTGAGCGGAATTCCTCGCACCTCATCCAGGTTTTGCGGATGGTGGGGTTCGGGATCTGAGATAGGCTTAAATTCATTGCAGTTATAGAACATTACCGGTAACTCCTGTTGCTGGATCTGGAGAGCCGCCCGCCTTGCGAGTGCTACCACACTCGCAGCGTATTCTATTTTTCATGCAACCTCCTGAAGGGGGGTGTAGATCAGTCTACCCGCATCATCAACCCTCACAGTCATGTAGTCGGACCGTAATTTTTTCACTAGCTCCTTGGGGACCCCGAGATAACGAGAGCCATTCACTGACCGAATCTTCATTATCGTGCTCACCAACACCAACCATTAATATTCACATATTTAAATTAATTTCTGAAAAGAAGGCTTATATATTTTCAACAATTAGCAGTAAAGGGTGTTATCCTGGTTAGACCGGAAGATTTTATCAGGGAGAAGCATGATAACAAGGTTGATTTCGCGATTCTCAATCATCTTTACTTACTCCGAAATCATGACCCTCGGTCAGCACGTGAATTGACCTCCGCATTGCTGCATCAATATTCCTGTGATAACGGGCATATTTTCACACTTTCTGCTAACTCAAAACGAGTATGTCCGAAATGCCATCAAGAAGCAAGACTGCTACTACCGAAACAAGACTCTGCCGAAAGGACAGTTCGAAACCATATTGACAAGCTGGAATTGAAAGGAGCCCTTCAGAAGACAACGAGAGATCCTACAGGAAAATCCGGACGCGCGCCGGATGCCTACCATCTGAGTGATGATTTCACATCCCAGCTTGATTCATATCTCAAGACGAAAGAGATGAAGATAGGTTATCTAATAGACACATATATCGCACCCAACTGGGCAGGTGTTTGGAAAACAACGTTCGGCCAGCTCGAGATTGTGGAAGAGGGCATAAGATATGTCGGCACGTACCCTGGCGGAACGATCGAGGGCAAGATGTCGGAGACAGAAATTGACACTTTGGTCGGCACGTGGCACGAGGGCGCGGCTTCGGGCGATTTCGAATTCACTATGCACTACGGAGGCAATTCTTTTTGGGGGGACCGTTATGGAGGGGACCACGGGCGAGTGAGGAGCTGGAACGGCGAGTTGGCGAAATTGCCCGGAGAGACAAAATAGCCATCCGCTTCTCTTCCGGCGTGCCAGCAGTCCACAGCGCATATTTTGCATTTTGCTTCCAACCAAAGTTGGGCGTCTTTCGTGGCTTCAGAAAAGCAGATTGCACAAGGCTCCTTCTAATAGTACGTTGCCAATTGGCAATTTTTCGTCCTTCAGTATTTCGCTTTGTGCTACTTCCTTCTCAAGTTTGGCGAGGGCTCACCGCCATATCTTCAGCCTCGCCAGCAGCCGCCCTAGCAGCTTGTTCTTGGCTCTTCGGACGATCTTCTCCGGGTCTCCGCTCGCCAGCACTTCGATGTCCCTGGCGGTTCTGGCCGCCCGATACAGGCCGCTCGATGCTTTCTTTGCCATTAGCCATCCCGCCAGTGGCTCTTCAGGCCAATAGCAGCTCTTCAG
>MVRK01000119.1 GCA_002067365.1 Methanosaeta sp. PtaU1.Bin060 | reverse complement strand
GCGGACGAACACCCAGGACAGGCCCCTGAAGGAGATCAAGATCCTCAGCGCGAAGGCCCTTGCCTGAACCTCTTATATTTTATTTTCACATGAGGATCTATTCGTTTTCCCTGAACTAAGTCACTCCCTTGCACAGCTCCCCGCTCTCCAGATCCTCCCTGAAGAAGTCCTCGCGGGTGCGCGTGCCCGCCGCCAGCGCCGCCCTTCTCCTCGCATAGAACGGGACCAGCCGCAGCATCTCCTTCGCAAACCACCCGGGATATAGCCTCTTGACCTTGTTGTACCTCATCCACTCAAGGTCGTAGTAGCGCGCATTCATCTCCCAGGTGATGCGCTGAACCTCCTCTGCGCTCAGGTACTTTGTCCTGCAGTTCGCGTGCAGGCCGTCATACTTTGTGAAGTCATCGTTTACGACCATCCCCATCTCCTGCAGCTCAGTTCTGTTCTGGGTCTTGGGATATGGGGTGTTGATGTAGAATATGGGAAAGTCAACCTTCAGATTGCGAGCGAGGTGGAAGTTGGCCCAGAGGTCATCGGCTCCGTCCTCAGGATTTCCGCCTATCAGCCCTGTTGAGACTATGATATTATTATCATGCAGATACTGCACCGCCTTCTCCGCCTCATCAGACATCTTCCCCTTGCCGAGGAACGCCAGGTTCCTCTTGTTCACGCTCTCGACGCCCAGGAAGCAACCGTCGAATCCCGCCTCGCCCATCTTGTCCACGAGGCGCTTGCTAGATGCGATGCCCGAGGCCGATGCCTGGGTCTTGTAGCGCAGATGCGTGAGCCCTGCGTCGATGATCGCCTGGCAGAGCCGCTCCAGCCTTTTCACATCCAGGGTGATGTTGTCATCGGGGAAGAAGATAGAGCCGGCGCCGTGAGCCTCGGCGTCCCGGATCTCCTCTATCACCCTCTCGATCGAGAAGCGCCTGAAGTGGCGGCCGTACATGAGGTTGATGCTGCAGAACTTGCAGCCCTGGGTGCAGCCGCGGCTGGTCTCGACTGAGTCTATCGGCACATCGAAGCTCGTGAAGCCCTCAGTGACGAGCCGGGCATCTCGAAGCGGCCTCTTGATCTCCTCGACATTGAGCAGGGGGCGCGGGGGATTGTGCACAAAACCATCTTTGTCGCGGTAGGAGAGGCCAAGGATCTCCTTGAGGCCACGGCCCTCAAGCTTCGCCTTGACAAGCTCCCTAAAGGTCGCCTCCCCCTCGCCGCGCACGATGTAGTCGATGATCCCGGCCTGCTGGCTCATGCCGATCTCTTGAGCGGCCAGGGTCGGATGGTAGCCCCCGAAGACTGTCTTGGCACCGCTCTCCTTGGCGATCTTCGCCAGGACCAGAGCCTCTTGATACTGAAAGCTCATGGCCGTCAGCCCCACCAGGTCGTAGCCGTTGACCATCTTTTGGACATACTCCCTGTGGTCCTTCATGCCGTGGATGTCAGCCACATGAACTGTGCACAGGTCGCACACATGTGCCGCCATGGAGGCGAGCCCTAGAGAGGGCAGGCGAGCTATGCGGTCGAAATCCTTCTGAACCACTGGAGAGGAGAGCAGCAGTATCTTCATGTCACGCGCTTCTTCTCCAGGCTCACATCGAGCAATCTTGGGCCCTGGCTCCAGTCGAACTTGTTGGCCCTGGAAATATATGCCGCGACCTCCTTCATGCCTGCCAGACCCCCGTAGCGGTAGGCATTGGCCCAGACGCGGGCAGATGTCCGAATGGGAGTGATCCATGAGTAGGTCTTCCCGAAGGACCAGTCCAGGATCTTCGGGAACTCCTCAGGAGCTATATGCGGGTGGTTCCAGACCATGTGCTTCCCGTCGTAGTTGTGGTAATCGTGGTCCCAGATTCCATATTTCTCCTCGATCTCTGTGTAGAGCGGCGTCTGAGGCAGGGGCGTGATCACGCAGATCTGGGTGATGTCAAGCTTCAGGGCCGCGAGCTTCGGAATATCCTCCTTCAGGCTCTCGATGGTGTCGTCCTCGAAGCCGATCATATAGTAGCCGACTGTGCCGAGGCCATGCTTCTGCAGCAGACGAATCGTCTCCAGGATATCCTCTGTGCCCTCTTTCTTCTTGATGTCATCCAGGCGCTCCTGATGCAGGTTCTCGATGCCTATCGCCGCACCCCCGAATCCGGCCACGTTTCTGCCGTTCTTCTTTCGCATCCCGGCCCAGTCATCGATCTTCTTGCGCAGGTAGTCGGCTCGGGCCATGCACCCCCAGATCATCTGGTACTTGTCCAGAAGCTGGACCACTTGATCTGCATGGCGGCGGTTGCACCCGAAGTTCTCGTCCTCGATCAGCACCACATTGATGCCGTTCTCCTTGTAGTAGGCTATGACGCGCTCGATGCTCTCAAGCGGTATGATGTTGGGCTTGTTGCAGAAGACTGGCGTCTGGCAGAACTTGCAGCCCACTGGACATCCGCGCGTGGTGAAGAGCACCCCGTAGATGTTCAGCTTGATATTCCAGGGCGTGTTCAGATACTCGATGAGCGGCGGGTGAATTATATCCTTGATCTGGCGGCCGAAGTAGGGTGCGAGCTGATGCTCAGAGTATCCCACATAGATGTGATCGAACTTATCCTGAACCTCCGTGGTCAGGGCACCATAATTCCCTGCCCAGACCTCGCCCACGCCCGCGGCGCGCGCCGCTTCGACCATCTCGATGGCCTCATGTGTCTCGCTCAGATAGAAGGATAGCCCGACAGCATCCCAGCCTTCCTGCAGCTTCTTCTTGTACTCATCCCATGTGGGGAACTCCAAGATCTCCAGCTCAGGGATGTTCTGCTTCAGGAACCGCAGGCCGAAGGACTGGATGCGCGGCCAGTAGAATCTGAACCAGGACCTGGTGTTTGCTCCTATGTAGTCGTAGGGCTCTTGGCCCTTGCGGTAAACAGTAGTGAAGAGGACCCTGGGAACCATCATCGATCTCTCCTGCACCCTTGAGAGATTAAGCTTACGATTCCTGGATCGATCTGAAAGTACATCATCAGGCATATCCGTCCTGCGGCGAATATTTGCTCTCCTTCTCGGCCTTCACGACCTGATCTTTCTCCATCCTTTCCACCTCCCTCTGCACGGATCTGAAGATCTCCGAGACGCCCGCATACCTGCCCGCAAACCAGCCGCAGGCGAATATCTCTGCGCTCTTGGGGTCTGCTATATGAAACTCGTCTATCATCCGGCCTATCCAGTCGGCGGGGCTCCTCGATTCTGAGAAGAAGGCTCTGACCTTCTTCGCAATCTCGTCGGACTGCTCCTTGGATAATCCCAAAAGCTCGTAAAGAGTAACGTCTGTCATGTCCGCATGCTATTGATTATGCCTGAGGGCCCAGGTCACAAGCTCATGCCCTCAGGTGCTCTTCTCCTCTGTGGCCCTGGTCAGGAGGTTCTCATAGGCTTCTTTGGCCAGAGTGCTCACATCGATGCCCATCTCTCTCGCCGCCAGAAGAACCACGACATCAAGATCCACAAGTTTATTCAGCGCGTCCTGCCGCTCATTGGCGTGCGCTATGACCTCCTTTCGGCTCATGCCAGTCTGAGAGGTGATGAGCCGGATGCCTCTGTCCAGGATGCCCTCCTCTGTGGTGGGCTTGAATCCCAGGGGCACATCCACAGCCTCGGCGTCGAAGGACGCATTCACCATATCCCCCTCCATCCTCACCAACCCCTCGGCCTCAGCCTCTCTCAAAAGGGCTCTAACCTTTTCCGGCGGCCCCCATTTCAGGTCAAGGGAGAGGGCGAAGATGAAATCGCTGATCTTGAGGCTTTTCTTACCTCGCTTCTTGAAAGGGGTGGCGACTAGGTAGGCTTTCTCACGATCCAAGGAATCACCACTTCAAAGAGCTGTCACGGCAACAGATATAAATCATCCCCGTCATAACGTCAACAAATTTGCTTATCGCTTGGGGACAGGGTGAAGTGGGAAGATGACTGTAGAAAATCCGGCATATGCTATTGCGTGGTGTAAATGAGGCCCGTCTATTTGATCGTAATTCTGTTTCTCCTGGCAGGCTCAGCAGCGGCGCAGCTGGCCCCGGACAAGGAGAGATTCGATGTCGTGATCCATCCCGGCGAGGTGGAGGAGAGGACTCTGAAGGTCATCAATGTCGGAGATGCTCCAATCTCCAAGATCGCAAGCACATCTGTGAGCGGGACAGCCAAGGACTTCATATTCCTGGGCATCCCCGAGCCCAAAGAGGGCAAAGACCTCCTCCAGCCGCAGGACAAGGCGGAGATAAAGATCTTCTTTGCGATTCCTCCAGAGACAAAGGCAGGCTCTTACACCGGATTCATATATCTACTCGACAGCTCGCCCCCCTCCATGCCCATAGCGATAGAGTTCAATGTCGAAGTGATAGGATCCGAGAGCTATGGTGTGGCCATGACTATAAACGACGCTAAATCGTCCTCGATTTTTGCAAAGGCGGATGAGACTGCCCAGTTCGATCTTGCCGTCAAGAACCTTGGGACGTTCAGGGATGTAGCCTCCATCAACACCTCAGCACTTCCTGAAGGGTGGACGGTGACCCTTGTGGATGGCGAAAAAGAGCACTCTCTTCCCTACGAGCTTCCTCTGCAACCAGGCGTGACTCACACCATGAAGCTTCGGGTACAATCATCTCAGTCCGGAAAAAATGGCGATATGGATATCACTGTGACGTCTCTTGGCAACTCGACGAAGAACGCTACAGTGGAGGCTGAGGTCGATTTCGGTATGGCGATCAGGGGGTACAATGTAGATGTCGAGGTGCCGGACAGGATGGTAGTAAACAAGACCTATAAGGGCTCCTTCGCTGTCATTCTCGATGTCAAGGAGAAGGTTCTTGTGGGAATAGTCACGCCGCCGGAACTCATGGTCATACCTCTGGCCCAGGTGGTGGCCGTCACCCCGGACAATCCGGGCAACGCAAGCTTCAGCATGCTGGCGTCCAAGCCGGGAGAGTATCCCATAGTCTTCAAGCTCGTCGACTCCAACGGCATTCCTATGCCCGAGGAAGTGACAACCGTCAAGGTGGTGCCACCCGAAGGCGAGGCGATTCTGACAGGGGATGACTTCCTCTACAGCACAGTCGCATCCCTCGCTGCGCAGGATAACAGGACTCTGCCTGTAATCACAGTGCCGCACGGAAAACCAAGCGCTGGGGATCTGGAGCAGTTGCAGGGTTATGCCAGGATTGTGATCCTCGGCAACGAATCCATAGTCTCAGGCGATGCTGAAAAGGAGCTGACTGGCACCGAAACGAAGCGCATTGGAGGCGGCAGCCTTTGCGGGGACTCATGGAGCTTCATAGCAGAGATATGGCAGAACGGCATCTCCCGAGTGGTTCTGTCCACCTCCAAACCGGCAGACGTCTTCAGAGCCTACAGATATGCCAGGATTAATGGCTTGCCGATGGTGATATGTGATGGGAAGCCAAACGATGCCGCCCTCACTGTGATCGAGAACCTGACCAGGCGCAATGTAACTCTCTCAAAGGTCCTGACTGTGGGCGAAGTCGGCGAGGGGACATCAAAGGCCCTCGCTGGCATGAACATCTCTATGGAGGTGGCAGAATGAGAAGGTTCTCGGCCCTGTTGCTGGCGTTGGTGTTCTTTGCCACAGCAGCACTCTGTACTGCGGCTGACTTTCCTCTTGAGAGAGGGGTCAAGGGCGATGTGGAGGACGTGATCCTCGTAGGTGCTGATGACTGGCATGCATCCATCGCAGCCACGCCTCTGGCCATCTGGTCCGAGGGAAACAGCACTGTATCCAGGCCCCTTTTGATCCTGCCAAAGAATGTGGATGCAGGAGGGCGCATGGGCTGGGTCGAAGAGAGCGATCTTGAGAGGTACGGGATCGCATCAGTGCTTCATACCTTCGAGTCGGCAAACATCACAGCCCTCACCATCCACGGGAAAGGAGATCTCGCCAAGGCCATGGTCGAGGCTGCTCAGAAGGAGAAGATCAAGGCCTATGTTACGGCGACACTTGAGCTGCCGAGGAAGTCTGAGCCTCAAACTGTGAAGGTGACAGGCATACCAGAGGCGAGAAGCATGTTTCTGGAAGAGGCCGATCTGCAGAGCCAGAGCTTCGATTATTCCGAGGTAGATCCCCAATGGCTGCAGGCTCCAGACCCCGACGTGGGCGGAAACTCCAGCCAGCTGTGCCCTGTGAACCCTGAGGTGAGGGATTACCTCTACAACCAGATCGAGACCATCATAGACGATTATAAGAGCGACGGAGTCGTCCTCTATAAATTCGGCTTCCAGGATGAAGATTACTGCTTCTGCGATATATGCAAGGAGCAGTTCTACAAGGACACTGGTATAGATATATCGAAGGTCCATGCCAACAGCTACAATCTGGAGAGATGGAACCAGTGGAAGCAGCAGCAGGTCATGCAGATAGTAAATGAGGCGAGGAACATAACCGCCAACCTCGGGCCTGTGAAGGTGGGCGCGGCTCTGGACAACCCGTTTGATCGCAACCAGGGCTACAACTTCGCAGAGATCGCCAATGCTGTGGATTTCACCATAGTCTCGCCTGTATCGGCGGAGGATGCTCATTTGATCGCAGGCACGAGCGAAAAGCCGGTTTACATCAGGCTGAGCGATGACTACGTCGGATACGTCCTCTCCGCCCAGAATGTGGAGGGCGCAGTGAAGTACATCGAGGACCTCACAAGGGCTGGAATAAGTGGATTCGCCTTTGAGTACAACGTCGTCTACACTCCCCTCTGGGCCGAACTGCAGCCTCCATCAGCCGCCGCAAAGTGGCTTCTCCAACAGCTCGGCGGAAAGACCCTCGGGATCGGCAATGTCTCGTGGAAATGCGATTCCAGGATCATGGCCAACAACAGCTTCGACCTCGCCCTGAAGCTGAGCGAGCGCTGGAAGAGCTCTCCGGGGGCAGTGATTGTGGGAGAGAACTACAGCGCATCCCTGATGGCTTCCACTATCGCCTCTTACCTCAACTGGCCTGTGCTCTTCGTGAACGGCACTCTTCCTTCAGAGACCGCCCTTGCGCTGAAGAGATTGAATGCAAAAGAGGTAGTGCTGGCAGGGCCCGTCTCGGATAAAGTGAAGGGGAATCTGAGCGAGATGAATCTGACCCTTCAGGAAGGCAGTGGCGAATTCCTGATGAGGGAGATGCTGGGAAGAAATGAAAGCCCCTCGATGGTCGTCGTGACCAACTCCAGGGATCTGTCCCTCCTGCAGCCGGTGCCCCAGACGAATATACAGCGAAAGCTGGTGGGTGATTTGCTGGTGCATGTGGAGATGACCCCCAGCGGGATTCCTGCAGAGGAGACTGGTGAGATCATCAGGCTCAACATGACTCTGACCAACAAAGACGTGCAGGAGATGAAGGATATCCAGCTGATCGACATCTTCCCGCGGGGCAGGCTGATCAGATGGCCGAAACCAAGTATTGGAACTGTGAACGTCACAGATCCCTATACAGGAAAGGCGTCAGATGTGACCAGCGCCTTTATGAATGGCTCCCTTCTGAGGTGGAGGCTCGGCAGCCTGGACCCGGGCAAGTCCGCAGGCCTGACTGTAGAGGTGGAGATCATGTACCCCATGGATTCGGGCTGGAAGCAGCTCCTAGACGGCGGAGCCACAGCGGCCTACAAGGGTTTCTCCTATAACCACACACTCGAAAACAGGGATTCCTGGCCCATCATCAACATAACATATCCAACGTGGATCTACTCGGGGAGGGCGAACATAACCTGGAACATTGACAGAACAGCCAGCTACATGGCGGTCAACCTCTACAGCCCGGACGGCATGAGCGGGAGATTCAGGATAGACGAGGGGTCACAGGACAGGCTCTACGAACTCAGGGCTCCGCTCCTGACACCTGGGAAATGGAAGTTCAATATTGAGGCAGGGGATGGGTTCACCCACAGGACAGAGAACTACACCATAGATGTCCGATCGAACACAGCGCCCCTGAACGTCACAGCCTTCAGCCATACCAAGGTGCCACGGCTCTCCCTCGTCGCCGCAGAGGCGGCCGCTGCACATAAGGCCCTCTTGGTGGATGTGGCAAAAGACCCGCAGGAGATCGATCCCCTTGAAGTAGAGGAGGATCTGAAGCGGAAGGTCGATGACCTCAAGGTCTCGCCCAAGTATCTGATGATTGTGGGCGATCAGGGTTCGCTGCCTTTCGTCTCCCTGGGACTCAAACAGAAGCTGGACAGCATCATGGAGTATGACCTTTACAGGGACTACCAGCTGAATCTGGACGAAGATAATTACTCGGAGGTCGCCACAGGGCGCATCATGGGGTTGAGCGTTTATGACGCCTCCCAGCTGCTCGCCAGAACCCTTGCATATGACAGGCTGATGGGTGCCTGGAAGAACAATGCCCTTGTGATCTCCTCGACGCCCCTCACCTTCCCTCAGGCTCCGACGGCCATGAGCATCAGGGATTATCTGATAGATGCTGCCATGAGGGTCAAAGACCTGCGCTATGAGGAGGCCACATATCAGCAGGTCATCTCCCAGATGAACAACGGGCAGAACATAGTCTACTTCGACAATCACGGCAACCAGGATGCATGGGCCCTCTCCGACTGGTCTATGATGGACTCGGCCCTCGATGGGGCCCATGTGAAGGACCTGGTGCTCTCTGCGCAGACCACAACCACATCGGCCTGTCTGACATCCAGCCTCAAGGGATTCTCCCTGAACGTCAGTGGCACCCGGATGTACATCCCCCTGAAGATGGAGGACTCAATTGCGCTCGCCTTCATCAGGGCAGGAGCAGTCAATTATGTGGGAGAATCGGCTCTCTCCTGGATATTCGTCTCGGACGACTACTGCAAGAGGCTGTTTCAGGCGCTCGTCTTTGAGAACGCCACTATCGGCGAGGCTGCCATGAGCGCAGACAACCTCTTCAAGCTGAAGTTCAAGGGGGCCGAGAACACCAAGAAGAACCTGAGCGAGTATGACGAGACTCTGCCGAACTGGGACACATCAGTCCAGGAGATGCTCAATCAGACTGCATTGATGGGCATGGTCATCGGAGATCCGAGCTTCAGGCCGGCGCTGCCTAATACTCCGTCCCTCCCCTACAGCCTCCAGCTCAATTCCTCCAACGAGACTGCAGGGAATAAAACCATAGTGAAGGCCTCTGTCATCCCCCTGAACGAGAGCGCGACCGACTGGCTCTACTGGCCCCAGACTGAGACCACGGAGGGCAAGCTGAGGCTCAATGCGCCGCCTGTCATCATCGCCGAGGTCTCTTTGCCAAAGGATGCAGACAAGATTGTGGTAAAAGAGGACGGCCTGGCCGTCTGGCATGACGAGGATCTCATGGGAGATCATATGAGGGTCCTGTGGCCCATAATTCGTCCAAAGCTCGGTGAGAAGAGGAGCTTCCAGGTGGAGTATGTGCAGATCCCTGGAGAGCTCCAGGTGATAAATGTTACAGCCGGCTGGAACGCCATCTCGATTCATCTGAACCCGAATGACGCCTCGGCGAGCAAGTACCTCAAGAATCAGCCGTACCGCGGCATCTTCTCAGTGGTTGGTGACGCTTGGGACTTCTCCATGAAGGACGACGGCGTGAGCAATGTGACTGAGTTCAAGCCCGGGGAAGGCTATCTCATCGACAGCGAAGGCAACTTCTCCATCGAGATCGCAGGGAAGCCTGTCGATCTGCCTTACCGCATGATGCTGCACAGGGGATGGAACATGATCGGCCTGCCGATCAACAGGTCTGTGAGCCTCAAGAACATAACAGTCAACGCTGAGCACAAGAGGTACAAATATCCGCAAGCTGCGGAGATGGGAGCAGTCTCAGCCTTCGTCTGGCATTACGATGGCATCGGCTGGACACACCTGGGAGAGAACGAGAGCTTAGAGCCGGGAGAAGCCTACCTCGTGGAGGCCATGAGCGACGTGCGCCTGGAGTTCCGGTGAGATAGACTGAACTTCAGCCGCCATTTTTTTTAAAAAACAAATGCCTTAATTTTTATTCATATTATTTTTGTTGTTTTGATTTTTTTATACTTTTTGATCTCATTTCTTTTTGCAGATCTCGCGCATCAGCTCCCTCTGGAGCGAGGCCATCACATCGCCGAGGATTCCAATGATGAAAAGCTGAATGCCTGTTATTATCAGTATCGCCGTCAGGATGGTTAGGGGGAGGTGCTCGATGCGCCAGGTGAGCCAATCTCTCAGAACATAGAGCCCTATCAGGAAACCAGCCGCCCCGAAGAGGGAGCCGATCAGGCCGAAGAAGAACATGGGGTTTCCGGTCTTGGCCATGCGAAAGATGGTCAGAACTATCTTCAGGCCGTCCCTTAAGGGATTGAGCTTTGTCCTGGTTCCTGCGGCTCGCGGCATGTAGGTGATGGGCCGCTCAATGATGCTCAGGCCTTTTTTAACGCTCTCGATGGTGATCTCTGACTCGATCTCGAAGCCTGGCGTCGAGAGGTCGAGTCTGCATATGCCCTCTGTCGTGAAGGCCCTGTAGCCCGAGAGTATGTCGCTCAGGGGAACCCCATATATCAGGACGAAGAAGCGGTTGATGACCTTGTTTCCGAACATGTTCAGGCGCTTCAGTGCGCCGCCCTTCAGGCGCGCGAACCTGTTTCCTATGACGTGGTCGGCCCTGCCAATCCTCAAAGGCTCAAGGAGGCCAAGCGCCTCCGAGGGAAGATATGTCCCATCGCCATCTATCAGGATCACATACTCCTGCTCAATGGTGGCAAAGACCTCCTTCAGAGCCTGGCCCTTTCCAGATCCCGACTGAAGGAAGACGCGCGCACCTGCGGCTTCGGCTCTATTTACAGTTCTGTCGGTGCTGTGGCCGTCCACCACCAGGATGTTCTCGAAGCCCATGGCTCTGAAATCCCCGATCACAGATGCGATGGACCCCTCCTCGTTGAGGGTCGGTATGAGAACGCAGACGTCTTCGTATGCCATGTGATCTCAGCCCTGATTTTCTTGATCACGAAGGATGAGGTGCATAAAATCTTTCCTTTATTTCTCCCGATCCTCTGAAGGGTTTCATGCCCTCATGGCCGTCCGGATTATCTGCTCATACCTCTCAGCCAGCTCTTTCAGGTCGTTCTGAGTCGTCTCGACATACAGTCTCAGAAGCGGCTCTGTGTTGCTTGGCCGTATGAGGATGCTGTAGCTCTCTGTGGTGATCTTCAGGCCGTCTGTCGTATCAGGTTCCTGGCCTGCGAGGGCGTCCTTCAACCGGAGCATCACTCCTGCAGGGTCCTCCTTCAGTCGGATGCCCTTTTGCATGTAGGGATAGTCCGGTATCTGATCAGCGAGCTCCGAGAGGACCTCTTTATCTGAGATGATCTCTCCCAGGGCCAAGCTCATGGCGAAGGGATCATCGGAATACTGGAACTCGGGCAGGAAGAAGTGACCGCTGCGCTCGACTCCGAGCACTGCGCCCGAGTTCTTCACCCTGTTGGCCACAAAGACGTCCCCCACCTTCTCACGCTGGACCTTGATGCCATCCTTCTCAAGCTCCCTCTCAAGGATCATGGAGCAGTCGAAGCCCGAGATGACGAGGTCACCAGGCTTGTACCTCCTCCTGGCGATGATGATCGCCACCTTCTCAGGGGGCAGCACGCGGCCCCTGTCGTCGATGACTATGCCGCGATCTGCGTCGGGGTCGAAGCCGATCCCGTAGTTTGCCTTGCTCGAAAGCACCTCTCTGGAGGCAGGGAGAAGTGACTCCTCAGTGGGAGCAGGTCCGCGGCCTGGGAAGCTGCCGTCCATGGTGGCATTGACTGGGATGGCATCGAAGCCCAGCCTCTGGTAGAAGTCCATCATGGTGCAGGCAGAGCCGTTGCCCATATCGAGGACGACCTTTAGCCCCGGAGAGAGGTGCAGCTTCCCTGCAACATACTGCCTGTATCTCTCGATGGCATCTTCCCTCTTGCAGTGATCCTCGCGGCCCTCGCCGGAAAGAAAACCACCCTCGCGGTAGAACCTCATGATCTCTGTCTCATTGTAGAGAAGGCCATAGCCGTCACAGGTCCTGAACCGGACGCCGTTGTACTCTGGCGGATTATGGGAGGCTGAGATGTAGGCTGCAGCCTTGAGCCGGTCGGCCCAGGTCACATAGCTCAGGATGGCTATGGGAATTATGCCGTAGCTTTGGACCTCGCAGCCTGTGCATAGAACTCCCTCTAGGAAAGCCTTCTCAAGGGTCGGGCCGCTGATGCGCGTGTCCCTCCCGAGGGAGACCTCGCCCCTGGCGTAGGACCCGAAGGACTCTCCAACCCGCTTTACCAGATCCTCTGTGAGATCTGTACCGTAGATGCCCCTGACATCGTATGCCCTGAAAACCGTCACAGATAGGAGTAAAACTCCGAGGATTTAAAATCTTTCTGCAGGAGGCGAATCGTCTGTAGTCCCGAGACCCTCGACTATCCGAGAAGCTGATGCTCGGATGCCCCCACTAGGCCCTCATCATCAGCAAACTCGCTATTGATGGATCACAGGAGACCACCTGGGGAAAAAATTTGAATGTGTTTGAGGTCTCCTGATCGCCTCTAGGGCACCAGCCGTCTCCTGTCGCGCGGGAAGATCACTGCATCGCGGATATTCTCCAGGTTGAGCATCGTCATCACAAGGCGTGAGAGGCCCAGCCCCCAGCCCGCATGGGGCGGCATGCCGTACCTGAAGGCGTTGAGGTAGAACTCAAAGCCTGCTGGGTCGAGTCCCTTTTCCTTTATCCTGCTCACAAGCATTCCGTGATCGTGAACCCTCTGCGCACCGCTGGCCAGCTCCATGCGCGGGTGCATGAGGTCAAATCCCCTGCAGACCTCCGGGCGGTCCTCATAGGGCAGGGTGTAGTAGGGCTTTATCGACGAGGGCCAGTCGGTCAGGAAGTAGTGCTCGCCGATGGTCTCGCCCAGGAACCTTTCTGTCTCAGTGTCCAGGTCGTCACCCCACTGCATCTTCACGTCCCTCTCGCTCGCAAGTTCGAGAGCCTCTGTGTATGTGATCCTGCGGAAGGGCACCTTCGGCACAGAGAGGTTCAGGCCTATCGCCTCCAGCTGGCGGAGGCAGTTCTCTGTCACATATCTGTAGGCTGCGACGACTGCACCCTCCAGAAGCTCCATTGCGTCCTTATCGTCAGCGAAGCTGACCTCGAGGTCTATGGAGATCGCCTCATTCAGGTGCCTCCGCGTGTCGTGCTCCTCGGCCCGAAAGATCGGCCCGATCTCGAAGACGCGGTCCATCCCAGCGCCCATGAGCATCTGCTTGTAGAGCTGCGGGCTCTGGTTGAGGAAAGCCTCCTTCTCGAAATAGCTGATGGGAAAGAGGTCTGTGCCGCCCTCAGTCGCCGCTGCCACAATCTTTGGCGTGAAGACCTCTGTTACGCCCTGGCTGTAGAAGTAGTCCCTGATGCTTCGCAGAACTGCGCTCTCGATCTCGAAGGCCGCAAGAACAGAGGGACGCCGTACATCCATGAAGCGCGAGTCCAGGCGCGTGTCCAGCTCGCACTCTACCTTCTCAGTCGGGTCCAGGGGCAGAGGCACTTCAGCGGAGCCGAGAACCCTGATCTCAGTGGGCATGATCTCGAAACCGCGGGGAGCCTTCGGCTCGGCCTTCACATTTCCTCGCACCTGCACGACGCTCTCGCGGCTGATGGAGCGCACGCTCTTGAAAAGCTCCTTGCCCACGAGCTTCTTGACCAGTGTGACCTGGGCGAGCCCTTTCCTGTCCCTCAGCACCAGGAATGCTATTCCTCCTAGGTCGCGCGTCTCATGAGCCCATCCCGCGAGGGTCACCTCTTTTCCATCCATCTCCGGGGTGATGTCTCCTGAATAATGAGTTCTAAGGATCAAGTCGTCTCACCCCTGCGAGAATGAATTTCTAATATAAAAGCAGTCTGGATCTGAGGACCCGCTCAATCTGATCTGAAAATCCGGCAGGGCCACAAAAGCGATCTGGATCTCGATCTCCGGCAGAGCCCGGGGACGTCTCTCGTCTGTGCCCCTGAAAGAATAAAGACAAATAGAAATAAGAAAAAGAGAATCACTTCAAAGGAAAAAGCGAGAGATTATCCTGCAAAAGGATTCCCGATTCGCGCGGAGGTTATGCTGCTTTGAGCAGCTTAGGAGATGCGAGCAAGGAAATCAGATGGCGGCCTAGGCGTAACGCTGGCAGGGCCGGCCAGAAAATATCGGCTAAGCCGAGGATGATCTGAAGGTTGCGGGTGAGATGAATTGAGCATCATCGAGAGGATATCTACAGGGGTTCCTGGGCTGGATGACATGATCGGGGGCGGCCTTCCTGCGCCCTCGTTGATCCTGGTCTCGGGCGATGCCGGGGCGGGCAAGACCTCCTTTTGCACTCAGTTTCTCTTCAAAGGAGCCTCCACGGGCGAGCGCGGCCTCTATTTCCTGACCTTCGGCTGGCATCCTGAATGGATCTTCGAGTTCGCGTCCAGCTATGAGTTCGCGAAGAGGGAATACCTTGGAAGGCGGATACGCGTCGTCGAGCTTCAGAGCCGGATCGAAAGAGCGATACGTATGGATGACGTCCTGGAAGCCATACGCGAAGCAGTTTGCTGCGAGATAGATGGAGCACAGCCGAAGCGCATTGTTCTGGAGAACGTCTCCCTCCTCAAAGATGTGCTCAGGGGCGATTTCCGCCGCTTTCTCCTAAACCTCTCAAGCCTGGTCAAGGAGCAGAGGATCGTCGCCCTGGTTACTGGCGAGGCTATTCCCGGAGCGCCTTATCCCGCGGATATCGCGCATGTCGCAGACGGAATCATCCTTCTGCAAAACGCCGAGGTGAATTTGGTGCGGAAACGATCCATCGAGGTCCTGAAGATGTGCGGCACATCCCATCCCCTCGGGAGGTACTCCTTGGACATATCCGCAAGAGGATTGACGGTTTATCCTGGTCTGTAGCCATGTCGCTCTCCTTGAAGGGAATCTTCCTGCAAAATGAGTTCTGGGCATTCCTGTTCACTATAGGGTGGGTCCTGTTCAACTGGCCCATGCTCACCCTGGCTCAGAGGTCCACAATCTTCGGAGTGCCTGCGATACTGGCATATGTTGTGGCCATCTGGATTCTGATCATACTGATAGCGTATCTATTTGACAGGTGGCGATCTGCCTGATAGGATCGCACGTCGCTCTCGGGACGATGGTGCTTTATCTGCTCCTGCTCTTCGGCGTCGCTAGATATGCCGACCGCAAGAAGCGCCTTGGCAAGAGCATAGTCGCCAACCCTTATGTTTATGCCCTCTCCTGGAGCGTTTACGTCACAGCCTGGACCTTCTACGGCTCCATCGGGAGGGCCGCATCCACTGGCCTTGAGTTCATCCCCATCTACCTAGGGCCTGTCCTGGCGATGCTCCTGGGATGGCTTGTGATCAAGAAGATGATAGCGATCTCCAAGGAGTTCAGGCTGACCTCGGTGAGCGACTTCATAAGCTTCAGGTACGGCAGAAGCTATGCCATCGGTGCAGTGGTGGCGATCCTCTGCTTCGTCATGGTGACGCCCTATGTGGCCCTGCAGCTCATAGCCATCTCAACCTCCCTCGATATCCTGGGCGGCCCTCAAATAATCCTGGGATTCCCCGTGGAGAGCAAGCTCATAGTAGCCCTCCTTCTGGGCGCTTTTGCCATAATCTTCGGGGCGAGGCATCTTGATCCCATGGAGCGCCACGAGGGCCTTGTGGCGGCGGTGGCCTTCGAATCCCTTGTGAAGCTGTTGGCCTTCCTTCTTGTGGGAGCATACGTCGCCTACGGCATCTTCGGAGGATATGGCGAGATCCTGCAGGAGACCGTCAGGCTTGCTCAGGGGAGCATTGAGTACGCAGGTCTGATAGACATCGACTACACTATGTGGTTCACCCTGACCCTGACATCATTCTTCGCTGTGCTTCTGCTTCCAAGGCAGTTCCAGGTCATGGTGGTGGAGAACTCAGAGGAATCCCATCTCAAGAAGGCCATGTGGCTCTTTCCCCTCTACCTTCTCCTGATCAATCTCTTCGTCCCCGCCATCGCCTGGGGCGGGATGATCCTGACCACCGGCGGCCTGAAGGACGCCTTCATGATAACCCTGCCGTACTCTCGCGGCCAGGACCTCCTCGCGCTCTTTGCTTTCATAGGCGGAACATCTGCCGCGACAGCCATGATCCTCGTGGAATCAGTGGCAGTCGGAACAATGATGCTCAACGACCTGGAGCTGCCCTATCTCCTCAGCCGCATAGGTGGTGGCAGGAATCTTCCCAGCCTCCTCCTCAACATGAGACGGCTCAACATCCTGCTGGTGGTGATCCTGGGGTACCTATACTCTCGTGCCGTCGCCTATCAGATCCTGGCAGAGATTGGGGTCGTCTCTTTCATCGCAGTCAGCCAGCTTGCGCCTGCTGCTTTAGGCGGTCTCTACTGGAAGAGGGGTACCAGGGAGGGGGCACTCGCAGGGCTGATCTCGGGGTTCTTGCTCTGGCTTTACACTGCTCTCATCCCCACTGTAGCAGGAAAGGACGGCCCTCTGGGTGAGCTGGTGCGAAACGGGCCTCTCGGGATCTCATTCCTCAAGCCGACAGACCTGCTGGGGCTCGACCTGGATGTATGGACCAACTCGGTCTTCTGGACCCTCCTGGTCAATTGCAGCCTCTATGTGGCAGTCTCCATAATCTCAAAGCCGAGCCCGGAGGAGTCGGCGATCACCGACAGCTTCGTCGATGTCTATGAGGTGAGGACAGCACCCCCGAAGGTCGATAGAGGGACGATTCATCTGGGAACTGTGGAGGAGCTGGAGGCAACCCTGGCCCGCTACATAGGCCCGGAGAGGGCAAGGCTTCTGGTGGATTCCGATCTGGCGCGCCTCGGCACCTCTCGGGAGACCATCGACGCAAGGCAGCTCCTGGAGCTTTGGAGCCAGTTCGAGAAGACGCTCACGGGCTCTGTGGGCCCCTCTGCTGCCAGGATCATAGTGGCGGACAGGGTCCTGGTCAAGCCTGTGATCGAGTCTGCTGAGACAACACTTCCCGCATACGCCCTGAAGGCGGAGGGCATCTATGTGGTCCCGGACGAAGCCTACGAGGTCTTCACAGATCAGATCCTTCATGGGGTGGAGGGATTGTGCATCACTCACCTGGACCCCGATGAGGTGCGCAGAAGATGGGGCTTCCGGGAGACGCCCATCATCAAGCTTACGGATGAGACGGGCAGCGACCATTTCATCTCGCCCAGGAATCTGCCGCTTCTCTTCACGACAATAAAATCCTTTGTCGAGTCAAGCCATAACAGCATAGTCCTGCTGGACAGCATCGAGCAGCTTGTGACAAAGAACGCAGGGGTTGTATCCGAAAGGGAGATGCTCGACTTCGTCTACCAGATGGAGCTTCTCGGGCGAAGGACGAGGCTCATCCTCGCAGAGCGCCCCGAGTTCGTTCACGTGAGGATCACCCCCGGAATCAATGAGATCCGTGAGCTGCTCTTTGCCCTCGGGCCCCTCTCTCTTTATCTCTTCATAGCCTTCTCAGATGTCATGCTGGCCGGGCTGAATGAGATCCAGAAGAGGGAGGTCATGGACGAGGTCAATCAGCTCATGGCCGAGCGCAGCTTTTTCGAAGAGTCCAAGACCAGGCAGTCTCCCTCGGATGATTCGACCTCTGCGGGATGCGAGCCTGAGATGCAGAGCGCTTTTGGGCCGGCTGTCCTGGATATCCAGCCGAATGTGGCGCTCTCCAGGCGTGCGTTCTTCATGGCCGTAAGAAAGCTTGCGAAGATAATAAAGAAGCGCGATCCCTCATTCAATCTCATGTCTTCCGTCGCCGAGATCATGAAGAGCTATGGCCGAAGTCCCTATGAGATCTCCCTGGTACCGGGGACGACATATGTCTTGATGGAGGAGAAGCCGGCCAAGAGCCTCTCGCTCTTCAGCGAGCTTGTGAGCCATGGGATGGATGGCCTGTGCATCAGCAGGTACAATCCCGAAACCCTTCACGAGAGGTACAGCGTGCCCTCACAGACTGTGATCTGGCTGACTCAGATGAGCGATCCCGGCTACAGGACTGTGGACCCGACGAACTTCCCAAGGCTGAGCAGCATGATCTTGGATTTTCTTGATAAAGCGAATTATCCTCTCGTCCTTTTAGAGGGCCTGGGCTATCTGATAACTCAGAGCAACTACGAGACAGTGCTTCGGTTCATCCAATCCCAGAGGGATGAGATCGCCATAAAGAACGCTGTGATGCTGGTGCATATAGATCCGCTCTCCCTGGACACGAAGGAGCTTCATAGGCTTTCAGATGAGCTGGAGCCACTGGTGCTTTAGACGAAGTGATTTTGGAGTATGAACCAGGGGCCGTGATCATCTGCTAAGATCGTCTGTGAGCACATCTTTGGAAAAGAAACTCTTTAATTGTTGGAGCGCCAACCAATTCCTATGATTGAGCCAAGCTTGATACTATTAATAATAGCCATAGCCTTTGGCGCCTTCCTGATCCTCAAATCCCTCAAGAATTTCGTCATAAATGCCATCGTGGGGCTGATAATTCTCTTCCTCGCCAACGCCCTGCTGGACCTTGGCATCGGGTACAGCTGGCTGGTTGTCCTGATATGCGGCATCGGAGGGGTCATTGGGGCACTGCTAGTGATCCTGCTTCACATCCTCGGCTTTGGCATATGATCTCCGACTGATCCACTCATCCTTTAAGGGATCCCTTTGCAGCGATGCGATTCTCTTTTCTCAATAGGCCTCTAATCCTTTGCTTCCTGAGGACCAATCTCCTCGCAGGTGCGCCTGATCAGGCAGACTATGCCTGCGGCCAGGAGGACTGCGATTATTCCCGTGAGGAAGATGCCGTCGAAGACACCAGCCCCGCCGATCGAAAGAACTAGAGGTTTTGCTTTTGTGATGGAAAGGGGCGAGAGAGCTGGAAGGATTCCTGGGGTGAGGAGGGAGAGGATGTCGGCCCCGAGAAGGGTTCCCAGTGTGCCGCTGATGTAGGCAAGAGGCGGAGCACCGCGATAACCTCCGGCCAGGACGAGGCCGAAGATCGCTGCCAGTGTGGGCGAGAGCCAGAATGGAAGCTCTATGCCTTCGCCTGGGACTGCTGCTGCAGCCCAGTAGGTTATCGCCGCAACGGCTGCCACCCCCACGGCGGCCTTGATGGGATTAGCTCTGCCGCGCAGGAGGAGGTGGGCGGATATCGCCAGGGGTATGATGCAGCCCCCCAGGTTGATCGCCAGGTAGATCGGATGAAACTTCGTGGGGAAGTCCTGCGAGACCATGCTGGCCAGGGCGATGTACCACTCTGGGTAGGTGGAAAAGGAAGATGTGCCAAGAGGAATGTCCACCAGGCTTCCCAGGACTGAGCCGAAGACTGCAAGCGAGGCATGCCAGTGGTCGAAGCCCACGATCTCGAAGGCGGTCTCAGAGAGCCTGAGAAATATGTAGATGAGGACGACTGGAATGGCCAGGATGAGCAGGAGTAGGATGGTGATAAGGGGCATGGCTAGGAAATCAAACAAGCTCAAACACCAAAATGCATTGGGATGGGATGGTTAATATTTCTTTTCTTTGTGGGATCATCTCATGGGCGCAATGTTTAAGATTCAGCGCAGGATTTTCTCGAAGGATGCGAATTCAAGGCATCGGAGTCCTGGGTTAATCTTCCGGCCCTGGATCAGATGCCAAGGGTGATCTGATATGAGTGTGCTGACAGGCTGCAGAGCCAGCTCCCTTGTCGAGTCGATGATCGATGCCACTGTCCAGACGCAGATGTGCGGCGTGGAGCTGACTCTGCAGAGGATTGAGCGCTTCATCTCGCCCGGCTCCATCGCCTTCGACAACAGTGACCGCCAGCTTCCCGGAACAGAATCTGTGGAGTTCGATGGCTCGGGCTGGGCCTTACTGGAGAGTGGAGCCTACCTGGTCACCTTCAATGAGATAGTGAGCATCCCAAGGGATGTGGCGGCCATCGCCAGGCCTCGCTCCAGCCTTCTGCGTTCTGGTGCTTCCCTTGAGACCGCCCTCTGGGACCCCGGCTATCGCGGGAGAAGCCAGAGCCTGCTGGTCGTCCACAATCCTTGCGGCCTGCGGCTGAAGAAGAATGCCAGGCTG
>MVRK01000118.1 GCA_002067365.1 Methanosaeta sp. PtaU1.Bin060 | reverse complement strand
GGAGATCGGCCGCAGAGGGCAAAGGGCGTATCTCCCAGGAATGGTCTGTGGCGGAGCTGCTGAGGGCGTGGGCAGGAGACGGAAAAAGGGAGCGTAACTGATATTTCGCAATATTCATCGAGATACTTCAGGCCAATTTTTTACATACAGAGGTGCTTGTGGAAGCTCGTGCACTCCGCCGTACGATTGAGTTGCCGGATAATATTCTGTGATGAATTGAACTCTGCCTGCCGCCTTTTCTCCTGCCGTGTGCGCAATGAATGCCAGGGCCATGTCTATACCCGCGGAAATGCCTGCCGATGTCCATATGTTTTCATCCTTGACCACACGATCTTCGACCACCTGCACATCCCCGAGATCCCGTAGACGCTGTAATGAACACTGGTGGGTTGTAGCGCGTCGGTTCTTGAGCAGGCCTGCGCGATGGAGAATGAATGCGCCGGTGCAGACAGAAAGTGCAGCTTTGCAGCCTTTTGCCTGATCGGATACGAACTTGATTAAAGCGGGATTATCGACCTCTTTCCTCGTGCCTTCACCACCCGGTATCAGGAGGAAGTCGAGCTGCGGGCAATCCTGGAAGACCACATGGGGAACTATCACCATTCCATTTGAGCAGGTCAATGGTTCGGGTTTCTCGGCTATCATGATGCATTTCTCAGGCCCCTCTGCGAACCTGCGCCAGGCGTTGATGATCTCCCACGGCCCGACCAGATCAAGTTCTTCTAATCCAGGAAAAATCAGGAATCCAAATATCATGCTCACAGGTTTGTGCGCAGTACTATTTATTTTTGAAGGAATACCCCGCCGCCTGCAGAGTGGCGTGCTGTTTGGCTGGTTATGTCAGATAATTGATTATGTCAGATAAATTATTTTGTCAATTCAATTTTGATGATTTGAATAAATTCACCGATTATGATCGCCAGCCGCCCTCCAGGCTGTCGGCCGCTGCCTGCTGTCTATAGATATGACAGCTAATACTATTATTGTGGATGATTGGTTCCTTTGCTCTTTTGGCTCGGATCCCATAAACCCCATATAGATCGGAAATCGGCTTGGCTCTGATGGTGAAGTGAAAAGCAGATCCACGCCCTGCACAGCTCTCGGCCCAAATTTTGCCGCCCATCCGCTCCACAAGCTTCTTGCTCATGGCCAGCCCGAGACCGATTCCCGGATACTTTCGCGACATCGAGTCGTCCACCTGGCTGAAGGACCGGAAGAGGCGGCACATCCGGTCGGGAGGGATCCCGATCCCCGTGTCCTTGACCTCAAAATGAATCTCGCAATCCGAGCCCGGATGCTCAGAGATGACTGATACTGAGAGTACGACCTCTCCCGCCTCCGTGAATTTGACGGCATTATCCAGCAGATTCCCGAGAACCTGACGAAGCCTGGCATCGTCGCCGCAGATCATCCTCGGCGTCTCTGGATACATCGTCGATGAGAGCTTCAATCCTTTCTCTGCGGCTTTTGGTGCCACAAGATCGATTGATTCTTCAATGCAGGCCAGAAGATCGAGGGGACGCTCCTTCAGCCTAATAGCACCTCGCTCAATCTCCGCAAAATCCAAGATATCGTTGATGAGGACGAGCAGCTCCTCTCCGCTGCTCCTGATGATCTCTACAGCCTCCTCCTGCTCGGAGGTGAGACCACCATCCAAAAGCAAGAGGTCGGTGAATCCCATGATGGCATTCAAAGGAGTTCGCAGCTCGTGGCTCATGTTGGCCATGAATGCTGCCTTTGCACGGGCAGCCTCATCAGCCTTTGACGGACCTGTCTTGATCTCTTCGTCATCGATTCGACCAGCTTCCGCTAACTTAGCCATCTCATTCATCTGAGCACACCCCATCTCCAGCGGGCATAAGAGCACAGGGATCAGCTTTCAAAATTGATTCCCACAGGAGCCTCAGGAAAGAAGTCCAACGACGATCTCACCCAGGAGGAACTCAGTCCAAAGTCCCATCGCCCATAGCCCTCTGCCAAGGTGGTACGACATTCAACGAATATATACGTTGCGATCGATCAGCGTGATCGATATCTATGAGGCCTTATGGGATTTCGTAATGCGTCGATATTTATGGAATTCTATCTAAAGATATTATCGAATTCATCCCCTGCTCATCAGATGCGAAGGATGAGAATGATGCGGCCCTTATGCATGTTGAAGAAGAGAGGATCACTATACCGGATATTCATCTGCCAATTGTGAGAGAAGATACAGGCCGAAGACGCCCGCGAACTTGAGTGATACCAAGAATATAAGAATCGGCTAATCTGATTTGAGCTTTTGCCGAAAAGAGAAAAAAGTGATTGCGAGATAACCCTTCACAGGATTATCTCGATGTCCAGCTCCTCAGCCAGCTCTTTGTACCTGTTCCTGATGGTGACCTCGGTCACTCCAGCCACATCGGCAACCTCGCGCTGAGTTCTCCTGTCGCCGCATAGGATGGAGGCGATGTAGATCGCGGCGGCAGCGACGCCCGTGGGCCCTCTTCCCGAGGTCAGCTCCTTCTCGGCAGCCTGCCTGAGGATCTCTATGCCCTTGGCCTGCACCTCTCCCTTTAGGTTCAATCCGGAGCAGAAGCGCGGGATGTAGTCTATGGGGCTTGTCGGCATCAGCTTCAGCGCAAGCTCGCGCGAGACGAATCTGTAGGTCCTTCCGATCTCCTTTCTTGAGACCCTCGAGACCTCGGCGATCTCATCCAGGGTCCTTGGCACATTACACTGCCTGCAGGCAGCGTAAAGAGCTGCAGCCGCCACGCCCTCGATGGACCTCCCGCGAATCAGGTTCTTGTCCACTGCCTTCCTGTAAACCACGGCGGCGGTCTCCCGCACATTCCTGGAGAGTCCGAGGGCTGACGCCATCCTGTCCAGCTCCGACAAGGCGAAGGCCAGGTTCCTCTCAGTGGCGTTGCTGACTCTAATGCGCCTCTGCCATTTCCTCAGGCGGTAGAGCTGAGCCCTGTTCTTGGACGAGATGGTCTTGCCATATGAGTCCCTGTTCCTCCAATCGATCATGGTGGAGAGGCCCTTATCGTGAATCGTGTAGGTCATGGGCGCTCCGACCCTCGACCTCTTCATCCTCTGGTCGTGGTCGAAGGCTCGCCACTCCGGACCCTGATCGATGAAGTTCTCGTCGATGACAAGGCCGCAATCGGAGCAGACGAGCTCTGCCCTCTCGTAGTCTCGCACCAGGGTGTGGCTCTTGCACTCAGGACATTCTATGGTGAACTTCTCAAACTCGTCTACCTTCTCCTTCTCTCTTTTGAGCCGGGTCCTTTCCTTCAGCTTTTCAGGCTCTGCCCTTTCAATCTCTCTTAGCTTCTCAATCTCTTCCACTTGCCATCTCTCCCCGACGCCTCATCGACGTAGAGTCTCTTTCCGACGTGGGCTGAAATATCCGATCCCTTATTTGGCCAAACGATGAAGTACGGCTGCAAAAGCGGTCCGAACACATCGAAAACCTTTCCAACTCTTCTCTTCTTCTGGTCCACAACCCAGGAATTCATCCTGGGGATATAGGTCTCGCTTCCTTCAACCCGCTCGCCACGAACAATCAATCTCTTCTGTACCACATGAAGCGCGGTGCCCAATCTTCTCAAAAGGCTACCTCATCTATATAGATACGGAACTACTATTTAAACCTTCCGAAAACGATTTATTAAATGACTTTTACCGGCTCCGGCTAAAGTTTATCTGCTATTGCCCCAAAACTGGCCAGGATGTTCGAGCGGCTTCCATCAGTGCCCACCTCCGAGGAGCTTCTGGATAAGGCATTCAGGCGCGCCTCCCGCGCCGAGGACAACATTTCGCAGGTCCAAAAAGCTGGCACCATCCTCTCGGACAACCTTTCCAACCTGATCCGCAAATTTCCATCCTTCGAGAACCTTCCGCCCTTCTACCGTGAGATGGCCGACATCATCGTGGGCATCGACAAACTGCGCATCAGCCTCTCGCGCCTGCGATGGGCATCAAGACAGATCAGACTGATCACAAGGGATTTCACTGGCAGGATGAAACGATCGCGAGGGGAGTCCAGTTCCTCTGCCAGGAAGGCAGCCTTCGGGCGCATCTCCTCTGTCATGAGATCAGTGGAGAAAGACCTTTTGTTCCTGAACGATGCCAGGAATATTCTTCGGAGGATCCCGGCGATAGATCCGGATCAGCCGACGATCCTCATAGCAGGTTACCCTAATGTTGGCAAGTCGAGCTTCATCACCCTGATCACAGGAGCACGACCCGAGATCGCGAGCTATCCATTCACCACCCGCGGCATCTTTGTCGGGCACTTCAACAGGGGTGAGAAGAGGTTTCAGGTCGTCGACACTCCGGGACTGCTCGACAGACCCCTATCAGAGCGCAACGAGATCGAGCGCCAGACTATGGCCGCCCTGAGGCATCTGAAGGGCGTGGTGCTGTACATCCTCGATCCGAGCGGACACTGCGGTTACCCTCTGGAATCGCAGCTGTGTCTGGCGCAGGATCTGAAGGGCCAGATGAAGCTGCCCATGCTGATAGTGGCGAACAAGGCGGACCTGCCGAGGACAGAGGTGCAGGGATGTGACGGCTTCCTTGAGATGGCCACTGCCACAGGCCAAGGCGTGAATGAGGTCCTCGAAAAGCTTCTTTCCATTCTCGATATGGAAAACCCAAAACCCGAGAGCTCTGCCAGATGAGGCCGGCAGCTCTGGTAAACCTGCCAGAAGATTATAATCGATCAACGCCCCCGGATCCAGGCACCATAGATGAGGAAGGGACCCGCTGAATGCAAAGAGCTGGCAAAAGCTGTGACTGATAAAATCAAGGAGGGCCAGGCGGGCATGAGTCTCAGGGCACCGCAACTCCTACAAATAGCTCGCCTTTGCCATTTTCTAGCAGGTCGCCTAGATACTTCTGATAATCTGTGCCATCAATCTGAGCTATTTCCATCTTTTGGAAACTTGGCAGAACCTTGGTCTCGCCTCTTACATTTATTGTTCCTTTGCTCATCTCAGCGCCGGGCAAATAGGTGCTCCCCCCAATGAAAATGGTGCCTCCCTGATTAGCGGCTCCGGGAAAATCGCCAGCGTTGCCTCCGACGCGAATGCTGCCGCCACACAGATGCTCCCCCAGGTATGCTCCTGCATTGCCCCTTACTTCTATCTCTCCCCCGCGCATGCCGCACTTCTCGCCTCTATATCCTGCTCCAACGTAATTCCCGGCATCCCCCATAACGACTACTCTGCCCCCAAGCATCTCTCTAGCCAGCCAGTCGTCGGCATTTCCGGCAATGCTCAAGATACCTCCTGACATATGGTTGCCTGCATGCATACCTGCGCTTCCCTGAACCTCAATCGCCCCAGAGGTCATGCCCTCACCTATCCTCTTCACATTGGAGAAGTCGCCTGAGAGCCTGATGGCCATATCCTCAGCCTTGGAAGGAGAATCTTCGCCATCTACGGTGAACAGATCAGATAGTATTTTTTGCCGATTTCCTTGCCAGACGATCAATTTCTTTATCTCTTCGATCTTCAGGGGCGCAAATCTATCAGGAGATATATTCTCCGCCTCAACAGAGATGCAGAAAACATTCCGAGGGGCTATGACTATGCTCCTCATCTTAAGCCACCTCCTGAAGTGGCTCAATTGAAAGGCCTGCTCGAATTACATTGGCATGGGGAAGATATGCATCCTGCACTGCATAATTCGAGAGCTGAATGCTGTAATATTTGGCAAACTTCTCCTGCAAATCCGGCATCAGGCGATCGGTGTCCGCTTGCGGCACAGCAGCATCCACCCAGAAGGCCCTGCCGGGTGGCGTGCACAAGATCTTGCCATCCTTGGAGACAACAACTCCTCCTTTGATTGTATACATGGCAGTGGATATTGCTTTCTTGACGAGAGAATGATCCTGGCTCGTGTCTAGCTCTTCAGGCTTGAGGTTGTAGATGGTTATATCAGCATCGGCTCCCGGCCCCAGGTGCCCTTTATCCGGCAGTCCAAGGATGCGCGCCGGAGCGGCACGAGTCATTATGGCGATGTCCGCCCAGTCCAGCTCTCGCTGGATTTCGCCCAAGCCTGTGCGCTTCTGTAGCTGCTCGTGCATCGAGGCCATCTCAGCATCCCTCTTGGGCTTGCTCATGAGAAGCGTAACGACCTCTGGATAGTTCACAAAGGGGCTCCCGTTGGGATGATCTGTGGTCATGAGAACCTTCCAAGGATCATCTACAAGCAGAGCCAGTTCCAGGCCGACCGCCCACTGTACGGCATTGACCAGCATCTTCCTTGAGTATATCATGGGCACGACGCCGCTGGATTCCTCAAGCTCAATATCGTGATTGGACCACTTATTATGAGTAAGACGAGCATTGCCGTACTCCAAAGGCGCATCTGCAGTCATAGTGGTGGCACTGCCAAAGAGCAACTGTCCCATGTCCATGGTGGCATGATTGTGGGAATTGAAGTAGTCCGCGATGACTGGTGCCTTGGATTCGAAATCCCGCCAGCCGGTTCCACCATAGGCGGAAAATTGCATATGCGCCACATGCACGACCTGTCTCATGCGGCTTGGCTTGATATCCTTTAGAAGATCCAGGGTCTCGATAGCGGTAGTGTAGTTGCCCGGCTTGCCCAGATTATTGAAGTGCAGATGAATGGAGTGAGGAAGATGCAGCAGCTCGTTGGCCTGTGCCAGACCCCTGATGATCTCCGCAGGCGTCACATCGAAGTTTGGTACAGGATCATTTACGCTTTTGACATTGGTTCCGAAACCCCAGGATTCGCCTCCGCCGGGATTGACGATCTTAACTCCGTAGCCACGTGCGGAACGAAGCCCCCATGCCACGTAGGCCGCAAGTTTGGAGAGATCCTTGTCACGCACACACTCCATGACCTGCCAATTGTTCCCGAACAGCGTCAAGGCGCCCTTATCGATGATGGGGATCTCCTGAAGCTCCTCATGAGTGTGTCGCGCCTCCAATATGGGTGTTGCCGCCTCGAAAGCAGTGGTGTAGCCCATACGAGCATAGCGATAGCCCATTGCATAGCAGTTAGGAACCGTATAGCCTGTCGAGGGCCTGCAGACTCCATTACGCGGCTCGGTTCCCAGCCGCGAATCATCAGGCCTCATAATCCTGCCTGTATTAACCTTCTTGCCTGCGATATGAGCGTGTGCGTCCACGCCACCTGGCATGACCAGAAGGCCGCTTGCATCTATCTCTTCCCCTCTGGCCTCCTCGACCATTTTTCCCCGATCGATAAAAAGGTCCATCTCCTCGCCAAAAATACCATTGGAGGGGTCGTAGACAATTCCACCTCTGATTATCATCTCTTCAGGCCCCCTCGTTTGCCATCATTTGGCGCTGTTTACGCACACTTTGTAAAATTCCCATCAGGATCTCCTCATCGCTTGGAAGGCTGCTGTCTACCATCTTTCGCAGGCGCAACGCGAGGCCATCCATTCGATAGGCAGTGCCCTCAACCTCTACTCCGGCGATGGCGCATGGGATCACAACGTCGGATAGAAGCGTCGTGGGATTCTCATAAGGATCGATCTGAATGACAGGAATATTTGCCAATGCCTCAGCTGTGGCTCTCGGGAAGTTTGATGCAGCATCTGCAGCTATGATCAACGCTGCGTCTGTATCTTTCCGAGCGAGGAGATCGCAGGCTGCCGTCTCCCCGGGATTGAAGTAAGGCATCCCTCTTGTGAAGTCAACAGACATCGGGTAACCCGACGACCAGGCTAAGGTCTGCCCGATTCCGCCCACATTATAATGGCCGCGCATGGGCAAAACCACGAACTTTGTATGCTGGTTTAATTCCGCCACGAGCGAAAGGGCGTTATCAATGTTCTTATACCGACCGCGACTGTGGGTGAGGCCCAGGCCGAAGAAGAGTGCTCCGAACCGGGCAGCCTTTAGCATGGCCGCAAGTTCGGCCAGATCTGCTTTGAGAACGCCGCCCACTCGTTCGGGCAGAATGTCACCTTTTCCGGCTACAAGCATGCGTAGTGCGGATATCACCTCATAATCGCAGCCCGGATCGATTCTCACGAATTTATCAGCGTTCCTGGACGTCCTAGTCGCCCGAACATCTACTACTATGATCTTTCGCCCTTCACGACCTTGGGGCGTGAAGCGGCCTATAGAATTCGAGGAGTAGCGTCGAAAATGTCTGGGGTGGGCCTCTGCAGGATTACAGCCCCAGAAGATTATGGTATCGGCCCGGTTCTTTACCTGGCCCAGGGTTGCTCCAGGTAATCCTTTCTCTTCAATGCCTATGACAGACGGCCCGTGGCAGACGGTGGCTGTTGAGTCGATCACCGCACCTACCTCTTCCGCCAGAAGGATTCCTTTCTCGGCGGCCTCGCATGATGTAGATGCCCAGCCGTACATGAGGGGCTTATTTGCCTGCAGAAGAATCTGGGCGGAGCGATCATAGGCTTCTTGGAAGCTCGACTCAACCAGCTCGCCATCTTTGCGAATCATGGGGCTTTCTATTCGCCCGTGGCCCATGATTTTGCTTGATCCCAAGGGGCAGGCGTGCCTCGCCCTTTGAACTTTTCCTCCTTCTACCTCGACAATGATGTCATCGCACAGGCAACCACAAAAAGAGCAAATGGCATCCTTTATGATGGTGGCTTCGGACATAACCTCATCTTCTCATATTGGTGAATAGCTCACGGATATCCGATACCGGCAAATCTGTCGCCGCCACCTCTACCTTTACACCCTTAAAATGAGGGGTACCGCACCCTCCTGTCTCTCTTCCCACCAAAACATTGGCCCAGGGTCCCATTGGCAAGAATACGATATTCTCTGGCAGCCCAGAATCTGCTTTTGCGGCTAGGACCACCTGCCCGCACTCATTTTTTAAAAGAACATTCCTGCCTTCGGTTAGTTCCAGTGATTTGAAATCGGTTTCCGATATATGGCATAAAGCAACTGCTCTAAAAAAACCAGGAGACATCTTGTTCTCGCACTCCGCTCCTTGGGCTAAAGTGCGTCCTGTGATCATGGTCGCCAGCAATTCATATCACCCACTTGATTTCGCTATATCCTCAGCCAATAATAAAAGATTTCGTTGCGGTTTGATGAACCGCGGCTATCCTTGCCGTCACACAACCGCGGTTGCCGTGGAAAATATTATAGTTTTAGATGCAAATTGTAAATTTTATAGATGCTTTCTATGACATTTTATCAGGTATCGCCGAAAATGACACAGAACTTTTCCAGTGCATGTGGCTTGCGCCTTCATTCCCCGATCCTGGCTAATACCTAGCAGGTCAAAGCCGCTCTGACATCAAACCGGGACGAGGAAAAGCCGAACAGTTGTGGCAGTTTTGGAAATGATGGTATAGGAAAGGGCTGGCGGCACAACACAGGAGCGATGAGGCCAAGAGTCAACTGCCAGCCTTCCTAGGTCCATCGAATGGCACGGGTTCTACTGGGCATCCCCCGGCAAGGTTGGGAACGGGGGAAATTCTTGCCTCTGGATATTAGCTCTCGGGTCAAGGAGAACAAGCGACCAGTCGAAGGCAAGAATGGGGTTAATTGGGCATATGGTATCAACCTCCCAAATGTGCCTTTCTCGTGGCACTATATCTAGTTAATTGAGTTAAAATATGACTATATGCAAGCCTTTTCTCAAATGATATGAACTGGGCATATACCCCGCCAAGCGATCCTTGGCCTGCGTCGGTGCCTTGAAGCAGCCGAGGTCGATGGTGCCATTCGCTTCGGTGCCCCGCGCCCGGAGCCGCCTTCCATCAGTCTTCGTCCTGGAGGTGCTGTCCTGGAACGCCGATCGCGAGCCGTGCTTCGACGAAGGGCCGAAAGCATCGTCGAGGCTCGTCACCGAAGAATATCCAAAGGCCGGGAGGAGCCAGACTACTCTCGCGGTTTGACGAGGTATATTACAGGAAGCACAGGTTTATTCACTACTTGGCTTGATGGTTTCAAAATAGTCTCATAATTGCCGAAAGATGCGGTGATGAAAAAAATGAACGGCAACGAAATGCCCGGCCATGAATGCGATGAACGAAATCAAAAGGAGCCTCGCAGACAAAAATATCTGGGAGAAAAGGGGTTGATAGCGCTTATAACATTTCTTAGCGCCTTTGTTCCACTGTCAACAGACCTTTATCTCCCTGCACTTCCCGGAATGGCTAAGTACTTTGGCGTCTCTGCAGATCTAGCCAATCTCACGCTGATTCTGTTTTTCGTCTTTTTTGCCATCGGAACGCTCTTCTGGGGACCACTGAGCGATAAGTATGGCCGAAGGCCGATATTGCTGATAGGTCTGTCCATATATTTTGCAGCAAGCCTTGCCTGTGCGAGCTCCTGGGATATCTATCATCTCATTGCATTTCGCATTCTGCAGGCCCTTGGAGGCAGCGGTGCCTTTGCCGTAGCCACGGCTATGATCAAGGATGTTTATGACAACAAGAGCAGAGAGCCGATTTTAGCTATGGTCCAATCCATGGTTTTGATATCTCCGACAGCTGCTCCTGTCCTTGGTGCGCTCCTGCTGAAGTTCATGTCCTGGAGAGGTGTGTTCTTGGCCTTGGCTTTCATCGGCCTGCTGGCTTTGGCCGGAAGCATAGCATTGCAGGAGACAATAGACAAACGCAACAACGGCTCGATGCTACAGGCATTGGGGAGGCTATGCGCAGTCGTCAAGAATCCGGGCTTTTCTTCTCTGCTCGCCTTATCTTCTTTGCAGAGCGTATCCACAATGGCGTTCGTAGCCTCATCATCATATATTTATATAAACGGTTTCGGGCTCAGTGCGCAGGTTTACAGCTATTATTTCGCCATAAATGCACTGGGCATGATCGGCGGCCCGATGCTGTATATGAGAATATCCAGGAAATATAGCCGAAGATCGATTCTCATCGCCTGCTTTGCGGTGATATCTGCCAGCGGTCTTCTCATATCATTTGTTGGCGGCATTAAGCCATGGATACTGACCATTATGGTCTTGCCGGCAACCATCTGCGCAAGCTGTGTGAAAACTCCCTGCGCTAATTTGGTGCTGGAGCAGCAAAGGGAGGATACAGGATCTGCTGCGGCTCTGCTGAGCTTCACGGGAACCTTGGCAGGAAGCATTGGCATGACTATAATATCCCTGGACTGGAGCAATACAATTTTGGTCCTGGGCATAGTGATGATCCTTGTCGGACTTGTGTGCGTGACGCTATGGTTGCATATATCCCAAAAGCCATATGTAATGCAGGTTCCTGAAAGATATCGCTACGGCAAACAGGGAGATGAATTTTAAAAGTGGAGTGAACCTCTCCGAGTAGACAACGAGTCAAGCAACATCGCTCCTTGGGACGAGTGCAGAATGGGGGAAACAAGAGGCCACTATGACCGAGATCAGCATTAGGTCTCCCAACACCCTTATTAATCAAGTTACCATTTTCAGAAGGAGGCTTGAATCATGGAATTCCTTGACATTATGAGCATCTCACACCGCGATATGGAGATACTAAACCCTTCCACGCCTGAAAAGATCATCAAACTTGGCAAATTACTCAAATTGAAAAAAGGAAACAGGGTCATTGACTTCGGTTGTGGTTGTGCCGAACCCCTTTCTCTCTGGGCGGAGGAATTCGGTATTACTGGTATTGGAATAGATATATCCGAGGATTTCTGCGACAGGGCTAGGCAAAAACTGGCTTCGAAAGGTTTATCGGACCGAATCGAAATCGTTTGCTCTAATGGGGCTGATTACAGATTCGAAGAAGGGGTTTTTGATGCCGCAACATGTATTGGGTCAACGTTTATTTTTGGCGGCTACCAGCAGACGCTCCAGGTACTGAAGAGAGCTGTTCATCAGAATGGACGCCTTGGTATCGGTGAAACCCACTGGCTCAGCAATCAGGTACATCCGGTATATGCCCAAAAACAGACAACTACCCATACAGAGACTGAACTAACTCAATTTACCCGGGATGAAGGCTTTGAACTCGAATACATAATTCGTGCCAGCTACGACGACTGGGACAGGTATGTTTCGGATGGTTGGTATGGGCTGATACGCTGGCTCGAAGAAAATCCCACTCATACTGACTATGAACAGGTATTCAAGCATTTCCGTACTGACCAGGATGATTATTTACAGTTCCTACGCCAATCTATGGGTTGGGCCATGTACTGCCTCGCCCCTATGAAATCTCGTTGACGTGTGGTCATATGTGAAAATATTTTTTATTGACACATAAATATGCCGGCAGCAATTCTCAGGCCGCAGCTTTGAGCTTCTCGATATGGATGGTCTTGAGGAGTGCGAGGGTGCATGGATGCCGCGGCGTTCGGAGGTGCCCTTTGCGCTGGTGCCCCGCGCCCGGCGCGCCTCCCATCGGCCTTTGTTGAGGAGCTGCGTTGTGGCCTCAAGTTGACATATGCATCAGAGAAGTGAGCAACATTGAAGAAAACGGCCAAGGAAGATGGAGCGGACGTCTCGACAGGAGTTCAAGCTGCTATCTTGCACAGGCCTGAGGCTGCCCTGGGGGTGAGCTTATAGATATGGTCGCCGAGATCGACCTCCACATGGTCGCCCTTAGGAGATGCATCGAAGCCGTGAGTGGCTAAGTAAAATGCAAGGTCGTTTGAGGTCATATGTGGATCGTCGAAGCTCGATATCAACGACTTCAAATCCGAGAGAGAATTGCTCGATGCACTCACGACCGGTAGTGCCAGCAAGATCAAGAGGAAACTTATCGCACAGATCTCCTTCAAGGCCATGGTCGCATGGCATGGCTTCACGGGTCATATAGACGATTGTATAAAACCGTTAGGTCAAATCTTAACAGATGTGATTAGGACATATTGCAACTGCTGCAAAATCCCTATCAATAACGAGATCTCTTTCCTGCACCAGGTTAAGGTCAAACCCGCTATGCCATGCCATCAAGCCGTGAAGAGGCGGTGAGGAGGCAACGCGGCAGCGTTCAAGGTGCCCACCTCACCAACTAAGGCAAAAGAGGCTTTTCTTTGGCCGCGGGTCAGGTCTTTGGATGCTATGTCTCTGGATTGAGGGCAGCCCCAACCCGCAGCATGGCGGAGTTTTGCCGAGATGGAGGTCTTCAGGCCTCGACTTAAAACCCTTCGCCATTGCAGTGAGTTAAGTATTAAGATATATGTTTTTCCTTGGATT
>MVRK01000117.1 GCA_002067365.1 Methanosaeta sp. PtaU1.Bin060 | reverse complement strand
CTAGTGCTTTGTAACATTAATTTTGCAAATTAATGTAATGCCTTTCAAGCTTCACTCTGGCATTCTCTTTATTGAATCTCCATCTCACAGTTGCCTCGATTGCATTCCTATCTTTCTCCCAAGCGCTAACCTCTTCGATAAGTCTCCCAATATCTGGAATCCTTTGGTCCAGGCATTGTTTTGAAAGCGCAGATAGCTCGATCTCTGCCATGTTAAGCCAACTTCCTTTCTTGGGGGTAAAATGATACTCAAACCTCTTTGCAAGCTCGAAAGCTTCGCCGGGCGGTTGTGCTTCATAAAATGATCCCGCTGTATGTGTGTTAAGGTTATCCTGCACCAAAATAATAGTCTCTGCGTCAGGGTATTGGCTGGCGAGAAAACTCATGAAATTGGCATAATCAACCATCGTCCGACGTTTTTTAACACGAACAAACCTCTTGCTTCTATGAGGTTCAAAAGCCATAAATATGCAGCAGGTTCCATTTCGGACATATTCGTAATGTTCTTTCTTTGGGCTACCTGGCTTTATTGGGATAGGGATTATTGCATCACCGATTAACTGGCAAGGCCTCTCATCGAAACAGAGAACTGGGCGTTTAGGATTATATGGCTGCTCATAAATATCCAATACGTCTTCCATATGCCAGATAAAATCACTCGTTATCTTTCCTATGCACCAGCGAGTCTTTAGCCAAGGTTTAATTTCATTTTTTTCAATAGCCTCTGAACACTCATATGGGAAATGGATTCTACAACCTCCATCTCGACAAGCTTATCCGCTATGAGCCTGACCGTCCACTTTGATCTGCCATCGGGAGGCTCAGAGCAGGCCAGCAGAGTTAATTGTGTCTCAATTCTGCTGTCTATTTTCGGGGGAGCGCCACTGCGGGCTTTTTCTTGTAGGGCATAATCCAAACCACGCTCACAATATCTCGCTCTTATTCGAATTATGGTAGACTTGCTCACCTTCAATGCTTCTTCAATCATTTCGTCATCTTGGCCTTCATCCGCCAATAGAAGTATCCTTGCCCGAGTAAGACTTCTTGCTGATGACTTCCCTTTTCGAAGATATTGTTTCAATTCCTCTCGTTCTTCTTCCTTCAAATGGACGATGTACAATTTCTTTCTTGCCATGATCTTTAATATATGGCAAGTCATAAAATTTAAAACTTTTGTTACAAAGCACTAGATGCCAAAGAGGGGTGGCCAAAGAAGGAATGTGCCCTCAGAAACGTCTTTGTTCGGCCGTGTCTCTGACATCTGCCCATAATAAGTGAGCACTCATTTGAATACCGCCTCGCTACCATCAATCATCCTTCAATTTGGGCATATGGGAGTAGATTTCCTCTACGGTAATGAGAACCGCAGCCTTGGGTTTGAGGTTCTTCCTCCACTCCTTCATGCGATCTGCTCTCTCCTTTAGCTCTGGCGACATCTCTACAGCCTGCTGCATCTGGGCTCTCTTTCGTTCTCCTTTCTGCTCCCTGATCTGCTGCATTCGCTCGAAGACCGGCCCGTCTGTATGGACCTCCGCTTTCCCCTTGAGCTGGTAGGACTGCCATCTCTTGTGATCGGTAAATGAGATGGCAACCATCGGATTTGCTTCAAGGTTCTTGCGGGTCTTGTCGAACATCACGTCGATGATTATGAGCTGCTTGTCGCTTATGGCCTGGCAAAGGCCAATGGGCACCACGTTAGGATTTCCCTCTCGTGTAGATGTTGCCAGATAAACCAGGTTCTCATCCAGCATTTGCATTATTTCTTTGCTCATCATGTATGAATCTCCTAACAATTAACATTAATATTTTTATGAATAAATTTAGCCTCTTAGCTTGGGGAAAATGTATCTGGCTCCCTCCCTCTCGAAGACCTCAATATTTAATCCGTAGACCTTCATGATGTTCTCAGGAGTCAATACTTCCTTGGTGTGACCGTACCCCACGATCTCCCCTTTGTTCATCATGAGCAGAACCTTGTCTGAGAAGAGAGAGGCTAGATTGGGGTCGTGCTCACTCATGATCACTGATATGCCCTCTTTGGAGATCTCCCTGAGGATCTTGAGGACCAATACCCGGTTCTTGAAATCAAGGTGACTGGTGGGCTCGTCCAAGAGCAGCACCTTAGGTTCTTGCACCAATGCTCTGGCAATGAGAACCAGCTTCAACTCTCCGCCGCTGAGCTGGGTATAGAATTTATCTGCCAGGTGGCCCACGCCCACCCTGTATAGCGCTTTTCGAGCCAGATCGTAGTCTTTCTCAGAGGGAATAGAAAAACCTAAGCGAGGTGTTCTACCGCTTACTGCCACATCCACCACCCGATAAGGAAAGTCCGGGGAGTGTATCTGAGGGACGTAGCCCATGAGCATGGCCAAATCCCGGCCGTTCAGGGTCCGAAGATCCAGGTTATCCACCAGTACCCTTCCTTCCGGCTTCAGCAACATATTCAAGCATTTTAAGAGAGTAGTTTTGCCACAGCCGTTGGCTCCCAGGATGGAGAGAATCTCCCCGGCCTCCAGCTCGAAGGAAGCCTGCCGGACGATCATCATCTCGCCATAGCTGAAGCATAGATCAACGGCCTCAACGCCACTCATTTTGAGCCCTCCTCATGAGGTAAAGGAACAATGGTGCTCCGATGATGGTGGTGATGACTCCAACCGGAATCTCAAAGCTCCAGATGGTCCGGGAGATCATATCCGCCAACAGCATGAAAGAGGCTCCAACTGATATGGAGGCTGGCAGCAGAATTTTAGGATCTGAGCCCACCAGAAAGCGGGTAATGTGCGGCGCTATTAGGCAGACCCAGCCAATAATTCCCGTCACAGAGACCACAGAGGCTGTAGCAATGGACGCCAACAAGATAATCATCAACCGCTCACGTTCTACGTTGATTCCTAGGGATCTGGCTTCTTCATCACCCATGGACAGAACGAAGATGCGCCATCGAAAATAGAGAAGTCCGATGATGCCAAGGATTGCAAGTGGGGCAGAAACCTTGACATCTGTCCAGGTGATTGTGTAAAGTCTTCCGATCATCCAGGCCACAATGGCTTGCGTCTTCTCCGGCTCAACCAGGATCTGGATCAGGGAAAGGAATCCGGCGAAAAGGGCGGAGATGATCATGCCCGATAGCACCAAGGATACCGGCGAAAACTGACCGCGGAATTTGGACAACCCTAGGGTAAGAGAGACGGCCACCAGGGCAAAGAGAATGGCCGAGGGCTGTATCAGGAAGAAATTTTTGTAGCCGAAGATGGCCATGGACAGGGCTGCTCCGAAGGCTGCTCCTGAAGAGATCCCAAGGAAGTAGGGACTTACCAGGGGATTACGCAGAGTGGTTTGCAGGCTTGCGCCCGATATGCCCATGCTGGCACCGAAGATCATGGCCTCCACGGCCCTGGGCAGCCTGACGTTGAGGAATATGGTGCGATCGATGGAGTCACTGAAGAGCAGTTGCTCCAAAGAGTCAAAGGATAGATCGTATTTGCCCACCGAGAGGTATAGGATTAAAAGAATAAGGGGGCTGAAGATCAGCGCCGCCTTATATTTTGGAAATCCCATACTGGGCCTGGAATACCGAATGCAGTCCGGTGACGCCATAGATTTTCTCGAAGACCTGATCGGCCTCTGTCTCGAAGTCGAATGTGCATTTGTCCGGATGCATGATCTTGGCCAGGTTCAGTGGCTGGACCACGAATATTGCCGGATCGTAGCCCACCATGCCTGAGTAGATCTTGTAGACCTTACTTTCCTTCACAGCCCGCAGCTGCATCCAGTTGGGATCATTTTGGATATCTATTATGTTGATCCGTGCGAGGCCGTTGACCAATATCATATCCGGATCCCACTGGGCGATCTGCTCAATAGTTACCGTCTTGGAGGGACTGCCGCCCTTATAGGCATCTGCGCCTAGGTTAACACCTCCTGCCCAGTCCACAGCAGAGCTGACTGTGGCCACTTTGAATGGATCATTGTCCAGAGGCACGCCGATCATGATCACTTTAGGCCGCTCCTGCTCAGATATGCCCGCACAGAGATTAGTTATCCCTTCGATCTCGCCCTGAATGTATTCCTGGATCTCCTGGCTCTTCTCCTGCCGGCCCATCACATTGCCAATGACCTCATATGCGCACAGGAAGTCGCTTACATTCTTTACGTAGAAATAGGTACAAATGCAGGGTATACCCAGTTCGCTCTGGATCTTTTCAGCCAGGTCCTTACTGGAGCCGCCCAGGAAGATCACATCGGGCTTGAGAGATGCCAGGGCTTCCATGCTCAGTGTCCCTGAGATGTGGCTTCCTACATCAGTTGCATTTTGAAGCTGTGTATATGCTTGCTTTAGTATGGGACACTTCAGAGAGTAGCTATCCACTCCCACAATCTTGTCGCCTGAGCCCAAAGAGACCAATATCCTGGTAGCATCTGCATTTAGGCTTACCACTCGATCAACTTCTGCAGGGACGGTCATATTTCGCCCCATGCAATCAGTAACGTTCACTTTTTCCATCTCTTGGGCATTAGAGCCGGAGATGAATAAGACTAACAGTAGCAGCAATGCTGCACATTTTGTAAAGCTCATTTTTTCACCCTATTCATACCTCAGAAATCCTGTATTCAGACTCCATGTAGGCAGGAAGCCCCTCCACTCCATAGATACTCTGGCAGATCTGCTCTGCCCATAACTGGAAGTCGAAGTCGAACTTATCGGGATACATTATCTCGGCCATCTGCATGGTTCCCATGACCAACATGGCCGGATCGTAGCCAGTCGAGACGGCAAAGACTTTGTAGACCTTATGATCTTTGACCGCCTTCAAGTCCTTCCAGTCCGGACTGTCTAGAACATCTTCCGGATTGAGGAGGCTTAGGCCATGGATAAAGATCGTATCTGGGTTCCAGCCTGCGACCTGTTCCAAAGAGACGGTCTGCCAGGGGCCGACCCCTGCAGAGATATTATCGCTGGTATAGGCCACGTTGATGCCTCCCGCCGTATAGACACACAGATGCGGATTGTAGATAACTCGCAGCATGTCCTTGGTGAAGGGAGGACCGATGTAAAGAGTACGCTTTCTCTGGTCATTGGGAATGGTGGAAACCGTTGTGTTGATCCGGTCCATCTCGCTCCCAATTAGTGCCACCAACTCCTCAGCTCTGCTCTCCTTATTTACCGTCTTTCCGATGACCTGAACGCTCTTCATAAAGTCGTTCACCTTCTTTCCGGAGTCCAATGTGCAGACGCAGGGTATGCCCAGCTCTCCCTGGATCTTTTCCGCCGTCTCGGGATAGAGGCCTCTCAGGAAGACCACATCAGGCTTCAGTTCAGCCAGCTTCTCCAGGCTTAAGGTTCCCTGGGCGATGCCGCCCACGTCTGGCAGGCTCTCCAACTGCGGGAAGACCTTTCTCAGCACCGGGCAGCTCTGTGCAGTCTTTTCCACACCTGAGATGTTATTCCCAGCGCCGATGGCTACCAAGATCCTGGTTGAATCAGGGTCCAGGCTGACAATGGAGTCAATATTATCTGGAACCTCGACCGTCCTGCCGATGTAATCTATGATCTCTATCTTCTGCTCATCCTGGCCTGAAGATACAGATAAGAAAACCAGTATAATCAAACCGGCTGCGAAGAGATATTTTGCAATTTTCATATTCGAATCCCTCCAATAATCAATTCAGCCCTGTTCCTTTTGCCCTGAGAATATGCATCTCAACCTCTCACGGAACTCCTCCACATTGCTGTAGCGAGAGGGAACAGAGAGGATGATGGCCTCAGAGTCTTCGTGGCTTTCCAGGCCCAGCTCCGTCTCTCCCGGTATGAATGCCAGGTCACCGGCTTTGAGATCAGTAATCTCTCTTCCAAGAAGCTTAATCGAACCTGCTGTCAGGATAAGTATGCCATCTCCAGGGTATGCGTGGGGCTTCACCTGGAGCCCGGCAGGCACTTTGAGATGAGTAATCGCTACATTGTCATAAGCGAAGAGAGGTGTCATCAAGCCCTCTGGTGTCTGGAAAGATTCAGCCTCCTCAAACCTGCAGATCTTCATTCTTGCACCTTCTTTGCCATAATAATTCTGGATCGACTAACAGAACTGCTGATATCCTCGACCTGAACCACAGAGAAGCCGCAGGATTGCAGAAGGCGGGAGAAATCGGTTGTAGAATATACCTTGCCTCCGGTCCCATAAATGGAGAACATCAGGTCGAAAAGAACTGCAGCGGAATCGTCTCGCAGATCATCGATGTGATAATGCTTGGAGATCAGCAGCCCGCCAGGGTTCAGACTATCTTTAATTTTGGTCAACAAAGGCAGCAGTGCTTCTTCCGGTCTGTAAAGGACATCGGAGGCAAAGACGAAATCGTATCCTTGGCCCAGTTTATCTGTATTGAAATCGCCAGCCAGAGTGGTTATCCTATCCGATCCCGAGACCACCTTTTTAGTCACGCCATCGATGACCTGGGGAAGGTCGAAGATAGTGGCCAAAAGTTCCGGATTTAGCCTGGTGAAGGCCAGAGAGTAAAGTCCATGGCAGCCACCGAGATCGAGGCAACTTCGAGCACTCTGAAAGGCTGGATAATCCCTCAACATCTTGACTGTCCTCTGCAAAGAGCCACTGACTGCACCTTCTGCCATAGCAAGAGAAAAGCCCTCATCGAAAACCTGAAAGCCGGCTTGAACCTCAATCGGGCCATCTTTTAGAGCTTTGCTGAGGCCGCTCCATCGAGACTCTCGCGTGCGCTTCATCAGTTTTATGAGATTGCCCTGATAATACGGCGAGGACTCCGCCAAGAAGATCCTGGCCAGATCGGATAATGCATAAAGCTCTCCATGTTTTAACAGGTACCCCCGAGAAGCCAAAGCTCCACAGAGCTTTTCGATGATTCCAGGATGGAGGCTTAAGGCCCCCGCCAGTTCTCGCGGGCTTTTAGGCTCTTGAAGTCCTTGAAATAGGCCCACATCGACGGCCGAAGATATGGCATAGAAGATGTCCGCGGACAAAGAGAGTTCCCGGATATCGCGAGAATCTTTCTCGGATACCAGGATCTGCTCGAATTCCCGTTCTATATTTTCTAGCATGGAATTTACCAACTGATTTAATTAAAGATACATATTATGTAATTATCTTCTTTTTTGTAATATCAAGTTGTATCATAAAAGACTTTCTATGATTTAATATGTTAATAACTTGTGTTAGTATGTTATAGCAGAGTCAAAAGCCGCAATAAAGCACATTAAATTGTGGTGTTGATAATTCGGACTTTTATGGAGGCTTTCATTTTCGCCCCGCACCCGGCTCGCCCTCATATCCCCGTAGCTCCCACTTTTAGGCATGGACTTCGAGCTTCTTCCCACGGTCTCCCTCCGGTCCCGGTCCTTCAATGCCCTGACGGCTCCCAGGGAGATGTTCATCCAGGCCCTGAGCCGCAACCTGAACCTGCAAAGGTTCAAGTTGCTCTACGTCACTGGTATCTCCTCCGCCATCCTTTCCAGGCTGGACCGCAGGTTTGAGGCCCTGGAAATCCGCCGGGGATTTACCTTCTTCCAGCTCATGACCATCCTGAAGGGGGCCCATCATTCGCTGATTCTCATCGAGCATGACCCTCTACTCTACGAGGACGCACGAGAGATGACTGAGTACGTCTCCCATGCTCTTTGCGATGCCGCAAAAGAGGCCGCCGTTCTGCTCTACGCCCAGGGGATTGACCCTTTCTTCGAGGACCTGGTGCAGAATGCCGACCGTGTTTTCTACTTTAAGGAAGCCCCCCGTGAAACTCCAAGGCTGGCGGCCAAAGCCCACCCGCGGGCGAGGGAGAACCAGAGGACGCTGGAGGCGTACTCGTGAGGTGGCCCTGGCAGAAGGCGAGGCTCGTCGAGCCCAGGCCGATGGCAGGCAGGGCTCAGGAGCTGGAGACGGCCAAGAAGATTCTGGCGGAGATCTTCGGTGCCAGGCCCGACGAGGTGGAGGAGATGATACAGAGGAGGCTGGAGGGGAGCGTGCCTTTTGAGCGCGAGGAAGGGTGCTAGCGGGCGACGTTCTGCTTGGAAGAGTAACTGCAGGGGCGGAGATTCAGGAGCATGATAGCCACTCCTGCACACCCAGAGCATCAGAATTCATCCTACTGGCCAGGCCATGTCATGGTAACCACAGTGAAAAGAGCTGGAGGGAACATCATGACGAATTCATTTATTTACAACTAATCGTTTTACTGGTAATTTTGGGCGTATTTCTCATTCCCCACTCATAATCTCATTTTCAGAATCCATATCTATTGGAATTGTTCTGGCAGGCCAGAACGTTTTGGTATTAAGATTGACGATATATCTATATGAGATTAAAACCATATAAAAAATAGAGGTTGTGACATGAACGCAAAGATTCCAATTTTGTTGATAATCTGCCTTCTAGCGTCGGTCGTCCCCGTCTACTGTGCATCATTGTCAAACCAATGGGCTGTGGAAGATAAGGCTGATGGCATAGCGATTGGACCCGGAGGCGAGGTATACGTAAATATCAACCAGAATCACAGGGTTGTGAAGTATTCGCCTGAAGGTGAGATGCTGATGGAGTGGTCCCTGGAAGGCGTGGCTGACGACATAGCAGTTGGACCCGGAGGCGAGGTATACGTAAATATCAACCAGAATCACAGGGTTGTGAAGTATTCGCCTGAGGGTGTGATGTTGGACGGATGGACCGTAGAGGGTGAAATGACTGACATGGCAATAGGTTCGAATGGTCTCGTTTACTTGTCCTTCACAAATGGCCTAATTCAGGTATTTGTGGCGTGAGCGAGACATGACCCCTCTGCACAGTATCCTCCCCTGACGAAAAAGTCTGGCTGAAGTAGTTGCAGCCGAGATCTCGTGTGGGGTTGAGTTCCCCTGCCCCGATGGTTACTGGTATCCTACTGACGACCAGATCTTTCAAAAGGCCTAGATATTTCTTTAGGGGATGCCCGGGCGGCCTCCACTCCGCATCCCGGAACTTGCCCAGGACCTGCCAGGCCTCTGGGGAGAGTTCCGTCTCCGGCCATCGACTCCTGTCGGTCCCGATCCTAATTGAAGTGCATCCCCTCGAATCTTATGGCCTTGATCCCAGGCAAGGCACGATCATCCGTCTTCTGCTTCACGATAGCCCAGCGCCTCAGCCTTCATCTTCCTGGCCTTCCGCCTGGCCGTTTCTCCATCCATCTTCTTGCAGCTCCCCAGGTGCACATTGCGCGTCTTGCCGTCCTCCCGCTAGGATGCCATCCAATAGGTGTAGGTCTTGCAGTCCTTCCGGCTCTGCTTGACCTTCTCCATCTGTCATAAATTCAAATCCTCCATCCGGGCCTGGAGCTTGAGGGCTTCGGCCTCTGCCAGGGCCGTCTCTGCCTCGCCTTGCAGCCTTTGCGCTTCTCGGCGGGTTGCGGGTGCACGGGCGGCGACCTTCTGCAGGTCTCGGGCATCCCAGGCCAGCTCCCGGGCTTCCTTCTGGAGGGACTGGCTACGATCGCCGGAGGGTGTGTGGTGCGTGGGAGAATGGTTCTAGGGTATTTTACTTAAAAAATTTGCAGAATGCAATAGAAATTTTTCTCAATTCCGTTCTCCAATGGAAATAGAATAATAAAAAGGTAGATAAAACGAATAGGCAGTACATATGCTGCCCTTCAAAATTCCAGGTTGTCGAACTCTTCCAGCTCTTCTTTTGTGAAGAACTCAGACCAATCAGCGGTTTGTACTTTTAATATGGATCTTCCGCCTCGTATATCCTTTTCAGTGTGCACAAGCCCTTCCTTTTCAAGTCTCTGGACTGAGCCATAAACCTTTCCGCTCGACCAGCCCATAAGTTTCGCCAGCTCGTAAATGCTATATCCTGGTCTCTTGTCGATAACCTTGTAAAGGTCGTAATCGGTATCAAGCCCTTCTGTTATCCGTGCATCAATTGCTTCTGTGGGCTTCTTCATAGTGGTTGCTGCGCCCAATAGATTCACTCCATCTTCTGATTACTGTAATCCTGTGGCGATCCTGCTATAAATACATATCTGGTTCTAAATTATGTATAAAAAGCATAATACTGCTTTGAATTTATTTTTCTGCAAATTAAGCTATTTTAGATTAATTTACTAAGCTTTTAAGCCGATATAACATATTACAATATAGTTTATATACGTTAAATTACCTTATCTGCTGCCAAGGGGGTGGGATAAGTCTCAGATATCGAGGAACTGAACGAAATTCAGAAGGCAATTCTCGTCAATCTTTGCAGCAAAACAAAGGGCAGTAAAGGGTCTCATCTGCCCAAGCCCTACTTCATGAATAAGCCCCAGACTCAGGGGCGCAAAGCTGACAGGGCCTTACGTGAACTCATCGCCCTCGGTTACATTAAGAAACATCCTACAGGCGGCGAGACTACGTATGAGCTTGATGAAAGGGGATTTGAGGCGTGCCGGAAGATCAGAGAGCAGAGAAAGGCTCGCTGAGCCTGCATGCCTATCTTTTCCAATGACAATAGTTCTCAGAATCTAAGGTCTGGAACGTCAAGAATAGTGCATAATCTTCCACTTCAATCTGCGTCATCTGCTAGCCTCTCCGCCATCCCCCACCCCTCCTCAGAGGATCCACCCCGATATCCATCCCCGGCTCGAACTGCTTGAACTTGAATCCATAGTACATGATGCACAGCAGCTTCAGCGCCGAGAAGGCCCTCCCCGGCAAGGCCCGCAGGACATGCGTCTCCTTGGGCTCGCTCTCGTCCCGCCCGTGCTGCCCCAACATCCCGATCTCGAAGGCGATCTTCCGGACCTCCTCCAGCGACTTGCCGCGAAAGAGCCGCCGTGCCCAGACGAATAGAAGACCGCCGTCCATCCCCGGCCCCCTGGCCTTGAGCTCGCGGGCCGCCATCTCGCGCAGACTATTCCTGGCCAGGCCGTGCAGGTCCTCGGGTTCCCCCATCTCCATCACCGCCGGAAAATGCTTCTGGGCCGGCTCGATGCCGTCCTAGGCAAAGGCGAGGCCGTACACGGTCTGCGGGTCCTGGGGATCGCACTCGTTGGAGCGGCGCAGGCAGCGGAGAGCGCGCAGGCTGCCGCCCTCCTGGCCGAAGGTTGCGCCCCGGTTCTTGAGAGCTACGGGCCTGAGATCCGCGGCCAGGGCTCGCGTGGCGCGCTCCCTGGCGCGCGGCAGGTCGCCCGCCCGCTGGCAGGCGAGCGCCGGGGGTACGCAGAACGGGGAGCGAGCTCTAGGCAGCGGTGCAAGGGCTCTCGCCCCTGATCGAGCTGGTCGAGGTCCATGTAGCAGAGGCCCAGTTCATAGAGGAGATCGGTATTTTTCAGTATTTTGGACTTCAAAAGCCCTAAATATTAAGATAGAGAAACCATTTTCAAGTGGATTTATGAGAAGATCTGAGGTCCTTCAAACACTATCTGCACATAGAAACGAGCTGGCTGCTTTTGGGATTAAGTCGCTGGCCATCTTTGGGTCAGTAGCCAGAGATGAGGCACGACCTGATAGCGATATAGACATTTTGGTGGAGTTCCAAGGGCCTGCGACCTTCAATGGGTACATGGATCTGAAGTTCTTCCTTGAAGATTTGTTGCAGCGCCCTGTAGATTTGGTGACCCGTAAATCTATTCGGCCCAGGATCAAAGCACAGGTAGATAGCGAGGCCCAATATGTCGAGGGACTATCTGCTCTATCTTGAAGATATGCAGGTATCGTGTAAGAAACTGCTGCGCTATGCAGAAGGCTTGGGCTTTGACCAATTCGTGGCGGACGAAAAAACCTACGATGCAGCAATTTTCAATCTGGTTGTTTTGGGCGAGGCAGCCAAGCATATACCTCCACCGATTAGAGAACGCTATCCTGGTGTCCAGTGGAGGAAGATTGCCGGGCTGCGGGATATATCGGTTCACAGGTATTTTGGCCTGGATGATGAGGTGCTTTGGGATATCCTGCAAAAGGAGATTCGACAAATCCTTGAGCAGATTAATCAGATTATTATAGAACAAACAGATGAAGGCTGATTTGTTTATCGCCCGCCCCAGCGAGCAGCCCGCAG
>MVRK01000116.1 GCA_002067365.1 Methanosaeta sp. PtaU1.Bin060 | reverse complement strand
GGAAAATAAGATAAAACATATCAAATCCCGCGTCAATCACCCTCAGACCAACGGCAAAATTGAAAAATGGAACGATACATATGAAATCAATCGGTTTAGGTTCGATAATTTTGACAAATTTATGAATTGGTACAATACAGTTAGATTTCATGAATCGCTTGATACGAAATGGTATCTTCAGACGCCGGATATCGCATTCTGGTCTAGGTTGCCGGAAGGATGCAAATTAGGAATGTTCATGAATTGGATGGAGACTAATTTAAATGATTTATAAAGAATACAAAGATTCAGGCATAGTATATAAAGTCCAAACATTCAGGACTACACACATTATTACTAGAACAAAAAGATTTATCAATTAGTAATAACATATTCATCAAAATAGCGACAGAGTGCGATTGGCCTTGTCCAGCGTCATTTAGCTGTCGTCGGTCTCCGGCCTTACTGCCAGGCCGGACTCCTCTTCTGAAAAAAAGAGATCAAAATCATAAGAGGGGAGCCGCAAGTCCATGACCTCACTGAAGATAACTGATATAAGAAAAAGCCTCTGTGATAGCGGTTTCGATCTTGTCACCGCAATAGTCCTCAGCAGAAACGGCAATGGCGCGAACGAAGTGCTATCCCCCAAAAGCTGCCGCGGACTCCTAGTGCTGGAGAGCGCCACTGCGAAAGAGGAGCTTCCTTCGATAGGCGTGCGATATGGAGATCAATTCATACGCATAAGAGCAAAACAGGACCATGGATTGCATGTAGGGGATGAGATACAATTTCAATAATCCTTTTCGATGGTCATACAACAGGAACAGCATCCTAAAATCACATCTATAATTAAATATTTTGTGATGGTATGTGTCCCTTTATGATTAAGTAATATGTTAAATAAATTGCCACAAATTTCTTATACGAATCCAATCTACTCGTAGCAAAAATGAGGTGAAAGCATTATGAGACGCGATTTATATCAGATGGCATCAGCGCTTCTCCTCTGCTTCCTGATCCTCGGCACAGCGGTTCAGGCTGCAGGAGACTCAAGCGGTACGACATTAAAAATCGGCACTCCAAGCACAGTGAAGTCCGCCAGCATACTGGGAGATACCAATATGGGCGTCTTCGCTCATCTCTCCAATCCGACGCTGATGAAGATGACATCAGATGGAAAGGTGGTTGGTCTGACTGCCAAGAGCGCTGAAGTCTCTGAGGATGGCAAGACCTGGAGGTTCCTGATAAAAGACGACCTCTTCTGGAGCGATGGAGAGAAGCTCACGCCCGAGGACGTCAAGTTCACCTTCGACTACTTGGCGAAGAATGATCCTGCAGCGGACTGGATGAGCACGACAATAGAGAGCATCTCAATAGATAACGGGGCAGTCGTCTTCAAGCTCAATAAACCTTACTCCCGACTGAGTTTGGAGTTTGCCACCTATCCCATCCTTGACAAGCGTCTCTGGGAAAATATAGAGAAGCCCATAGAATATACCAATGAAGGGGAGATGCCCGGCTTCGGTCCATTCTACATCGCCAAGACGGATCTAGGCGCTGGAGTGATCTACTTCAAGAAGAATCCTTACTGGAAAGGGACTCAGCCCAAATTCGACTCCATTGAGATCCATACCTACAGCAACATCGACGTCCTCTCCCTGGCCCTGCAGAAGGGAGATGTGGATGCCTACTATAAGTATGGATGGATGTCATACCCCTACGCCAGCATCCAGAGGCTCAAAGATACAGGAAACTTCGACTTCGTTGAAACGGACAACACAGGCATGATCTTCCTGGGCATGAACCTGAAGAACGAGCCGATGTCCGATCTGAGCTTCAGGAAGGCGGTCTCTTATGCCCTCAACTACAGCGAGATGCTAAAGCTGGACGCCCTGGGATACGGCCAGGTTCCCAATGCGGGCTTCGTGCCTCCCAGCATGGCTTACTTCAAGGAGACCCCGAGACTGGAGTACAACCTCACCAAAGCAAAGGAGATCCTGGCAGATGCCGGATACAAGGACTCCAATGGAGACGGCATTCTTGAAGGCAAGGACGGCAAGGATATCAAGCTCAATTTCCTCGCAAGGACGGATTATCCGAGGGTGAACGAGCTGGTGATAGGGTATCTGAAGGATTTGGGGATCGAGTGCGATGAGAAGAGCGTCGATTCCAGCACATGGATCAAGCAGAAGGACGCCTATGGTTACGACTTAACCATCACCAGGAGCACGCCTTGGGGTATGCTCATGCATGCCAACTGGGGAACCGGCTACTTCGACTCCCGCAGGACCGGCGCGGGTGTGCTGCATGTCCTGGATGACCCAGCCTTCCAGAAGCTCTGCGACGATATAATGGCCTCCACAAGCGATTCACAGCTCGAGGATTATGCCGCAGAGGTGCAGGATTATTATGCAGAAAACCTGCCCGGAATCGCCCTTTACTGGAATAAGGTCGAGACGCCCTACAACAAGGCATTTGACGGCTGGTACTCGGACCCGCTCTACGGAATATTCAATGTGGACAACTTCCTCAGCGTGGAGAAGACGGGATGAGCCAGTGGACTGACAATTGGAGGGACTTCGTCAGGGAGACAAGCTATAAGCGTCATCTCAAGGATGAGGCCCTCTCCAATGATCAGTTCTGGAGAAGCTTCGAAGTCTATGATCTGGTTCTTCAGCACTCCGGATATCCTGGGGAGATCCTGCAGAAGATCTCCTCATTTATTCCTCCTGGCTCGACCCTCCTGGACATCGGAGCAGGAACTGGGGCCTTCGCCATTCCTCTGTCAGGAAAGACCAAGAGGACCATAGCCATAGATCCTTCGCATTATCATCTCGAGATCTTATCCGAGAAGGCAGCAAGAGAGGGTTTGACGAATATGACTCTCATCGAAAAGGAGTGGAGCGCCGTCTCCCCCTCGGAGGTCTCCGGGGTTGATTACTCTCTGGCAGCCTACAGCCTATTCGATGAGGATATAGAGAGATTCCTGCAGAAGATGCTGGACGTCTCCAAAAAAGGCATATTCATCGTGTTTCGCGCCGAAGACGAGAGCGCCGACACTCTAAGCGATTTTGCATATGGAAAGAGGACATCTACGGATTATAGCTGCCTGTGTCATATTCTGAAAGATATGGGCCACAACTTCAAAGTCATGCTCTTCAAGAGGGAGTATCTCTTGCCCCTGGACCTTGTGTATAAACAATTCAGGTTCTGCAGAAGAGAGCCAAAAGAGCTGGCAGACTATCTTCAGGCCGCAGGCAGGCTGCAAGAGAAGGGCGACAAAACCTGGGCCAAATTCTCGGCAAGAGACGCCCTGCTTTACATGATTCGCTGACGGGTGTGGCCCAATGTCTATAGCGGGAAAGAAGATTGGAAGATATTTATTTGCCCTATTTCTTATCTTTTCCATGAACTTCATCATTCCACGAGCCATGCCCGGAGACCCTCTGACAAACCTTCTGGGAGAGGATGTAGCCCTGACCGACAGCACAGTGGAACTGCTTAGATCTGAGATGGGCCTTGACAAACCATGGTCTGAGCAGTACATCGATTACTGGTGGGGTATTCTCCATCTCGACCTGGGATATTCCTATCACCTTCATTCTGCCGTCTCAACCATATTGCTCTCTCGAATAAAGTGGACCCTCATGCTCTCGCTCCCCTCTGTGGTGCTTGGCGCACTCCTCGGAACATTTATGGGTGCCCTGGCCGGATGGAAGAGGAGAAGCGCCCGACGAAAGATGGAAGCCTCCTCATTTCTGATGATCTATTGCACTCCGCCCTTCTTTCTCTCTCTGATGTGTCTATACATCTTCTCTTTCCGTTTAGGGCTCTTCCCGCTCAAGGGATTCTACTCCACCGGGTCCCCTATAGATATCATCCATCATCTGCTCCTACCAGTCCTTGTGATGACCCTCTTCTCTTCATCCAGGAACTACATGATCATGAGGGGGAGCGTGCTTCAGGAGAAATGCAACCTCTATGCAGCCTTCGCCCGTGCCAAGGGGCTCTATGATGAGGAGATACTCTTCAGGCATATCTTCAAGAATGCCCTTCTGCCGATTATCACTATGCTGGCTCTGGATTTCGGTTTCATCTTTAGCGGGGCGCTGTTCATCGAGATCGTCTTCTCGATGGACGGCATGGGAAATCTCATCTATGATGCATTGATGTCGAGAGACTACCCGGTGTTGCAGGGATCATTCCTGATAATCACAGTCATGGTCGTCTCAGCAAACCTGCTGGCTGATATCCTCTACGGCCATCTAGATCCGCGGGTGAGTAGATATTGAACTGCCGTCACATAAAAAATAGGCTACTGCCAACGAATACCAGCCTCTGCAGCCTGGTTCTGTTTCTATCGTTTCTGCTCATGGCCCTCTTGGCCCCTGTTATCGCTCCCTATGATCCCTACATAAGGTTTGAGCCCTACAGATCGCCAAGCTTGGAGCATCTTCTTGGGACAAACGACCTGGGAAACGACATCTTCTCAGAACTCATCTACAGCTCGAGGGTCTCGCTGATTGTGGGTTTTGGAGCTGCCCTGATGGCGACGATTATTGGAACAGTGATAGGGCTCTTCGCAGGCTACTTCAAAGGAACGCCGGATGAGATCCTCATGGGCATAACGGATATCTTTCTCATGATCCCGCAGATTCCTTTGATAATAATCCTGGCAGCTTTCTTGATGCCCAGCTTCTATCTCATAGCCCTCATCATGGGCAGCCTCTGGTGGACATCCACCGCCAGGGTTGTTCGCTCCAAAGCCTTGCAGATAAGAGAGACGAGCTTTGTGGAGGCTGCCAGGTCATTGGGTTTCTCGGATATGCATATAATCTTCTCAGATATCCTGCCCAACATAGTCCATGTGATCACACCCAAGTTCCTGATGGCTATCGCCTCGGCCATGATAGCCGAATCATCCATATCCTTTCTGGGACTGGGCGATCCGACCGCCAAGAGCTGGGGGATGATGATAAACTTCGCATTTATCCGGGGAGGCTTCATAAACGATTACTGGTGGTGGTACCTGCCGCCAGGGATCTGCATCACACTCTTTGTGCTCTCGGTGGTGCTCATCAGCTATGCCTTTGAAGAGAGTGAAGAGGCTGCATTGAGGATAGAGTGAATATGTCATCAAGCAAGAAGAGGCCGATCCTCGGAGTCGATGAACTGTCTGTGAGCTTCCAGACGTCTCTGGGAGAGGTCTTGGCAGCCGACGAGGTCTCTTTCAGACTTCATGAGGATGAGACTCTGGCCTTAGTAGGCGAGACAGGCTGCGGAAAATCGGTGGTTGCCAGCTCCATTCTCCAGCTCCTGCCCAAAAATGCCGAGGTTCATGGGCAGGTGGTCTTTGAAGGAAGGGACATTCTGAGGAGCGACGAGAGGGAGATGTCCCACATCAGGGGCTCCAAAATTGCTGTGATATTTCAGAATCCCTCCATGTCCTTGAATCCCATTATCAGGGTTGGTGAACAGGTGGCTGAGCCACTGCAGGTTCACCGCGGCATCCCGCGCCACAGGTCGGTGCAGATGGCACTGGATCACCTGAACCGCATGGGTCTGAGAGGCGACACTGCAATCATGTACCCCTTCCAGTTCTCAGGGGGCATGAACCAGAGGGTGATGATCGCCACATCCATGATCCTCTCGCCTCAGATAATAATCGCTGACGAGCCCACGAAAGGGCTGGACGACGCTCTGGCAAGAGATGTTGTGAGCGAGGTGATGAAGATCAGGGACTCAAGCGGAGCCGCTCTATTGCTCATCACACATGACCTGCAGATGGCAAGGGACGTCTCAGATAGAGTGGCGGTGATGTACTGTGGGCAGATCGTGGAGATGGGCAGCAGAGACGATATCTTCGAGAATCCTCAGCATCCCTATACAGCAGCCCTCCTGAACTGTCTTCCTGAGAAGGGCTTCCAGCCGATACCTGGCAGCTCCCCGTCGATGATTCATTCACCGGACGGCTGCAAGTTTCATCCCCGCTGCCAGAAGAGATTCGAAAGATGCAGGCTTCGGCCTCCGATGGAGGTTCTCGCAGGCACGAAGGGTGCCTCTGAAAGGCAGGTGAGATGCTGGCTTCGCTGAAGGCTGTTGGGATCGGCAAGGTCTATGAGTCGGGGCTGATCTTCAAGAGCCAGAAGACGATTCTGCAGAACATATCCCTGGAGCTGGAAGAGGGTCAGACTCTCGGATTGATGGGCGTATCAGGTTCCGGAAAGACCACTCTTGGAAAGATCCTTGCGGGGCTGGAGAGGCCCACTGCAGGAAGAGTTCTCTTTGGAGGAAAGGATATCCAGAGACTCCATAAAAAGGAGTTCACCCTGTTTCGCAGGCAGGTGCAGATGGTCTTCCAGGACCCTGAGGGCTCTTTGAATCCCAGGAAGAGCATCGAAGAGGCCATTCATGATGTTCTGGGACTGCTGAAGATCCCAAAGGGGGAATGGAGGGAGAGGTCTCTGGATCTCCTCGAGACGATGGGCCTATCCGATGAGCTTCTCTGCCGCTATCCCGGACAGATATCTGGAGGCCAGAACCAGAGGGTAGCTCTTGGAAGGGTGCTGCTCCTGAATCCCAGATTCATGATCTTGGATGAGCCCACATCCGCACTGGACCTGTCAGTCCAGGCCCAGATGCTGAGCCTCCTCAAGGATCTGCAGAGAGATCGCGGACTGGGATATCTGCTCATCTCTCACCAGAGCGATGTGGTCAAATACATGGCTCACGAGATTTTTATCCTGGAAGAAGGGCGGATGAAGCCGATGAGCTGAGTTATGGCAGATTGGACAGATTATGTTGTGCCGGATTGATCCAATCATGAGACTGAAGGACAAGCTATCCTCTGGGATTTTTGGAAGGTTCTTGCCCGCGGCACAGATGAACCCCAGAGGGCTCAAGATGGAGCGGATGGACGGATCAATCCGGCGAGTAAGCATCTCTTTTCATACTAATAAGATTTTTGGTATTATTAAATATACTCTTTTAGAATTCCAAAGAACTCGCCGTCGAGTTCGATGGCTCGGGCTGGAGAGAGGTCCCTGCCGGATGATAATATAATAATAATAATAATAATAACGGTCGGTATTTGGATGATTTATTCGATAGCTGTTGTTTTTATTATCTGGTCT
>MVRK01000115.1 GCA_002067365.1 Methanosaeta sp. PtaU1.Bin060 | reverse complement strand
TCAAACCTCTTGGGATAAAAGAGTATTCCAAGGAATGCAGCTTATGCATTGTAGCTTGCGGGCGAATCAGCATGAATCGCCCTTTTAATCCTCTTCTGGCCCCCATCCCGTTTGCGAGAGACAGCGAGGAAGTCTGTTCGTATGAGAGATGCGTTTCGGGATGGCTTGATCTCATAGAAAACCAAAGAGGATGCGAGTTTGGCGGGCTGCGATATACGCCAACATACTAATACTGGAAGCAACCCTTGCAGCCTTCATGCCGACGATGGTGGACTCCTTTGGCCGGAAGGTCACTGGCTTGAGGATCGCCCTCACGCCGCGCTGCAACCTGAAGTGCATCTACTGCCACCATGAGGGTGAGGTAAAGCCACAGCGAGAGATCTCAGGGGAGATGGTCGTGAGTGTGGCCCGGGCTGCTGCTGATTTGGGCGTGCGCTCCCTGAAGTTCACAGGCGGGGAGCCGCTGCTGAGAAGCGATCTGGCAGACCTGGTCTCCCGGATTCCTCGCGGCCTTGATATCTCCCTCACCACCAACGGCATCCTCCTGGAAAAGCAAGCTATGCGCCTGGCAGACGCTGGCCTCGACAGGGTGAATGTGAGCCTCGACTCGCTGCGCCCCGACGTCTACAGCGCCATTACCGGCTGTCGCGAGGGCGACCTGGAGAGGGTGCTGGCCGGGATCGATGCCGCGAACTCTGCAGGCCTTGTGCCAATCAAGCTGAACGTCGTGGTCCTGAAGATGAACGAGGCCGAGGTCCCGCAGCTCATAGAATTCGCCAGGGAGCATGGATTGATCCTGCAGCTGATTGAGCTTCTGGACCTGCATGGCCTCGGGGTCTCTGGGGACATCGAGGCGATCGAGCGGGGCCTTCAGGCGAAGGCTGACCATGTCCGCACGCGGGAGATGCACCGCAGGAAGAAGTACTTCCTTGACGGCGCAGAGGTCGAGGTTGTTCGGCCGATGGACAACACCGAGTTCTGCGCCAACTGCACGCGCCTGCGCGTCACCTCGGACGGAAAGATCAAGCCCTGCCTGCTTCGCAGCGACAACCTGATCGAGATCGGGACCTGCGACTGTGAGAGGATCAAGGAGCTGCTGCAGGAAGCGAACATGAGAAGGGAGCCGTACTTTGGAAAGGTGCTGACACCTGCCAAGAGTAAAGGATCTTGATCCGGAATTAAATAAAGTTCTTCGCAAAATTTAAAATCTTGGAGCGTGTTGCCTGATCAGCTCATTTGACTATTGCATGGGCAAACGACATAAGGCTGCACACAGTCCTGTCTTTATTTGCCCCATGGAAATAGGCCTTTTTATAGTCCTCACTAGTCACATTCTTGATCTTGGAAAATCTCCGTTGCGACAGGAAAGCATCAACTCCACCATCAACAATTCCGAACTGCAGCGGCTCTCCCCGCTCGGCTGCGAACTTCCTTATATTTTTTCCATCATCTGATTCGCATGTGCCATCCACTACAGACTGAGGGAAGTAATCGAAGAGAACTGCGCTTCCCTTTGCCGAATTGTTCACAATGAAAGAAAGCGTTTCGTCAACAGCCTTAGGTGGAATATACATGACGAACCCTTCCATGAGAAAGAGAGTCTTTTTGGAACTATCGTATCCCATCTTACGTAGCCTCTGGCCAAGTTTTTCCACCTCAAAATCGGCTGGCACATACACGACATGTTCTGGGAGAACACCGAAGATTTTTTTGATCTTCTCTTTTTTCAAGCTTTGAGTGGCTGGGTGATCCACCTCAAAGACCTTGACTTTTTCCTTGAGCCCTTCGATTCGATATGCTCTGGTATCATATCCCGCACCAAGAATTACCAGCTGCTTCAGTCCATTATTGAGATAAGCTTTTACAGCATCATCGAAATATCTGACCCTTGCCCGAACCGAGTTGTCGAAGCCGGAAAATAGGCGTTCATAATGCTCTGACAGCGCCTTTGCTTTTTCCGGATTTTTGGCTCTGAACTCCAGTATCTCGGGGCTGATGAAATGGACTGCATATGGGTCATAACAGATGCGCTCATCTTCCGGCTTTGCAGATTCGGCAAGCCGATGAATTGCAATTGCCTCGGCCATCTTGCTTGGTCCTTGACTTTTCAGCCCTGTCTCATAATAGTATGTGGCACTATCGGATTTCTGCATGTATTGCCTCCCTCAAAATTTCCCATCTTTCTTATCAGTATTTGCGAGCATATGATGAACTAAGCCAGCGACGTCTTTGAAGAACTGATTTGGAGTTATTCTTCGATCCTCCAGAACTTTCTTAAAGCTCGGGCGCATCTCTGTGAGCGTCTTAAGAATAAGGGTTAAGAAAACAGTCACTTCAATAGGATCAAGATCGGGACGGATCATACCTTCTTCCATGCCGGATTCTATTGCCTTGCATACTATGGCGAACTCCTCGTTGCGCAGCTCAAGAACCCTCTTTGCATCATCACATAGATCCCCGTTATTCTCGATGGAGAACCTGTCAGATCGGAAGTAAAGATACGCCCGGCTGTAGTCTGGATGCTTTTCAACGAAATCGAAGTACGTTATCCCTATTGCATCGATTATTTCCATCCCAGAATTACATTTTTTAATGCGTTCCTTGATCATGGCGTTCAGAATCAGTGCTCCTCGCAGGACTACTGCAAAGAACAACGATTCCTTGTTTTTGAAGTAGAGGTAAAGCGTGGCCTTATTCAGGCCGATTTCGCTGGCGATATCATCCATAGAGACATTATCATAGCCCCTGGAGAAGAACATCTTTTCAGCTGCGCTGAGGATTAGCTCCCGTCTTTGCTCTTTTTCTTGCTCCTTCAGATTTGTGAACGGCATTTCTTATCTCCCGGAGTATAACCATAGTTTATAATGATAACCAACGGTTATACACATAACTCATAGTTATACCATTATATAAAGAGTTTGGTTTAAATAAGGAAAAGAGTCAATAGCCCAGCAATTAGTACTGTAAATTCAATATTGAGTGAATAATAGACCTTTTAGCTTTCGATTAAGAGTATTGAAAAGAAGATCGAGCTGGAAAGCGGAGAAGCTCTTTCAAGCTTTCTTCTCGATATTCGCACGTATGCCCCCGAAACCTGGAAAAGTAATCTCATCTTTCAGAACGACCGCAGATCCTGTGCTCATACCCTCTCGCCTCGATCCTCCTTCTTTCGCCCTCGGTCTCCATCCATAGCCCTTCCTCCACCACATCTCCGATCACAGTGAGATCGCACGCCTGCCGCGCCCGCTCCAGCCATTCAGGCTTTACCGTGAAGACAAGCTCGAAGTCTCCGCCAGCGCTCATCGCCATCTCCAACGCCACCTCATGGCCGACCATCTGCTCGATTCCTCCCGCAATGGGCAGCGCCTCCTCGCGAACCACGAACCCGACCCGGCTCACCTCCGAGAGATCCGAGAGAGAGAGCGCGAGGCCGTCGCTGTTGTCCATCATGGCTGTGACCGCGCGGCTCTGCGCCAGGGCGCGCCCCTCCTTCAGCCGCGGCTCGGGCTCAAGGAGCTTCTCGATGAATTTGTTCTGCAGCTCTCCATGCCTCCAGGCCCACAATCCTGCACCCGCGCCTCCGAGAGAGCCTGTGGTGCAGAGCAGGTCGCCCACTCGTGCCCCCTCGCGCCTCAAAACCAGATCCTTCTCGACGAAGCCGAGGGCGCAGCCTGTGATGGTCAGCTCCTGGTGCGAGTCTGTGTCGCCGCCAAGGACCTTCGCGCCGTAGTAGGCAGCGCAGTCCCCGAAGCCAGAGAACAGCTCATCGATGAAGTAGAGATCTGCATCCTTCGGCAGGCCGGCTGCTATGAGGACGCCTGCGGGCTTTGCCCCCATCGCGGCTACATCGCTCAGGTTCACTGCGACTGTCATCCAGCCGATCTGCCAGGGGCTCATGATCTCAGGAAAGTCGGTCAGCCTGTGAAGCATGTCAGTGGTCGCGACCAGGTAGCTCTCTCCAGCATCGATCACTGCGCAGTCGTCATTGACAACGCCACCAAGGATCTCAGAGATCCGCCTGATAAGCTCTCGCTCCCCGATTTCTTGACAATTCGACATGATCTATCCCAGCCGTCGCAAGGCTATTAACTTCCAAGATCACTATTAGTGTTACCATGAGCTACAAAAGCCTGCTTCTCGCATTACCCCTCGCAGTTCTGCTGCTCACTTCTGCCGCCTTTTCGGCCTCTGCCGAGATGAGGGTCTGCGCTGCAGGCTGCGGCTACCAGAGCATCCAGGAGGCTGTGAACAATGCCACAGAGAATGAGACGATTCTCTTGGAGAGCGGGATCTACCGCGAGGACCTGATAGTGGGCAGGCCGGTCGATCTTCATGGCCTGGATACAGGCAGCGGAAGGCCCATCCTCGCCCCTCCTGGAGATAAAGTGATCCTGGCTGCCAAGGGTGTGACCCTGCGGGGCATCGACCTCGCCCTGCCCGAGAATGCACAGAATGGCTGCTCCCTGGAGGTCGTCCTTCCCGCTGCGATCTACTATAACGACCTCTTAGGCAAGATCGCCATCTGCCCAGAGGCCCCAGCATCCTGGAACTCGAGTATGCCCCTCAGCTACAGTTTTGAGAGCAAGGTCTTTCGCAGCCGCCTGGGCAACTACTGGGCAGACTATTCAGGAGTGGATGAGAACGGCGACGGCATAGGCGATGATCCGAAGGTCATAGGCCCTGAGAACATCGATTATTACCCCTTGATGCAGCCTGTTGAGAGCTACAGGATTCTTGAGGAAAAGGAAGAGAGCGAGAGGAAGGAGGGCGGAATGGAACATATCGCTGCCAGATTGAAGGAACCCTTTACGATATCCCTGGAGGCAAATCCCACCACGGGCTACAGGTGGTATGCCAATTACGATTCGTATCTGCTGAGCCTCGAGAACGAGAGCTACTCGAAAGGCCCCTCGGAGGCCATCGGAGCGGGCGGCACAGCAGTCTTCACCTTCATCCCGGAGAGGCCAGGAAAGACCACGATCTCTATGGTCTACAGGAGGCCCTGGGAGAACATCATGGCAGACGTGAGAACCTTCCAGGTGGAGATAGCAGGCTAGAAGAGCATGTCAGGTCTGACCCCGTAATCAGCCTCCTGATTATGCTTTGAATCATCTCTCCCTGAGACCTTCACCATATCGAAAGCCCACCTTGAGACTCCGGGGGCCACATTGCCGCACCTGCGGCATAGCTCGACATCTAAGCCCAGTTGTCGGTATTCTTCCTTCAGCCCCTCGATCTGATTGCGCTTTTTGAAGGTGTAGAAGTGCACCCATCCGCCCATCCGCACGACCTCGCAGACCACTGGCAGTATTTCGTCCATCCCGTAGGGCGCAGGAATGACTGCTCTGTCAAAGCAGGGCTTCAGCATTTTTGCTGTCCGAAGGGCGTCTGAGTTTACCACCATCAGGTTGTCCTTCACCTTGTTGCGCCTCGCGTTCTCCTCCAGCCAGCGACATGCCTCGCGGCTCTTCTCCAGAGCGACCACCTTCGCGCCTTTGGCGGCTATCGGCACTGCGAAGGGGCCAACGCCGCAGAAGGGGACAAGCACCCGCTCGCCAGCATCGACCAGGGCCGCAATCCTCTGCCTCTCATAGCCCAGGCGGCTGTTGAAGAAGACATTGGCAACGTCCAGGCGGTATGTGAAGCCGTACTCCCTGTGCAGTGTGAGAGTCTCGCCGCCAGCCAGAACCTCAAAGGTCGCCACCCTCCGCTCGCCCTCCAGCTTCGATGTCTTGTTGAGCACTGTCCTGATGCTCTTGTTCCTTGAGACGAGAGACCTCGCGATCTCCTCTTTTTGGCCATCGAGCGCCTGTGGGAGGCAGAGCACCGCCACATCTCCGATGAGTTGAAATCGAATTGTCACCATTTTTTCCTGTATCATCAGCTTGGTCGATGATTTATAATTTCCTTGAAAGAGGAGGGCATAAAAGATTGACGAGGCTCTTTCGCGAGTTTCCAAGATGAGATCAAGCCGTCCACCGGAAGATATAATTAAGATCAGATGCAATAATAAAAAGGGGTCAAGAAATGACACACCACGAAACAAAGAAGGAAGAGAAGGAAGCTGAGGTCGAGCCGATCAAGCCCGGAGACCCGAGGGTGGCTCGCAAGAAGGGCTCTCTGCTCGATACATGCTATCCCACATCCAGCGGGACGAAGAAATAGGCGGCCAGAATCAGGCTTAGAATTTTTAGAATATATTTTTTAAATAGACATTTTATAGTAGTTTTCTTTTTTAATATATTTCACAGTTTACTTTTTTAAACTTCCTATCCGCCATCAGGCATCGTTGAGTATTAATATCATCATCAACTACCTGCCTGGATTAAGATGTCTTCTGGAGGTCTTTTATGGGCTACACCCTGACTGAGAAGATCCTAAGAGAGCACCTCTTAGACGGTTCCTATGAGCCCGGCAATGAGATCGGCATAAAGATAGATCAGACACTGACCCAGGATGCGACGGGCACCATGGCCTACCTTCAGTTCGAGTCCATGGGCTTGAAAGAGATAGCCACTGAGCTGTCTGTCAGCTACGTGGACCACAACACCATCCAGGTGGGCTTCGAGAACGCCGATGACCATGCCTATCTGGAGTCCATCGCCGAGAAGTACGGCATCTACTTCTCCAGGCCCGGCAATGGCATCTGCCACCAGGTCCACCTGGAGAGGTTCGCCCGACCCGGAAAGACGCTCCTTGGGTCTGACAGCCACACGCCGACAGCTGGGGGCGTCGGGTCTCTGGCCATCGGCGCGGGCGGGCTGGACGTGGCTGTGGCCATGGGCGGCGGCGCTTACTACCTCACAGCCCCGAAGGTGATCAACGTCCGCCTCACAGGCGAGCTTCAGCCCTGGGCGACGGCCAAGGACGTCGTTCTCAGGGTTCTTCAGATCCTCACCACCAAGGGAAACGTAGCCTCCGTCTGCGAGTACACCGGCGAGGGCATCGAGAAGCTCACTGTTCCCGAGAGGGCGACCATCACCAATATGGGCGCAGAGACCGGCGTGACCACCTCGCTCTTCCCAAGCGACCTACAGACCAGGAGGTTCCTGGAGGCTCAGGGCAGGGGCGATCAGTGGGTCCCCCTGGGACCTGACAGGGACGCCGAATACGAGAGGACAATTGAGATAGACCTCTCGGAGATGGAGCCGCTGGCTGCAGCGCCCCACAGCCCTGGAAATGTCGTGAAGATCAGGGACCTGGACCTCGCTGTGGACCAGGTGATGATCGGCTCCTGCACCAACTCCAGCTTCGTAGACCTCATGACGGTGGCCGCGATGGCACGGGGACGGCATCTGCCAAGCGGCGTCAGCCTCGGCATCGCGCCGGGCTCAAGGCAGGTGCTGAACACCATCGCCAGGAACGGGGCGCTCTCAGACCTCATCTCCTTCGGGGCGAGGATTCTTGAGTCCGCCTGCGGCTTTTGCATCGGCAACAGCCTCTCCCCGAGGACGGATTCTGTCTCAGTGCGCACCAGCAACCGCAACTTCAAGGGCAGGTCAGGAACACCCAGCGCCAATGTATACCTGACAAGCCCCGTCGTCGCTGTTGCCTCGGCACTCACGGGCAGGCTGACAGACCCGCGGGACCTGAAGATCGCCATCCCAAGGGTCGAGATGCCTGAGCACTTCGAGATCGATGACAGCATGATAATTCCCCCCATGCCTCTGGAGTCGAGGGCAGATGTCGAGATTCAGAGGGGGCCCAACATCGGCGAGCCGCCACTCAACGGCCCCATGCCCGAGGGGATCAGGGGCGTCGTCGCCATCAAGGTAGGCGATCTCGTCACGACAGACCACATCATGCCAGCGGGAGCGCGCCTGAAGTACAGGTCGAATGTTCCGAAGTACTCCGAATTCGTCTTCGAGCCGCTGGACAAGGAGTTCAGCGCGAGAGCGAGCGCCCTGAGGGACAAGGGCCAGCACAATGTGATAGTTGCGGGCCAAAGCTACGGCCAAGGCTCCTCGCGGGAGCACGCTGCCCTCTGCCCGATGTACCTCGGCGTGAAGGCTGTGATCGCAAAATCAATCGAGAGGATTCATGCTGCCAACCTTGTCAACTTCGGCATCGTCCCCTTCAGCTTCGTTCGGGAGGAGGATTACGACCACCTGAAGACAGGCGAGGAGATCAGGATACCTGGGCTGCGGAGACTGCTGGAGAATGAAAATGATGCGGCGCTGGCACTCTCAGGAGAGAAAGAGATCAGGCTGAGGATGAACCTGAGCCGACGCCAGCGGGACATCCTCCTGGCCGGAGGGCTGCTGCCCTTCACTGTTCAGGGCAAGAAATAGATCGAGTCTGCCCTATAGGGGGGCCAGACTCTCCCTATGATATTCCATCTCAGAATCGGTCCCTGTTCAGCCTTTTCAGTTCCACAGATTCCCAATCTTCAGGTGCTGAAGAGGGTTGAGATGCCCTGAGATAATATCTGGCCGCCGGAATCCTTATCGGGGGCTTCAGTGCTCTTGCCGGCGGATACGCTGCCTTCTGTCGCCTGATTCGCCCAGTACTGGGCGTAATTAAATCCGTTGCTGATATCCCTCTTCAGGACCATGCTGTTCCTGTCTATTTCGCTCATGCTGGATAGGTCGGACGAATTGGCCATGAAGCTCGTGCTCTTGATAATCAGAGGTGCATTGAAGTTCAAGGGGAATGTGTTCATCCAGATGGCCATGTTGGCCTCGGGACCCTTTAATGCAGTTGCATTCTGGCCGCCTGCGATGTAGGTTCCCCAATACTTCTCAACATTTGGCTCGAAGGTCGAGGCCAGTGGAGAGTTGAAAAAGGCCAACTGGCTCGTGCTATACCCTTCACCGGTGAACATCATCTGGGCAGCCGATGGGCCCAGGAGACAGGTTAAGGTTACCAACGCTAGTAGCGTCTTCATTTTAAATCACCTTTATATTCATCAGATTATCCAGATTCTGCAGATCGGTCCCAACCTATTTATTCCTTATCAGTGCAGGGAAACATATGCCGGACCGCTTCGAGATTCTGCACAAAGACCTCTCTGGAAGGATCGGGCGGCTCTCCACACCACATGGCACCATCGAGACCCCCCTGCTCATGCCGGTCGTCAATCCGCACATCCAGATCATCCCGGCCCCGAAGCTTGCCGAAATGGGCTCCGAGATGATCATCACCAACAGCTACATAATCCATCAGGATGAGGGCCTCAGGGAGAGAGCATTGGAGCTGGGGCTGCACGATCTCCTGGGATTTCATGGCCCCATCATGACCGACTCGGGGGCCTTCCAGCTATCGGTCTACGGGGATATCGACGTCAAGCCGCTGGAGATCCTGGATTTTCAGAATGCGATTCAATCGGACATCTGCGTTCCTCTGGACATACCTACGCCGCCTGACGTTGAGAGGGAGAGGGCCGAGGCTGAGCTGCGTTTGACAGAGGCGAGGCTTGAAGAGGCGGCCGTCAGGCCGAGAGGTTCTCTCTTAGCAGGGCCCATTCAGGGCTCGACCTATCCCGATCTGAGGAAGAGGGCGGCAGCGTTTTTGAGGGGCCTGGACTTCGATCTATATCCCGTGGGCGGCGTCGTGCCCCTCATGGAGGCCTACAGGTTCAGGGATCTGGTGGATGTGGTGGTCGCCGCCAAGAAGGGCCTAGGCTCAGGCAAGCCTGTTCACCTCTTCGGGGCAGGCCACCCCATGATCTTCGCCCTCGCGGCAGCGATGGGCTGCGATCTCTTCGACTCTGCAGCCTACGCCCTCTATGCCCGTCAGGGCCGATACCTCTCAGCGCGGGGGACCTGGAGGCTCGATGAGATGAGCTGGCTCCCGTGCTCCTGTCCAGTCTGCCAGGGACACTCGGCCAAGGAGCTGATAGAGAGCCCTGAGAAGGCCAAGCTGCTGGCAGCGCACAACCTCTACGTCTCCCTCCAGGAGATGAGGCTGGTGAAGCAGTGCATCCGTGAAGGATCCCTCTGGGATCTCCTGGAATCAAGGTGCAGATCTCATCCGCGGATGCTCGACGGCCTGATGAGGCTCGCCAGAGAAGGCGATTGGCTGGAGAGCCTGGACGGCTCCTCGAAGTCCACATTCTTCTACCTCGGCCCCGAGTCGGCCAGCAGGCCTGAGGTGATCCGCGCTGGCAGGAGGGTCGAGCGCATCTCGCTGCAGGGGCGTGTCCTCGTCACAGACGATCCGAAAGCAGATGCATCGGGCTTCGAGCATGTTCTCTATTTCAAGCCGCCCTTCGGCCCCTATCCGCAGGAGCTCTCTGAGACCAAGCCATTCAATGCGGAGACTCCGGAGATGGCGGATGCGGCCTCAATGGAGCAGGCTTTGGAGAACACGAGACGCCTAGTGGCGGCCAATCCATCAGCCACATTCAGCTTCAGGCTGAGGCATATGCCTGAAGATATGGACATGGGGGCGTGAAGAGAGGATGACAAGGTACTTCGAGGTCCTTAAGCGCGACGGGCCTGCACGCATCGGAAAGCTGCTTCTTGAGAGAGCCATCGGCACGCCCGCCCTGATCACCGGGAACGACTACGCGTCCTGCGGAAGTCTCTTCCGATATGCCTCTCAGGATGAAGCCACAAGCTGTGCGTCTGCCCTGAAGGGCCACAAGAAGCTGGCGATAGCGCCCTTCGTTCCCGCAGGGCTTCACTCGGAGCCAGCCCTGAGGCTGCCACCGACTGAGATCGAGGGCCCCAAGGGTGTGGTGATCCACGCCTTCTCTTCTGAGAAGCCGGAGGAGGCAGATGTTTATGTCCTTGCATCTGCGGGCTGCCTGAGGAACCCGAGGGATCTTGTGGCCGCAGTGGTCGGGGTGAGAGAGAGGACCTCTCCGGACACGGCAATCTATGCCCCTGCTCTGGCCACGCCCGCCAACCTCGCCTTCCTGGTCTATCTCGGAGTGGATCTGATCGATTCGACTAAAACAGTAGCTGATGCATATTTTGGAAGATACCACACGCATGACGGAGTCTATGCCCTCGATGAGCTGACTGAGCTTCCCTGCAGGTGCGAGAGCTGCCGAAGGCTTGCCGATGATCGAGACGGCCCGATCCAGGGGCTTCTCGCGGGCCACAACCTCCTGAAGCTTGAGGAGGAGCTGCTGGCGGTGCGGGAGGCCATCAGGCACGAGTCGATCAGGGAGTACGTCGAGCGGCAGGTGCGCGTGACCCCCGACCTGACAGCTGCCCTGCGCCTCCTCGATCAGGAGCACAGATACCTTGAGGCTAGGACTCCACAGTCAAGGCACAGCATCCTTTATGCCAATACAGCAGAATCCTTGAGGCGAGTGGAGGTCACGCGCTATGCAGAGAGGGTGCTGCAGAGGTACAGGGCTCCTCCAAGCGACGTCCTTCTTCTGCTGCCCTGCTCCGCCAGGAAGCCCTACTCCACCTCGCGCTCTCACCGCCTCTTCGCCGAGGCGATCAGACCCTGGCATCGCCGCCTGCATGAGCTTATCCTCACATCGCCTCTCGCTCTCGTGCCGCGGGAACTGGAGGAGGTCTATCCTGCGGCATCCTACGATGTCCCAGTGACTGGCCGCTGGGACCTGGAAGAGCGCGCCTGGCTGCTCGGCTGCCTTGACGCCTACCTGCAGAAGAACAGTTACAGGGCGGTGGTCGCCCACCTGGAGGGTGAGCTGGAGGAGGCTTTGAAGGAGCACGGCATCGATGCGATCTATACGGGCGGGGGCACTAGCGGCCCTGCCCTGGAGAGGCTGGCGGCCGCAGTCAAGGACGCCTGCTGCGACGCGAAGCGCCTGCAGGACTGGCGGCTGCAGCGCTATCGTGCTGTGGCTGATTACTATTTTGGCGAGGGAGCGGGCGATGCCCTCCTCGAAGGAGAGGTCACTGTAAGGGGCAGGGAGCTTCAGGACGATAAGAAGAGGCCGCTTGCTGCTAGCACCCCCAACGGCTCCCTGGCGCTCTCAATCGCGGGCGCAAGAAGGCTGGAGCCGCTCGGAAGGTACATCGTCACCATCGGCGAATTCGTGCCGAAGGGCTCCCTGCTCGCGCCAGGCGTCGTGGATGCTGATGAGCAGATCAGGCCCGGAGACGAGGTCCTGATCCGGGGCGATAGGGCCTTTGGCGTTGGTCGCGCCAGGATGTCAGGATGGGAGATGGTCGGGTCGAGCAGGGGCGTGGCTGCGGAGCTGAGGAAGATTAAAGAGAGGTAGAAGAAGCTTTTTTTGCCGGATTCACCAAATCCTTTTTGTTCGATGCACTTATATCTATACGAAAAGAGGATGCGAAGATGAGAAGAGTATTAATCGTCCTGATGCTGCTGATGATGCTCGCGGCACCATGCTTGGCGCTGACAGATTATCAGAAGGGGATCCTGGAGGGGTTCACCCGAGGCTGGACTTTGGCACAAAGGTACGATCAGGCCCAGACGGGAGACCCGACATCCTACAACCAAGCTGTACCAAAATACAATGAATGGGTCGCGAGCATCTTTGGCCAGAACTCGTCTGTGATGCCCGCCCTCGAAGTCATAAAAACCGCATCGCAGAGTCAGCCCTATACCGCCAGCAAGACCGTCGGACCTGTTCATGCGATTGACGCAAGCTGGAACCAGACGAAGAGTGTGATGCCGGAACCTGATGCCTATGGAATGATAGGCGGATTGCCTGCTGAGACCTATTACTCCGTGGGGCCTGCCATCTATAACTTCTGATTCAGGAGACTTCGACTTCAGGTTGATCTGAGACTGCAATGCTGATGGGAGCGGGCGGCTGGCCTTTGGAGTGAACATCAGGAGATGCACTTATATGCAGACACGCCGCGAGCAACTTTCCGCAACGAGAGGATAGACTTATATCCGATGCTCTTCATGAGATTGCGAGGGTGAGAGGTGCTCTGATGGGACAGCTTAGTGCGATTCTGCTGGCATTGCTGGCGTTTTCGGCTGGCATTCTCGTGGTCGCCACAGATGCAGCCGCAGTGGATACGCTTGCCCAGAATATGACAGAGCACTCGTGGATCTTCATCAATGGCTACATGGATGAATCCAGGATCTACCAGACACAAGAGGGCTTTCATGGCTCAAAGATGGTCCTGGCCACCAGAGGCAGCGGGATAGGCACAAGGACCATAGATTCCTTCGTCTACAAGGACTCAAACGAGGACGATATGTACCTCAAAGTGGACTCCAATTACGATTATCACCCATACACGCCCCCTGCTGTCTTCAGCCAGAGCGACCTTCGCAATGCGCTTTGCGCCAAGAACTACGAGGTCGGGTCCGTCTTCTCAGAGACATATGAGATCGGCAAGGATCTCATCAAGGACACACACATCTACCAGGACGATAACATCTCAATCTACAACATCAACTCGGAGATCCAGGGAACCGCCAGGATAGGCTCCAGGGTGCAGAAGAACTCCAAGACTGTGCCATCCTTCATCATGAGCGGAACCTACGTAGGCTATGCGAAGATCATCGAGGAGATCCAGGCAGGAAACAGCTCAGTGCTGAATCTGCCGTGCCCGTGAAGGCTGCCCCGCCATAAGCCTATGCGAGATCTGCATGGGCCTCATGGGCCCGATGCGTCACCCTTTTGCTGATGACAATCAGAGTGAGGCTTCAAGAATACTGATTTGACTGTCTCCTATCTGGGAAACCTATATCATCCCCTGCATCATATCGCATGCAGGTGTTCTCATTGTCTTCCCCTATCCTCGTAACCTGCGGCCTGCCCTACGCCAACGGGCCGTGCCACCTGGGCCACCTCAGAACCTATGTGCCTGCCGACATCTTCGTCAGGGGGATGAGAAGGATGGGCAAAGAGGTCTTATTCGTCTGCGGCTCCGACGCCCACGGAACCCCCATAGTGGTGAACGCAGAGGCCAAAGGGATGACTCCCAAGGAGCTGGTGGCGAAGTACCACAGCCACTTCGATGAGGTCTTTCGCGGCATGGGCGTGAACTTCGACTTCTTCGGGGATACTGACGACCCTGCCTGCCACAACCGCACCCAGGAGATGGTCAGGGCCCTCATGGAGAAGGGCTATGTCTACCCGAAGGAGATAGAGCTCGCCTACTGCCCGAAGTGCGAGCGCTTCCTGCCTGACAGGTACGTGGAGGGCGAATGCCCCTACTGCGGAAAGCCTGCGCGCGGCGACGAGTGCGATCAGGGCTGCGGTCGCCACCTTGAGCCAGGCGAGATCAAGAACGCCGTCTGCAAGATCTGTGGCGGAAAGGCGGACTACAGGACTCAGACCCACTACTTCTTCAGGCTCTCCCAGTTCAAGGAATTCCTCCTCGAATACCTGAAGACCCTGGGCGGGACGGCTTCGGCCCGAAACTACGCCCTGGAGTGGGTCCGCCAGGAGCTGAAGGACTGGTGCATCACCAGGAATATGAGCTGGGGCGTCAAGTTTCCGGGCCACAACGACCTGGTGGTCTATGTCTGGGTCGATGCGCCCATCGGCTACATCGCCTTCACAGAGGAGTGGTGCGCCCGGAAGAATGCTGACTGGCAGAAATACTGGAAGGATGATGCGAAGATCATCCACTTCATCGGCGGGGACATCGTCTACCACCATTGCATCTTCTGGCCGGCCATGCTCAAAGGGGCAGGCTACACCCTTCCCTCGGCGGTCGTTGCCAGCGGGATGCTCAAGATCGACGACAAGAAGTTCTCCAAGTCTCGCGGGAATGTGATCTGGGTGAAGGACGATTACCTGGATCGCGGGCTGCATCCCGATCTTCTGAGGTACTACCTGGCCAGCTACACCTCGCACAACAAGGAGGTCAACTTCTCCTGGAAGATCTTTGCAGAGAAGGTGAATACTGAGCTGGTGGGAGCCTTCGGCAACTTCCTCAATAGGGCCCTGACCTTCACCGCAAAGAACTTCGATGGGCGTGTCCCGGATGGTGATGTGGACGCCGAGGTGGCAGCCAGGATCAAGCAGACCCTGAAAGAAGTGAGATCGTCCATCGAGGAGTACGAGTTCAAGAAGGCCGCTGACAGCATCATGGCCCTGGCGGACTATGGCAACATCTACTTCCAGAGCAGAGAGCCCTGGAAGCTCATCAAGGTCGATAAAGAGAAGGCAGGCGTCGTTCTCAAGAACTGTCTGCAGATTGCCAAGGCCCTCGTGGTCCTCATGCAGCCGTTCATGCCATCGAAGATGGAGGAGGCCTGGAGACAGCTCGGCCTGGATGGCAGGGCAGACGATATAGCCTTCGATGAGGCCCTGGTGATTCTTCGATCTGGCCAGCCGCTGGGAAAGCCCGAGATACTCTTCCAGAGGATGGAAGAGGCGGCAGTCAAGGATCTTGACAGTATATTCAAAGAGAGGATAAGAGAGGCGGAGTCCAAGGAGCGGGTGAAATCAGTGGAGAAAAAAGGGATGATATCCTTCGATGAGTTTCAAGCTCTCGACCTTCGTGTCGGCGAGATAAAGGAGGCGGGGCGGATCAAGGGCTCGGACAAGCTTCTGAAGCTCGATGTTGACATCGGGGGCGAGACGAGGCAGGTGGTTGCGGGAATCGCCGGTGCCTACGAGTGCGAGGACCTTGTGGGGATGCAGGTGGTGGTCCTGACGAACCTTGAGCCGGCAAAGCTCTTCGGCGTAGAGTCCCAGGCTATGCTCCTGGCGGCTGATGTGGCGGGAAAGGCAGTGCTGCTGAGGCCGTCCGAGAGGGTTGAGACTGGCACCAGAGTGAGATAGGTGATTTAATGTTGCTCCAGATCGATAATCTGTCCAAGGCCTACAGGGTGGATGACAGAGATGTGCCCGCCCTGAAGGACGTGAGCTTCACTGTCCGGCCTGGCGAGGTACTCGGGATAGTGGGCAGGAGCGGTGGTGGCAAGAGCACTCTTCTGAAGGTACTGCGAGGCATGGAGAGATTCGATTCAGGCAGGATCGCCATGGACGATCTCATAATAGCTCCTGATGCTGATGATGAGACTATCAGGAAGCAGAATGCCCTCACCGCCATCCACCTTCAGAGGGATTTTGCCCTCTGGACTGAGAGCGCCCTGAAGAATGTCGTGCGAAGGATTTATTCCCGCACCACCGGCTTCGAGGTCCTTCCCATCCCGGAGAACCCCGAGTACGACCAGATCTATGAGGAGGCGATGTACTACCTCAGGCTCGTCGGTCTGGAGAAGAAGGCGAGGCATCTCGCTACCATCCTCAGCGGTGGCGAGAAACAGAGGCTGATAATCGCCAGGCAACTTGCGAAGAAGCCGAAGCTGCTGCTCCTGGATGAGCCTGCTACCATGGCCTGTCCAGCGACGAAGCAGGAGGTGCTGGACGCCATAAAAAATGTGAACAAGGAGCTCAAGCTAACGACTGTGCTGGTCTCCCACCTGCCCGAGGTTCACAGGTATCTGGCCAATAGGCTGATATGGCTGGAGAAGGGCGAGATAATTGCAGATGGAAGGACAGATGAGGTTCTGAAGGAATTCCTTTCGGGGATCGGGGGCATGGAGCCTCTGGCATCAAGAGTCAACCCTGAGCCGCTGATAAAGGTGCGCGGAGTCTTCAAGAGGAACTACCTGTTCGGGCAGGGGGAGGTCCTGAAAATCGAGAACCTCAACTTCGATGTGAACGAGGGCGAGATCACCTCACTCATAGGGAACAGCGGCGGCGGAAAGACCACTATCCTCAAGATCATGCAGGGTGTCAGACTGCCGGATGAGGGAGCTGTGCTCTTCAGGCATGAGGGCAAATGGGTCGATATGCTCGTCTACTCCCCAGACAGGATGAATGTCAGGCGGACTCTAGGCATCATGTACCAGGAGTTTGCCCTCTACCCGGGAGAGAGTATCATAGAGCACATCGCATACCAGCTGGGCGTGAAGGGGCATGACGTGATCGACCACGCCCGTGTCATGGCAGAGGAGCTTGGCATCAGCGACAGGGTGCTGGATGTGCTCTACAACCTGACGGACATGTCCGAGGAGGACGCCAAAGCAGTCCTTGAATCCCTTGGATTGACGAGGGATATCTTCAAGGAGCTCTTCCCCCGTTTCCCCGCAACAGAGGCCCGCAGCTTCGCCGAGCCGATCTTTGAGCTTCTGTCCCTTGATCCTCAGGTCCTGTGGAAGCTGCCGGACCAGCTAAGCGGCGGCGAGCGGGTGAGGGCAGCTCTTGCGATTCTTCTGGCAGCCAGGCCCAAGATCCTGATCCTGGATGAGCCCTTTGGAGACATCGACCCGATCACATTGCGAGAGGTCTCCAATGCCATCAAGAAGATCAACTCCAGGCTCGGCACCACTGTGATACTTGTGAGCCACCACCTGAATTTCGTGAAAGAGGTCTCCCACAGGGCAATTCTTATAGAAAAGGGCGCCATTGTGGCTGAAGGTGATCCTTTCGAGGTCTGCGACACTTTTCTGGCCAGATGCGACGTGCCTTACCTGAAGCCAGAGACCGCCATATAAGATTCAAGGATGACTGGAATGGATGATGAACTGGAGGAGATCTACGCCCAGGTTGCAGATAGGATCTCGGCTGAGCAGTTTGAGGGCAGTGTGGACGAGAAGGTCGTTCTCATGGCTGGCCTCTGCGATCGCAGAACTGCGGCCATGCTTGTGGCGAGGGATCTCGGCGCTTCCGAGGTCCTGACCAAGATAGGTAGCATACGACCCGAGATGGGAACAGTCACCTTCATCGGAAGATTGATCGCCATCTCTGAGATCCGCGAGTTCCAGCGCTCCGATGGCCGCCCTGGTCATGTGGCCAACCTAACTCTGGGAGATGAGACTGGGACGATAAGGGTGGCCCTCTGGGACGAAGCCACTGAGTCGATCAGGTCAGGGGAGCTGAAGGTCGATTTGTGCCTCAAGGTGAGAGGGCTCGCGAAGGAAGGCTTTGCAGGGACTGAGGTGAATCTCGGCAGAACAGGCAGCATCGAGGAGGTGGATGCCGACGTAAGGCCGAGAACAGAGCCCTACAAGATCTCGGAGATAAAGAGGGACATGAGTGAGGTGAACCTCATGGCACGTGTCCTGGACCCGGGAACCGTCAGGGAGTTTGCGCGAAAGGATGGGTCTGAGGGGCTTGTCAGGACGGTGCTCCTGGGCGATGAGACCGGCAAGATCAGGCTCACTCTCTGGAATGAGCAGGCTAAGATGGATCTTGTGGAGGGAGAGACCCTGGAGATCATGAACGGCTCATCGAGGGAGAGATACGGAAGCGTTGAGGTCCAGACGAGTGGCTTCACAGTTGTGAGAAAGAGCAGCAGGACAGTGAGTTTCAGGGAGAAGATCATTCCCATTGCCGATCTTGAGGCCGGAATGATCTGCAGCGTCGAGGGGTTCGTGACGGGCCTCGGTGAGGTGCGGGAGTTCCAGCGAGATGACGGCCGCCAGGGGCGCGTGGCGAACATCTACATCTCAGATGCCACGGGCCGCGTAAAGGTTGCCCTCTGGGGAGATCACGTACAGCTCCTGGAGGGCCTGGACATCGGGCAGAGGGCTCAGCTGATGGATGCCCAGGTCAAGCGCTGGAATGAGGAGATGGAGATAAGCTGCGGCTGGCGAACCAGGATCACTTTCGCTCCGCCTGAGTAACTAAGTTAAAGGGCGGATGATAATCACCTTCTGAGGAACTTTAAAGATGGCGATCAAACTACTGGAAGACCTTCCGGGCGTGGGCCCTGCGACTGCGGAGAAGCTGCGCGATGCGGGCTTCAACTCAGTCGAGACTGTGGCAGTGGCATCCCCCGGGGAGCTCGTGGCGGCTGCCGAGGTGGGCGAAGCGACAGCCTCCAAGATCATAGCCGCTGCCAGGGAAGCGGCTGAGATCGGCGGCTTTGAGACTGGGGATCGGATACTGGAGCGCAGGAGACAGGTGGGCAAGGTCACAACAGGGAGCCATAGCTTCGACGAGCTGCTGGGCGGCGGGATGGAGACGCAGGCCATAGTGGAGCTCTATGGCGAGTTCGGCTCGGGCAAGACGCAGGTCGCCCACCAGCTCGCCATAAACACCCAACTGCCAAAGGAGATGGGCGGCCTCGGCGGATCGGCGATCATCATCGACACGGAGAACACCTTCCGGCCTGAGCGCATCGCCCAGATGGTCAGGGGTCTTCCGCCAGGGCCAGACGGCGAGACATGGGACCCCGAGGAGTTCCTGAAGAACATCAGCGTTGCCAGGGCCTTTAACTCCAATCACCAGATCCTCCTGGCTGAGAGCGCCATGGATCTGGCGGAGAAGGTCAAGGACTCTGAAAAGCCGGTGCGCCTGCTCATTGTGGACTCGGTGACGGCTCACTTCAGGGCGGAGTACGTGGGGCGCGGAACGCTCGCCGACCGCCAGCAGAAGCTGAACAAGCATCTTCATGATTTAATGCGCTTCGCAGACCTGAACAACGCCCTGATCCTCGTCACCAACCAGGTGATGGCCAAGCCTGACACATTCTTCGGCGATCCCACGAAACCCGTGGGCGGGCATGTCCTGGGCCACACTGCCACCTTCCGCCTCTACCTGAGAAAGTCGAAGGGCGAAAAGAGGATAGCCAGGCTCGTGGACTCGCCGAACCTGCCAGATGGCGAGGCGGTCTTCACGGTGACGACGGAAGGGGTGAAGGACTGAAGACCCGCTTCCCAGCCCTGACTTTTTCGGCGTTTTGACCTTTCCAGGCCTGAAAGACGCAGTGCGGGTTTTCTCACCGCCCCTGCCTTTTCAGCTCATTCTATTCTGCCCGCATTTCCTCATAGTACCTGTCCTCGCCCGGCCCGGCTGGAGGCGGCGTATTTGAAACGGGCGATTCTTCTGCAGCCCGTGGGGCCGGAGATACTGTCTTGAGGGCGGGCTTCACCGTCGGAGCCACGACTTTCGATGTCTCATTGGCCTGCTCAGCCTTCGCCTTCGTCTCGCTCGGCCGCTTCACAGCCATTCTCTGCTGGATGCTGGATGCTGCATCTGTTTCGGCGACCACTGCAGGCTCTCTGACCGCCAGGGACTTCGAAGCAGAAAGGGATTCGGTGCTGCTTGACTGCGGGATTGCAACATTGGCCGAATAGGAATCGAAGATGCAATCTGCACTGAGGTGCTCGCGGTCAAATTTCGACAGGCCCGAATAGCCGTCCATGCAACAGGGCAGGTAATCGGCGAAGCTGTCGGCTGTATTGAAATAGGATACATATGCACCATCTTCGTCGGATACAGGCACATATCTGCTCACTGGCACATTCTGCTTTGAGGCTATCTTCAAGTTCATATTGACGAGGCCTCTGTAATCCTGCGTTATTCGAGCTGCAGCTTCATCAGTGAGCTTATTTCCAGACTCGTCTGAGGGCCTTCCCTCGATCACATCGAGGCTTGAGAGGCTTCCAATGGATTTCAGCGTCAAAACATATGAGGATGATTTGTTGGATGCCCTATCGACCACCACGGAATAGGGATAAACAGTGGTGGTGATCAGTGTTCTATTATTGTATGAAGAATAAACGCTCTCCTTCTGCAGGCTGTACGAATCAGATGATGTCGTGATGACATTTCCGTTATTATCATAAACTTCCGAATTTCTTATGGGATTCCTTATCCCATGCCCTACATAATGGAGCTTTTTGTAATTGACGAAATAGAAAGGCCATACCTCATCAATAGTCACCTTCGCCGACTCGGTGAGATTTGATGTCGTTCCGCTTGCAACACTACTGAGCGCATAGCTGACGGCCACAGGCCCTTCTCGGCTGAAGAAGCGCGTGCGTTGATCGAGGGATAGATCACCTCCCCGAACCACAGAGGATTTTTCTGTAAAACCGAAATCCGAAATGCCATTCACATGATTGTATCTAGAAAAATTACCTGCACCACTGATGTTCTCATAATTATTGAAACTCATATTCTCCGCGAAGCGGCTTATCTGCCATGCGGTTCCGCCGACGGAAACATCCACAGTGTAGCCGGTTTTTCCCAGGGAAATGCCAACCATCGAGGAGAGCATCAATATCACTGCGATCCATAAAGCCCCTCCTTGAATCGTAATTCCGCCTCCTCGATCCTCTACGATATTTTCTGTGTTGGTTGGTACCTCGTGAATATAGCACTTTTGGTAGATCTTTGCTTTACTAGTGCTATCCGATCGAGGATGCCCACATCCCGATCCCTTCTCCCTTTCATGCCAACTGCATCGTTCATCGTAGACGGTGGTTATCCATCGCGAAATGCACCTCAAGGGGATCAGCCCGCACACTTATCCTTGGCTTCCATCCAAATTACCACCCATAGAAGCTCTGAAAGAAAGACTCATCTCATTTCTGAACTATTGCACATCACTCATCCCAATGCCTTCAGCATAGAATGCGATGACCCTCTGATCCAATGCCCTCAAAAAATATTGGTATTTTTCTCAGGAGCTATGGCTTAATAGCCCCATCCGTACCAGTACCTGGGATACCCGTAGTAATAGCTGTATGGATAGTAATACGAGTAATAGTAGGGGTAGTAATAGGAGTAGTATGGATAGTAATAGTATCTGTAATTGTAATAGGGGTGCCAGTAGGATCCAGTGGAGAGCCAGTCGTGGTTCGACGGATGATAGGACGATTTATGCATGACTCCCCAAGAACTTGAATCATCATCTCCAGATGGCTGGGCAGCGCTCACGGAGCAGATCACTCCGAAGATCGAAAGGATTAGGATGATCTCCAATGCCTTCATAACAAAACCCCATATTTATCGCTACCTCAAAGTATAAAAAGGTTTTTTTGATGTTGACATTCCCTTACATGAAGCCCTTACTGCAATTGATCTTGCAGCAGGTCAAACAAAAGGAAGTAGCGGACCCGCCGGGATTCGAACCCGGGCCCGAGGCTCCGGAGGCCTCTATTCTATCCTGGCTATACTACGAGTCCACGTATCAAGCTCCCGCGGCTGGACGGCTCGGGAATTAGAGAATCAGAATCAAAATCATGGGATATATAGGCAGCGGGCTTTCTTCCAGAGGAAGGAGCCCTTTTACCTAAAAACCCTGAATTTCAGATCTAGCTTTCCAGCACGATCTCGATGTTTACGTTCTTGGGGACCTGGATCCTCATGAGCTGCCGCAGCGCTCTTTCGTCCGCATCCAGATCTATGAGCCTTTTGTGCACCCTCATCTGCCAGTGATCCCAGGTAGCCGATCCCTCGCCGTCAGGGCTCTTCCTGCACGGAACGACCATTTTCTTCGTGGGCAGGGGAATGGGTCCTGCCATATGCACACCCGTTCTCTGGGCGATTCCCTTGACCTGATTGCAGATATCATCCAGCATCAAGGGGTTCGTTCCGGAGAGCCGTATTCTTGCCTTCTGCATGTATGAACACCAAAAAAATTAGTTTAGCGGGGAGTCACAGTCATGCACATGCCCGCCGCAACGGTTGTGCCCATGTCTCGGATGGCGAATCTGCCCATCTGTGGGATCTCCTTCACCGGCTCGATGACCATGGGCTTCGAGGGCGTGACCATGACGATGGCTGCATCTCCTGCCTTGATGAAGGCCGGGTTCTCCTCCTTCACTGTACCGGAGCGCGGGTCGAGCTTGGCCAGGATCTGGGTGATGGTGCAGGCGATCTGAGCTGTATGGCAGTGGAAGACGGGCGTGTATCCTGCGGAAATAGCGCTCGGATGCTGCAGAACGACGATCTGCGCCTTGAACTCCTTGGCGACAGTCGGGGCCTTGTCCACATGTCCACAGACGTCGCCGCGACGGATGTCCTTCTTTGAGACGCCACGCACATTCCATCCGATGTTGTCTCCCGGATAGGCTTCGGGGACCTCTTCGTGGTGCATCTCAATGGACTTGACCTCACCTGAGACGTTGGCCGGCTCGAAGATGATCTTATCGTTCTTCTTCATGACGCCTGTTTCCACACGCCCGACAGGCACTGTGCCTACGCCAGAGATTGTATAAACATCCTGCACAGGCACGCGCAGCGGCAGATTCGTCGGCTTCTGAGGCACCTTGAGGTTATTCAGGGCATCCAGCAATGTCGGACCCTTGTACCACTTCGTGTGTTCGCTCGGCTTGGCCAGGTTGTCACCCATCAGGCCGGAGATTGGTATGAAGGGTATGTCCTCCAGCTTGTAGCCGACCATACGCAGCAGCTTGCCTACCTCATCCTTGACCTCGTTGAACCTCTTCTCGTCATATGGCGGCTTGGTGGCATCGATCTTGTTCATGGCCACAATGAGCTGGTTGACGCCCAAGGTTCTCGAAAGGAAGACATGCTCCTTCGTCTGGGCCATGACGCCGTCTGGCACTGCGACCACGAGCACAGCAGCATCTGCCTGGCTCGCTCCAGTGATCATGTTCTTCACGAAGTCCCTGTGGCCGGGGCAGTCCACTACTGTGAAGTAGTATTTGGACGTATCGAAGCGCTGATGAGCGATATCGATGGTGACGCCCCTCTCGCGCTCCTCCTTCAGGCTGTCCATGACCCAGGCGAACTCGAAGGTGGCCTTGCCCTTCGCGGATGCTTCTTTCTTATACTCATCAATGATGTGGGGGTCCACAGCCCCCGTCTCATACATCAATCTGCCTACTGTAGTCGACTTTCCGTGATCGACATGTCCAATAAATGCTAGATTGAGGTGTGGCTTTTGCTCTGCCATGACTTATCTCCTCCAATTGGAACTATGCATATTTCTCTATTTCTCTGCCTTGTGTTTAAATCTTTTCGAAGGCCGCTCTTCAGACGACCTTCAGGTAATCGCTTGGCTTGGGCATCTCCGGCTTCAGGCCCTTCCTTGTCCTGATCTGCTTGACTGTCTCAAGCAACAGGTTGGCTGGAAGCGGCTCGAAGCCTGCGAACTCCGAGGACCAGAGAGCCCGTCCCTCTGTGGCCGATCTGATGGCTCCTGCAAACCCGAACATCTGAGCCACAGGCATCTTGGACTTGAGTATGATCATGTCGCCCTCGCTGTCCATGCTCAGAATAACTCCTCTGCGTCCCTGGATCTCCGACATCGCACCACCCATTTGATCCTGAGGCACCTGTATATAGACATTCTGGAAGGGCTCAAGCAAAACGGGATCGGCCATGAGGATACCCGCCTGAACAGCCTGACGAACCGCAGGAATCACCTGGGCCGGGCCGCGGTGTACAGCATCCTCGTGCAGCTTGACATCCACTAGCTTCGCCTTGATCCCCTGGGCAGGCTCTCTCGATATGGGGCCGTTCTTCAGGGCCTCTTCGAAGCCCTCCAGGATAAGCTCCATAGTCTCCTTGAGGTACTGAATGCCCTTGGTCATATTGAGCAGGACATTTGTTCCATAGTAGCCTGTGATGTTCCTGGCCTCTTCCTTGTCCATGCCTCTCTCGATGAGGAGCTTCCTGCGCTCGATCTCCTCCATCTTCATGCTGATCTTGCCCTCTTTCAGGGCATCGATCACTCCCTGCTCCAGAGGCTCGAACTCGATGTAGAAGCGGTTGTGGTGGTTGGGCGACTTTCCTTCGACGGGACCCGCCCGCCCGGCAATGGACTCACGGTACACAACAATCGGGGGCGATGTCTTCAGTTCCACGCCGCGGTCGCGCTGGAGCCGCGTAATTGTCACATCTAAGTGCAGCTCGCCCATGCCTGCCATGAGGTGCTCGCCTGTCTCCTCGTTGATGGTGACCTGCAGTGTCGGGTCCTCCTTGGCAACCTGCCGCAGAACCTCCACGACCTTCGGCAGATCGCGGGTGTTCTTGGCCTCCACAGCCACAGTCATGACCGGCTCTGAGACATGCTTGATCTGCTCGAAGGTGGTCATGCCCTCCTCGGATGAGACAGTGGAACCCACGATCGCATCCCGAAGGCCAGTGACCGCGGCGATGTTTCCGGCGGGGATGGACTCGACCTCGACCCTCTCAGCGCCCATGACGATGCCCGTCTGCTGAATGCGGTTGGTGTTAATGATGCCAGAGATGTACAGCTCCATGCCGCGCGTGAGTGTTCCTGAGAAGAGCCTGCCAGTAGCCACCTCGCCTGCATGCGGATCGACCTTCACCTTGGTGATCATGAAGGCGACGGGGCCGTTCGGATCGCAGGCGGCCATGGCCTTTCCCACACTGCTATTCCAGTCGCCATGCCAGATGACCTTGACCCTCTCCCTCTGGGCCTCGATGGGGCTTGGCAGGAACTTGACCACCATATCGTTGACCGCCCTGTAGAGCGGGACCTTCTCGGCCAGCTCCTTCATCTTTCCTGCCCTGCAGTAATCGAAGACCTGATCGAAGCCGATGCCCGTCTTCTTCATCTGGGGCACGCTTATCGCCCAGTTGTAAAGGGCTGAACCGAAGGCGACAGTGCCATTGGAGGCATCCACGCGCCAGCCTGCCTTGTACTTCTCCTCGTTCATCCCGCGAATGAGCTTGTTGATGTTGTCGATGACTTTTCCCAGACGTGCCGCCATGTCCTTCTTCTCGACCTTCAGCTCATTGATCATGCGGTCAACCTTGTTGACGAAAAGGACTGGCCGCACGCCCTCTCGCAGCGCCTGGCGCAGAACAGTCTCCGTCTGGGGCATGGCCCCCTCGACAGCATCCACCACAACTACTGCTCCGTCCACGGCACGCATGGCCCTGGTGACGTCGCCGCCGAAGTCAACGTGCCCGGGGGTATCGATCATGTTGATCAGATACTCCTCTCCGTTCACCTCGTGGACCATGGATACATTGGCCGCATCTATGGTGATGCCTCGCGCCTGCTCCAGGGGATCGAAGTCCATGAAGAGCTGCTTTCCAGCCAGGTCCATGGAGATCATGCCCGCGCCACCTAACAGGTTATCAGAAAGGGTTGTCTTGCCGTGATCGATGTGCGCCACGATTCCGATGTTCCTGATCTTCTCAGGCTTGTCCATCAGGGTTATGACGCGTTCTGCTATCTTCTTCCTCTTGCCCATAATATGCCTCGCGAAGTTTGAGATAAAGCTATAATCCAGAGTAGGACCCGAATCTCCTAGAACTCAATCTATTTAAGGCTTAGGCCATCTCAGCCGGTTTTTATTTTTAATCCTATGCTCTGCCCGAGAGCATTTTCAGAGGATCACCACGAGACGAGGGCAGTCAATGATTCGAGGTTAAATTATAATATTGTAGGTAAAGCTTAAATCGCTGGGAGAATAGCTTTGCCACCAAGGTTTTCACGATGGCGCGCTTGATAATGAAGTTTGGCGGCGTTTCTGTGGCCGATGGAAAACGGCTCAGACACGTTGGTGACCTGGTAAAACACTTCAACAGCGATAACGAGATAGTCATAGTCACATCTGCCCTTCAGGGAGTGACAGACGACCTGCTCTTTGCTGCCAGGAAGGCAGCGAATGAGGGGAATGTCTCAGATGTCATTGATTTCATAGAGAAGCTTACAGACAGACACCATCAGGCCGTGGCGGATGCCATAAAGGACCAGGGAATAGCCAGGGAGGTCCAGGAAACACTGGACCAAAAGCTCTCGGAGCTGGAAAAGGCATACATCGGCATCTGCTACCTGGGAGAGCTGACCCCGCGCTCGCTTGACTACATATCAAGCTACGGCGAGCAGCTTGCAGCGCCGATACTGGCGGGAGTGCTCAGGGACATGGGCGTGCCGTCCCGGGCATTCACAGGTGCCGAGGCAGGAATAATCACCGACAGCGAGTATGGCGACTCGCGTCCTCTCGAAAAGACCTACCACCTGATTCCCCAGAGGCTGCTGCCCCTGCAGGGCGTCCCCGTGGTCACAGGCTTCATAGCCAAGGATGAGAAGGGGACAATCACCACATTGGGCCGCGGTGGCTCTGACCTCTCAGCCTCGCTCATCGGGGCGGCGATAGACGCCGACGAGATCTGGTTCTGGAAGGAGACATCGGGGGTATTGACCACAGATCCGAAGATAGTTCCTGAGGCGAAATCGATCCCATCGATATCCTACAGGGAGGCGATGGAGCTCTCCTATTTCGGGGCCAAGGTCCTGCACCCAAGGGCGATAGAGCCTGCCATTCGCAAAGGCATACCTGTTCGCGTCAAGTGCACCTTCGATCCCGAGAGCCCCGGAACCCAGATAGTTCACGATGACGTTCAGAAGGTGGATGTGATCAAGGCTGTCACGCTTCACAAGAACGTCGCACTGCTGAACATCTCGGGGGCTGGAATGATAGGGACACTGGGCGTGGCTGCGCGCGCATTCACAGCTCTCGCGAGGGCCGGAATCAATATCATCATGATCAGCCAGGGCTCCTCAGAGGCGAACATCTCCATGGTCATCGAGGAGCGTCAGATGGAGAAGGCAGAGGATGCCCTGCGGGCCGAGTTCCCGCGCGACCTCGTCAAAGATATCTCGCATGATCTCAACGTCTGCGCCGTGGCCGTCGTCGGCGCTGGCATGGCTGGGACGCCAGGCGTCGCTGCGCGCGTCTTCAAGGCCATGGGCTCTTCCAGGATCAATGTGATGATGATCAGCCAGGGATCAAGCCAACATAATATCTCCTTCGTCGTGGCGGCCAAGGACGCAGAGAGGGCTGTGCAGGAGCTGCATCGTGAGTTTGGACTTGGAGGAGAGGCATGAAGAAGAAGGCTCTGACCTACGCCGAATCCGGCGTAGACATTCATCTTGAGAATAGATCCATAGACGCAATGAAGCGCGTCCTCACAACTAAGCGCCAGGGCTTCGGCGCGCCCATGACAGATATAGGACACTACGCAGGGCTTCTGGATATGGGCAGCTTCGCTCTCGCGATGACCACTGATGGCGTAGGCTCGAAGGTCCTGATCGCCAACGCCCTGAAGAAATGGGACACAGTGGGCATCGACTGCATCGCCATGAACGTGAACGACCTGTACGCCCTAGGCGCTGAGCCGATCGCCTTCGTGGATTACCTGGCGGTCGAGAAGGTAGATCCCGAGAGGGCGGAGCAGATCGCCATCGGCCTTCGGCGGGGCGCTGAGCTCTCCAATATGACCATCGTGGGCGGTGAGACGGCTTCGCTGCCCGAGATCATCAGGGGCTTCGACCTGGCGGGAACGGCGATAGGCGTTGTCGAGAAGGAGAAGGTGGTCACCGGCGAGAAGGTTCGGGTGGGTGATGTGCTGGTGGGGGTTCCAAGCTCAGGACTGCACAGCAACGGCTACACCCTGGCGCGGCGCATCGTGGAAGAGTCGAAGCACACCTACTTCGACAAGATGCCTGGGACGGACCATACCATCGGCGAGGAGCTGCTGACGCCCACTCGCATCTACCACGAGATAGTGGAACTGGTCAAAGAGTGCGATGTGCACGGCTTGGCCCACATCACCGGCTCGGGCCTCCTCAAGCTGCGTCGCATCTCTCCGCTCGGCTTCGAGATCATGGACCTGCTGGAGCCTCAGCCGATCTTCAGGCTGTTGCAGGAGCTCGGGAATGTGGATGAGGCGGAGATGTACAGGACATTCAACATGGGCATGGGCTTCGTAGTGGTAGTGCCCGAGGAGGATGCCCAGAAGGCCTGCAGGATCATGGGAATGGGGTCGAAGGTCATCGGCTCGATAGTAAAAAAGGGTCTGAAAGCAGGCAGCCTGAAGCTGGACTAGAGCAAGATAAAGGAGGAGATTTAGCAGCCGTTCCTGCTAGGCTGCTCTCACAGCATCTTTTTCAAACATATCCTGCAGCCTTTGTTTGATCTTCTTCATCTCCTCGACCGCCGGACCGCCAACGTCCACAGGCGCTTTTCCTGACAAATCGGCCTCTATCAGGTTCTTGTCGTAAGGAATGACGCCGATCACCTCAATGCCCATGCCTTTCAGCCTCTCTTCGACGACGCCCGGCTCGCTGGACTTGTTTATGACTGCGAGGTACCTTGTTATTCCTATCTGTTTGCCCAGCTGCATTATCCTCTCGACAGTCTCTATAGACCTCATCCCGGGCTCGACCACGGCGATCATGGCATCGACACCGCGGGCGGTGGCCCTTCCAAGATGCTCGATTCCCGCCTCCATGTCCATGATCACAAGATCCTTCTCGCGGGTGATGACATGCCTGATGAGGGCCTTGACGAAGGCATTGGCAGGACACATGCAGCCAGATCCGCCGGAATCGATGGTTCCCATCACCACCAGCTTCACATTGTCCGGCCCTGTGCAGCCGCACATCTGGGTTATATCATCCACCTTCGGGTTCATCTTGAACATTCCCATGGGCATGCCAGCCCGCTCCTGTATCAGATCCTTGTGCTCGATGACTGGTTTTGGCAGCTGACTTATTCCAATGGCCGAGCCCAGGTTCATGCTCGGGTCTGCATCGATGGCCAGGACATTGTAGCCGTCGCGTGCGAATAGCCTTGCCAGGGTTCCCGCAAGCGTTGTCTTGCCCACGCCGCCCTTTCCTGAGATTGCTATCTTCATCTGTGAACCTCTTGGGACAATTAAACGAATCTCGAAATGATCACTTCGAGAGATGATCACTACTACATTCACATGTATGTTTATATCGATTCTGATGCAATAATACCTGGGAGTCGGATGATCAAGCACATCAGGAAGAGAGACGGACGAATGGTGGACTTTCATAAAGAGAAGATCGAGCAGGCTATTTTGAAGGCTCTTCGTGCCACGGGCAACGAGGACACAACTGCTGCTAGGGATCTTGCCGAGCGCGTTGTGGAGAATGCCAGAGAGAGGTTCGTGGAGACCGTCCCAGGGGTCGAGGACATACAGGATATCGTTGAGAAGACCCTGATCGAGGAGGGTTTCGCAGAGGCTGCCAAGGCCTACATCCTCTATCGCCAGAAGCATAGCGAGATCAGGGAGGCTAAGCGCTTCATGGGCGTGGCCGACGACCTGAAGCTCTCCGTCAACGCCGCAGAGGTCCTGAAGAAGAGGTACCTGAGGCGCAATGAGCACGGAGCAATAGTGGAGACCCCTGGAGAGATGTTCGATCGCGTGGCATCGCATGTGAGCCTGGCCGAGTCCAGACATGGGGGCGACAGGGAGGGCTATCGCGCCCGCTTCAGGAGAATTATGCGCGAGCTGCAGTTCCTGCCCAACTCGCCGACGCTGATGAACGCTGGCCTCGATCTCGGACAGCTCTCGGCCTGCTTCGTCCTGCCTGTGGAGGACTCCCTGCCAGGCATCTTCGATACCCTGAAGTACATGGCGCTCATCCACCAGAGCGGCGGAGGGACTGGCTTCTCATTCTCCAGGCTGCGGCCGAAAGGAGATGTGGTGCATGCCACGGGCGGAGTCGCCTCAGGTCCAGTCTCCTTCATGCGCATCTTCGATGCCGCCACGGATGTCATCAAGCAGGGAGGACGCCGCAGGGGCGCGAATATGGGCGTTTTGCGAATAGATCATCCCGACATCCTGGAGTTCATAGAGGCCAAGGAGAAGCCGGGGTTCCTGGAGAACTTCAACATATCCGTCGCAGCCACTGACGATTTCATGAAGAAGACGCGCTGTGGAGGCGGAATTGAGCTCATAAATCCCCGCAACGGAGAGGCGGCGGGCGGCCTGGATGCTCCAGAGCTCATGAACCTGATCGCCAACTCTGCATGGAGAGGCGGCGATCCGGGGGTGATCTTCATCGACAGGATAAACGCGGCTCATCCGATCCCGGGGACGATCGAGGCCACGAACCCCTGCGGCGAGCAGCCGCTGCTTCCTTTCGAGTCATGTAATCTCGGCTCCATAAACCTCTCGCGGCTGGTGGAAAGGGGGGAGCTGAACTGGGAAAAGCTCGGAGAGCTGGTCGCCCTTGGCGTGCGATTCCTGGATGACGTCATAGACATGAACAGATTTCCTCTGAGGCAGATCGAGGAGGCGACGCTGAAGAGCCGCAAGATAGGCCTGGGGGTGATGGGCTTTGCAGAGATGCTGATACTGATGGGCATCTCCTACAATTCGCGGGAGGCCATCTCCAGGGCAGAGGAGGTCATCTCGTTCATCTCCCGCCGCGGAAGAGAGGAGTCTGCGTCTTTGGGCGAAGCCCGCGGCTCCTTTCCCCTCTTCGAGGAGTCGAAGCTCAAGAAATGGAGCGCCATGCGCAACGCCACTGTCACTACGATCGCGCCGACTGGCACCATCAGCATCATCGCGGGAACGAGCAGCGGTATCGAGCCGCTCTTCGCCCTCTCCTTCGTGCGCCATGTACTTGAGGGCGCGTGTCTCATGGAGGTCTCGCCCCTCTTTGAGCAGCTCGCGCAGCAGCGCGGCATCTATACCCAGGATCTGAAGACTGAGCTTGCGAGGAAGGGCTCAGTGCAGGATATCGCCGGAGTGCCCCAGGACCTGAAGGACCTCTTCGTCACGGCTCTCGACATCCCGCCCGAGCAGCATGTCCGGATTCAGGCAGCCTTCCAGAAGCAGACGGACAATGCAGTCTCAAAGACTGTGAACCTCCCCCAGAGCGCTACGGTAGCTGATGTGCGAAGGGTATATGACCTCGCATACGACCTCGGATGCAAGGGCGTGACTGTCTTCAGGTACGGCAGCCGAAGCCAGGTGCTTTATCTCGGGAATGCGGAGACTGTGCCGGGGTGCAAGTACTGCGGCTAGGCTTTCTGGCCGGGATCAGGAGTAAATGGCCTGGGACGATGATAGTAAAGGGTAGGAGATTGTAACTCGTCCCAGGCCACGAACCACCAAGGAACAAATTTCTCCTAATTAACTGTTTCGATTCGATCTTCGAATAATCTATCTCGTATTTTTAAATATGTAGAGGGCGGGCAATTTACAGGATCAGCAAAATCCATACCCACGACGTCTCTGCACCACTGAGGACGGCAGGCATCCTCGACCACCACCTTTGCGACGCCCGATTACGAGATCGTCCGAGCAGCGATAAACGCATTCAGAAGATGCCTCTGCAGTCTCAGGCAGAGAGATGACAATGTATTACAGTTATAATATTAAATTATTTATTATCATATATTCGAGATTGCCAGAACCATTATATCCAAGCCAGCGGAGTAGATCACCATGTTCAATAAGAGACATGTGCTCTCTATGAGGGAGTTCTCCAGGGAGGAGATCGACTCTGTCCTGGACCTTGCCGCGTCCCTAGAGCCTTACGCGCGCGGGAAGAAGAGCGAGACCCTCTCGGGAAAGATCCTGGCCCTCCTCTTCTTCGAGCCATCCACTCGAACGCGCATGTCCTTTGAGACAGCCATGAAGCGCCTGGGCGGCAGCGTGATCAACCTCGGACCCGCGGAGGGAAGCTCCATCTCCAAGGGCGAGTCGCTGGCGGATACTGTGCGCGTCATCGGCGGCTATGCCGATGCCCTCGTGATTCGCCACCCAAAGGAGGGCTCTGCGCGTCTCGCCTCTGAGTTCTCGCCGGTGCCCGTCCTGAACGCGGGTGACGGCGCAGGGCACCACCCCACACAGACTCTTCTCGATCTCTATACCATAAAGAAGGAGAGCCGCCTCGAAGATCTCTCAATCGCTCTCGTCGGCGACCTGAAGTACGGCCGCACAGTCCACTCGCTGGCGTACGCCCTCTCCCTCTACGGAGCGGACATCACCCTCGTCTCGCCGCCAACTCTCAGGATGCCAGAGCCCATCAAGGCGGATCTCTCCAGCAAGGGGACCGCAGTTCGCGAGACCTGCGACCTCGGAGAGGTGATAAGCGGCGTGGATGTGCTTTACATGACACGAATCCAGAGGGAGCGCTTCCCCGATCCGGTTGAGTACAGCAAGGTCGCCAGAAGCTACAGGATCACGCCGGAGTTCCTGGCAAAGGCAAGGGAGAACCTGATCATCATGCATCCCCTGCCGAGGGTGGATGAGATCGCGCCATCGGTGGACGAGACCCCCCATGCCAAATACTTCCAGCAGTCCTTCTATGGAGTGCCCGTGAGGATGGCCCTGCTGAAGATGCTGATCTGCGGAGGTGATTAGGATGTCTGAGACAGGACAAAGAGGGGAGCCAAGAGAGCTTCGCGTGAAGCCCATCAGGAACGGCACAGTGATAGATCACATCGCAGGGGGCCAGGCATTGAATGTGCTGAAGATCCTGGGGATCTCGGGGACCACAGACGCCACAGTCTCAGTGGTCATGAACGTCGAGAGCGGGAAGCTCGGCAAGAAGGACATAGTCAAGGTCGAAGACAGGGAGCTTTTGGAGGAGGAGGTCAACAGGATCGCCCTCATCGCACCCGCTGCCACCATCAACATCATCCGGGACTACGAGGTCATCGAGAAGCGCTGCGTGGATCTGCCAGAGGAGATCGTGGGTGTGGTGCGCTGCCAGAACCCAAGCTGCATCTCCAATACCTCCGAGCCCATCAGATCCAGGATGCTCGTGAAGGCCAAGAACCCCGTCCTCTTGAGGTGCCTCTACTGCGAGCAGCCGCTGACGGATAAGATTGCAGACTACTTGATCTAGGAAACCCATGGAACAGGTTTTTGGGCCATAAACATCAAGCGAAGGATCGCGAAAGTGGAGATGCGAAAGCTTAAGATGGGATCTGTCGTTTTGGTCCCGAAGCTAGGATGGAATTCAAGATGACTGTGAAAAACGGAGATTTCATCAGGATAGATTTCACCGAGAGCGTTGACGGAAAAGCGATAGCCGCCACGGACAAGGATGTCGCGACTGAGAAGGGGATCTATGACGAGGAGGCCCAGTACGGCCCCCAGCTCATAATAGTCGGAGCAGGCCAGGTAATAAAGGGCCTCGAAGAGGATCTTCTTGGAAAGGAGATCGGCTACTCTGGGAGCATTGAAATTCCTCCGGAAAAGGCATTCGGGAAGCACGATCCTGCAAAGGTCGAGACGATTCCCATCAACAGGTTCAAGGAGGAGAGGCCCTATCCCGGAATGCGCGTCGGCGTCGAGAACAAGGTGGGGATTGTCACAAGGGTGATTGGCAGAAAGGTGAGCGTGGACTTCAACCACCCTCTGGCGGACAAGACCGTCGTCTATGAGTACAAGATCCTTGAGGCGGTCGAGGATCGGCCGGAGAGGCTCAAGGCCATGATAAAGGCCTTCGCCCGGATGGACCTGGAGGCAGAGATCAGGGACGATGTGGCTGTCATCACAGCCCCCTGGGAGATGAGCTACTACAAGGAGTGGTTCATGATCAGGCGCGGCCTCGCTGACATGATCCTCCAGCACCTGGGCTTAAAAGAGGTGGACTACGTGGAAAAGCACACCGGCGAGAGGGTTAAGGCAGAGCTTGTCAGCCCACCAGGAAAGGAGCCCGGTGCCGAGATCGACTCTCAGCCTGAGGCCGCTGAAGAGCCAGGGTCCGGGGAGTCAACGGCAGAGGAGTAGAGCGAATCTGCGGCCTGACGCCCTTTCTGAGGAGGGCGTTCTGCCTCCTTTGCACCCTTTTTCGCCAAGGGCCTGTTGCCCCCAAAAAAAGATGAATCAACCGCCTCTCTTGAGAAGCCTCTTTATCTCCTCCACGCCCAGTGCCTTCCCCACGGCCTTGGCCTCACCGTCCACATAAAGGGCTGGGACCATCATGACGCCGCGGCTCATGATCTCCGCGATGCTGCTAACCTTCACGACCTCAGCCTGGATCCCCAGCTCCTTCACAGCCAGGTCGACGTTTCTGGCAAGAGCCTTGCATTTGGCGCATTCTGTTCCCAAGACTTCTATCTTCACCATGCACTCACCTGATCGGGCAAAAGCCGGAATGGCTGCCTCTCGTTTTATCTTGTCCCTATATTAATAGTCGTTTTCCGAATATCATAGTCTCCTGTCCAGGGAGAGCTGCCTGGAATGCATCGGAAGATAAGAGAGCAAAGCATAGCGATGTCCTCGCGACCGGCGGATATATGCGGTCCGACGGATGATATCGAGGCATGGCTGCTCGGCTGCGAGAAAGGTGTCATGAAAGAGGGCAGGACATATCCCGCGAGCTGAGAGGCTGGCTCATCTCCTCCAGGATGTCTCCTGCAGCAAAGCCCGAACAGTTTCATGTATGCTGCCCAGTTTCGTGGTGCTCGGGGCCGTATTCCCGCGCGGCCAATGCTTTGGCTTGCCATATATCGAAAAGCAGCTTGCCCATCTTCTAATTGCGGTTCGGCTCAGTCATGCGCCTTCAAGCAGATGGAATACAGATAAATATGCTGAAGTCCTGATGCGCATTGGGGCTGAGCGGGAAGTTGATCTTGATCCGAATTGCGCCGCTGCCATGAAGAGTGGAGGCTTGGGGCTTGCACGCCCCTGAAGGGAGAGCAATATGCTGCGAAGGAATCTACTCTGGATCGCGATAGGGCTGTTCTTAGCTGTGGTATTGGTTTCAGCAGCATATTTAGGCGATATGAATCGCGCCTATGAGAGGGTCAGCAAAAAGAGCACCTTGATGCCTTCTCCCTATGGGGATATCGAGTTCACAGAGGGCGGATCGGGCCCCGATGTCCTGGTGATTCATGGCAGTGGCGGCGGTTATGATCAGGGGGAGCTTCTCGCACAGGCTGTGCTCGGTGATGGATTCCACTGGATTACGCCTTCGCGTTTCGGATATCTGCACTCGACCTTCCATGATGGTGCCACATTCGACGACCAGGCGCGCGCCTACGCATATTTGCTCGACCAGCTGGGCATCAAAAAAGTTGCAGTCGTTGCTCTATCACATGGCGGGCCTTCGGCCCTGCTCTTCGCTCTATTGTATCCTGAAAGAGTATCCTCGCTGACCCTCATCTCCTGCGGCGTTGCTTCTTCAGCATCAACGGATCAGGTGCAGGCGAACCAGAAAGGCGATATGCTAGTGACCATCTTCAAGTACGACCAGCTTTACTGGGCCTTCACCAAGCTGTTCAGGAAGCAGCTGATGGAGCTGATGGGCGCCAACGATGCAGTCATCGCCAGCCTTACTCCCGGCCAGCAGGAATTGGCTGACAAGGTTATAGACTACATGAATCCCGTTTCGCTGCGGTCAGACGGTGCGGCTTTCGACAACAAGGCTGTGATGCCAAATGAGAGGATCGCCGCGATTCGAGCGCCGACGTTGATATTCCATGCAACTGACGACATGCTGCAGCTATACCATAATGCCGAGTTCGCTGCTTCCACAATCCCCGGCGCGAATCTCGTCAGCTTCCAGAGAGGGGGCCACCTTCTCATGTGTGTCGAGCAACCGACTATTCGAAACGCCACTCAGAAGCATATCCTCGATCACATAGACGGTTAGCTGGCCGAGATTTGCGCCATAGTGGCCCTTGAGGAGATGCCCTCATAAGAGAATCTATCGCAATGATCAATGGATCATCGCTGTCGAAGAATCCGCGTATCACTTTTTCCAGAAATCAGGCACAAACAGCACCAAGGCTGTGAAAATCTCCAGCCGTCCGATCCACATGCATAAGAACAGCAACATCTTTCCCGCCGGATGAATATCAGCGAAACTCAGGGCCGGGCCGACCTTTCCAAGCCCCGGACCGGCGTTGCCAAGCGTTGTGGCTACTGCTGAGATTATGGTCTCTATGTTCATCTGCGGATCGCCATAGGAGATGATGGCGAGCAGCAGTGCAGCCACAGCGAAGATGATCAGATAAAGTGAGACGAAGACGTTGCTCGATCGCAAGACCTCATCTTTTATCGGCACCCCTGCAAGTCTCACGGGGAAGACTGCTTTTGGATGAAGGGAATGCAGAAGCTCGCGATAACCGCTCTTCAGTATCAACAAAATCCTCGCAACTTTTATTGCACCACCAGTCGAACTCGCACAGGCTCCGACGATCATGAGAAGGAGGAGGGTGAACTTGGCTGCTGCAGACCATCTATCGAAGTCTGCTGTGGCGAATCCCGTGGTGGTCATGATGGAGACGACCTGAAAGCCAGCCAGCCTCATCTTATGGGAGAGATCTCCCTCAAGGCCGCCCCACAGGACGATGATTGCGGTCGATGCCAGGATGATCAGTGTGTAGAACCTGAACTCTGTATCCTTGAAGAGGGCGGTTCTGTCTGATGTGAGCATCCTGTAATGCAAGGCGAAGTTCGCGCCAGCTAGGAACATGAAGAGGGTCACTATGACATCGATGATCCAGCTATGGTAGGCTGCGATGCTCAGCCCCTGCGGCGAGAACCCGCCAGTAGCCATGGTGGCGAAGGTGTTGCACATCGAGTCATAGAGCGGCATTCCCGCAAGGCAGAGCAAGACGATCTCTGCCACAGTCAGAAGTATGTAGACCCACCAGAGCACCCTGGCTGTCTGCTTTATGCGCGGAGTCAGAGCATCCTTGTCAGGCCCGGGGACCTCTGCCCTGTAGAGCTGACGGCCTGCGACTCCAAGGCGGGGCAGTATCGCTATGAACAAGAGTATGATCCCCATTCCACCCAGCCACTGAGCAAAAGACCTCCAGAATAATAGGCCGAAGTATGTCTGCGGGGAGTCAGAATGAATGATGGAAGAGTTCCCCGTCAGGGTGGACAGCCTCAGCTCCAGGAGATGTATGAGGCTTCTGTCCGCCATGGTGCTGTTGATAATCCAGTAACCCTGCGCATTTAGCTCTGTGAGGATGGAGGAGCCTGTGGTGGTGAAAGCCGACATCGATTCGAAGAGGCTGTCCACCATATTCGTCCCTAGGAAGAAGTAGGGCAATGCGCCGAAGAAGGCGGAAGCCAGCCATCCGAGTGCCACCAGGGCGAAGCCCTCTTTTGGACCTATCTCCTCGTCGGACCCAAGACGCATCAGGGCTATGCCCGTGACAAGGGTCAGAAGAGACGTCAGCGCAAAGGCCATCACGCTGCGCGTCTCTGTGTAGTAGGCTGCGACTGCACCAGGAATCAAGAGAAGAACTGCAAGAAGTTTAAGAAGCGATGCCAATAGGTGCAGAAATACTCTAACCCTCATCCTTCACGCTCTCTCGGGTGAGCCAGCGGACCCTCTGTTATGACGAGGTTCCCTCTCCTCCAGATATAAAATGATATGCATCCAATGCCGCTATTATCTAAAATAATTATCATCAGCATACTTAAACGATGCGAAGGCGTTCTGGCTCAAAGGGCTTATGCTGGAATTGACGAGCAAGCGGCGTGAAATGAAATTGATGAGCAGCCCGCAAGGTTTCAATGGCGATTTAAACTGCACAATTAATGCTGACCGACACCCTTATAACATGAAATAATGCTACATGCTACCACACTTCACGGCCATCCGACCAAAAAAACTCCAGGATGGTGTGCAAAGGCTGCGAGGGAGCAGCAACAAGCTGGTGTTAGCGTGTTGGGCATCGATGATCCTGTGATCTGGGGTGTTTATCTTTTGTGCATATTTAGCGCGCTTTTGTGCGTGATTTACGGCATCGTCAACTGGAACCGCGAGGGAGAGCTCGAGGCTGTGGAGATCCAAGAGGAGGCCGTCTGGGAAGTCGAAGAGGAAGAGATGCAGAAAAAAGAGCTGGGACAGTGATTTAGATGGACCTTCTCTTGCTCAATGTCATGATCCTGATCTACCTTCTCGCCACGCTCTACCTCGGCTACAGGGCCTGGAGGGAGACGAAGGACTCGGAGGGCTACCTGGTCGCTGGCAGGAAGACTCATCCCTACATCATGGCCATGAGCTACGGAGCGACATTCATCAGCACATCGGCCATAGTCGGCTTCGGAGGCACTGCAGGTCTCTTCGGCATGGGCCTTCTGTGGCTGACTTTCCTCAACATCTTCGTTGGGATCTTCCTGGCTTTCGTCGTCTATGGCAAGCGCACCAGGAAGATAGGCCACAACCTCCACGCCATGACCTTCCCCGAGTTCATGGGCAGGCGCTTTGACAGCAAGTTCATCCAGTGGTTCAGCGGGCTGGTGATCTTTCTTGGCATGCCGCTTTATGCCTCGGTGGTCCTGATAGGTGCTGCAAGGTTCATGGAGACCACTCTTGAGATCAACTTCGATGTGGCACTGCTGATCTACTCTGTGATCATCGCAGCCTATGTCATCTGGGGAGGGCTCAGGGGTGTCATGTACACAGATGCCATGCAGGGAACAATCATGTTCGTGGGGATGATCTTCCTCCTCATCATGACCTACACGCATTTGGGTGGAATAACACCCGCACACCAGGCCCTCACTGATATGGTCAATCTGGTTCCAAAGAGCTTGGCCGCCCAGGGTCATGCAGGCTGGACGGCCATGCCGGTCTTCGGGAGCGCCTGGTGGTGGACATTGATCTCGACCATCGTCATGGGCGTGGGGATCGGGGTTCTGGCCATGCCCCAGCTCGTGGTTCGCTTCATGACAGTCAAGTCCAACAGGGAGCTGAACCGCGGTGTGCTGATAGGCGGCATCTTCATACTGGCCATGACAGGTGTGGCCTTCATGGTGGGGGCTCTATCCAATGTCTTCTTCTACCAGACGCAGGGGAACATATCAGTGAACATCGCCAATGGGAATGCAGACAGCATAATTCCGATCTACATCAATGCGGCCACGCCTGAGTGGTTCGTCTACCTCTTCATGCTGACGCTTCTCGCTGCCGCGATGTCGACATCCAGCTCTCAGTTTCATTCCCAGGGAAGCGCCATCGGAAGGGATATCTACGAGACGCTGTCTGGCAAGAAGGGCGGAGGATCGATAATGCTGACCAGGGCGGGAATACTTGTCGCAGTCATAATAGCGGTAACTCTGGGCTACATCCTTCCCGAAAACATCATTGCCAGAGGCACTGCCATATTCTTCGGCCTGTGTGCTGCAGCCTTCCTTCCGATGTACACGTCCGCCCTTTACTGGAGGGGAGCGACAAAGGCTGGGGCGATCGCCGGATTGATCACAGGCACCTTGGTTACAGTCTTCTGGTATCTGTTCATTCACAAGGCAGAGGCTGTGCCCCTTGGGGTGGCCAAGATGCTCCTGGGCAGGGATGTGCTGATAACCCAGATGCCATGGCCTGTCGTTGACCCGATAATCGTGGCACTGCCCCTGGCGGTGGTGGTCACAGTGATAGTGAGCCTGATGACGAAGCCGCCGAGCGATGATCATCTCGACGAGTGCTTCAGAGGAGTGAGGTGAATCGGGGATGATGAGGCTGCGGATGATTTGAGGTTCTCATCTCCGGGAGGCCAAGCGGTTGGCTGGGCCACGCTCCAGTGCAGGCGGCTCGTGTGGACGTGGGCACCGGCACTCTTTTTGGGCAGGAGGTTCAACATAGCACTGAGATAAAAATTTGAATTATGCCTTGAGACGACAGGACGGCATCGCCTCACAGGACAAACTGCCTGATTTTTGAGAGCGCAACATCAGGGCGAGAGACTTTATTTTTAAATGGATACTTCGCAGATTTCAGCGGGGATGCTCTGTTTTACTGATGCAAATATATTAGAACAGGTTTTCTGAAGTTTCGATTCGGATCGAGACGGTTCACCTTATCCAGATACTATTATACTATTTTTAACACTATTATCGACAGATTTATTAATGGACATGAACCAGAACAATGCGTTCTCGATCTACTGGCATGTATGAATGAGGAAGTGTATAGCAGAAAATGATAGATAAGAGGCTGTATCAATTCGCAAAAGGTGCTAAGCATTGGATGGCTATTACGTTTTTTTCCGGGCTTATCGGATCGCTCGCTAATATTGCTATGCTTCTGCTTGCTGGGAGAGTCATCGTTGGAGTCTATGAGGGTCGAGCCCTGTCATCCATGATCGATCTCTTCATCGGGATGGTTCTTGCACTCATTCTTCGAGCTGCGACTGAGGCTATGAGAGATATCAGTGCTCAGAAATCCGCATCATTCGTCAAGGCAAAAATAAGGGAGAGGCTCTATGAGCATCTTATGAAACTGGGCCCAGCCTTCCTGGAGCATAGAAACACAGCCGCCCTGACTTCAACCATGGTGGATGGCATAGAGGCTATGGACCCCTATATCGGCCTTTACATTCCTTATATCAGTTTATGCATAGTCATGCCGATTTTGCTATTCCTGGGCTTTGCATTCTATGTGGATCTGATCTCAGCAGTCATCCTCATAAGTTTTGTACCATTGATACCCCTATCTATATTCATATTAAATAAAATAGAAGAAAGAAACTTGGGAAGGCGTGTCTGGATAGCCTACCGAGAATTGAGCGCTTACTTTTCAGATAGCCTTCAGGGCCTAACCACATTGAAACTGTTTCACCAGGTTGATGCTCGAGGACGGGCCCTTCATCAGCGCTCTGTGGAGCTGGAGCGTTCCGTAGTTCATAGCCTGAGAATCTCCTTTGGAGCGAGCCTCGTCTCAGAAATTGCACCTGTACTGGGCTACTCCATTACGCTCATCGTCGCCTCAATTCGTTTGAGCCAAGGAAGCCTGGAGCTTGGCAAACTCGTAACTGTACTTCTATTGGGCTCATTGTTCTATGAACACGTCAGCCATATGCTTATTTACCGTCATTACAGTCTGCACGGGAGGAGAGCAACTGACGCCATCTTTGCGCTTTTGGATATTAAACCGGATGTGATAGACAAAGGCACATTGACCCCCGCCTCCCTCGAACCCAGCATCAAATTCGAGGATGTTTGTTTTGCATACGATGGAAATCGACCTGTTTTGCAGGATATCTCCTTCGATGTGCCCTCGGGTGGCATGGTGGCTTTGGTCGGGGCGACGGGAGCAGGAAAAAGCACTGTTGTTGATCTTCTCTATCGTTTCCATGAACCACAAAAAGGTCGGGTCTTGATTGGAGGATTAGACGTAAGATCTCTTCCTTTGGAGTACTTGAGATCCAAGATGGCTCTGGTGGCTCAAGAACCATTCCTATTTTATGATACCATAGAGAATAACCTGCGCCTTGCCAAACCTTCCGCCTCGAATGATGAGATGGTCAAGGCAGCTATCGCAGCTCATGCCCATGAGTTCATATTAAATCTGCCAGAAGGATACCAGACTGTAGTCGGTGAGAGGGGCATTCGGCTCTCCGGCGGTGAACGGCAGAGGATCGCCATTGCTCGAGCCCTGCTAAAGGACTCACCCATCCTTCTGTTAGATGAACCGACATCCAACGTCGATGCAAAGAACGAAGCCTCCATCAAGAAGGCATTGGAGCTTCTCAGATCCAAGCGCACTGTTCTGGTCATCGCTCATCGCTTGAGCACCATCATAAATGCAGATAAGATTCTAGTGATGGAGCATGGTCGAATAGTAGAGGCCGGATCGCATGACGAGCTGATGGCACATGACGGAATTTATTCTCGTTTGATCGCCGCCCAATGCCTCGACGATGATCGTACAGAGATTATGCCTCTGCGCAGACGCTCGATCTTTCCAAGAAATGTGACTGCGAGGAGCAATGCATGATCGGCTCCATCTTGAATTCCAAATCGGAGCACTTCCGATTGATTCACCCCATCCGCCCTCACATCGGCCTGATGAGCCTCGCAGTTCTTTTCGAAGTCTTAAGGCAGATCTCAGGAATTGGGGTGGCCGTGGCAGGCGCTGCCCTGTTCGCCATGGCTGCAGCCGGGAAGCCGACTCAAGAGCTTTATCCGTATGCGTTCGGCATGGTTTTTCTTGGGATATGCAAGGGGGCCTTCAGTTATTTAGGGCCGTATATTTCTCATGTGGCTGCGTATCGAATCTTAGTCTCGACGAGGGATGATTTTTACAGGATCATAGAGCCTCTTGCTCCCGCCAATCTAGTCTCCAGGCGTACTGGCGACCTGACATCAACGGCAGTTTCGGATATCGAGATCCTGGAACTGTTTTTTGCACACACTGCAGGCTCGATAGCAGTCGCAGTGATTGTGCCTATCCTCTCTCTGACAGCTTTGGCGATCATAAATATCACGCTAGCGGAGGTCTTGCTAGTCTTCCTCGTCCTTCTGGCGCTGATGCCCAGGCTTGCTTTCAGGCTGGGCAGTGCTCTAGGGGATCGGCTGAGGGCTGAGCTGGCTCGCCTCAACGCACAGGTGCTGGACAGCCTTCAGGGCATGAGGGATATTCTGGCTTTTGGTTATGAAAATGCCCGGAGGGATCTGCTTTGCCGTGAGACTGACAATCTGATAGGTCTGCAGGCAAAGCAGGCATCCAATAATGGGCTTCAGAGCGCTCTTAGCACTGTCCTTCAATCATCTGGTTCGATATGCATTTTATTGAGTTCAGCGATCTTGGTTAGCGAGGGCCAACTGATCAAAGGCTATTTGCCTATAGCGGTTCTCCTGGCAGGGAGCGTATTTGCATCGCTGATGAGCGTTGTTGAGACCTCAAAACAGCTCTCTCAGACGTTTGCAGGAGCTAGAAGACTTTTTGTGCTTTTAGATGAGGAGCCGGCAGTCAGTGACAATTTCGCGGACCATGATTCTACAAAAACGGCTATTGTTCCATCTTTATCCCTGCAAAACATAACATTTGGATATTCAATTGGGGAGCCGAAGATCCTAAACGATATCAATCTCACGATACCCGCAGGCTCAACAACTGCACTGGTGGGAGTAAGTGGCGCGGGAAAGACGACGGTGATCAACCTTCTCCTGCGCTTCTGGGACCCCGAATCGGGAAAGATTATACTCGGTGGGCGGGATCTGAGAAGCTATCCCCTTCAAGTGCTTCGCAACCAGTTTTCTGTGGTCTCCCAAGAGACTTTTCTGTTCAATGATACAGTTAGGGAGAATATTCGCTTGGGAAGAGCCGATGCGAGCGATGCTGAAGTCGAAGAAGCAGCGTCATTTGCCAGGATCCATGAATTCATTAAAACGCTGCCCGATGGTTACGATACAATAGTTGGAGAGAGAGGCATACGGCTGAGTGGCGGAGAACGCCAGAGAATCGCCATTGCTCGAGCGCTGTTGAAAGATGCACCGATCCTGATCCTGGATGAGGCCACCTCTAGCCTTGATGGGGAAAGCGAGAGGGCCATAAAGGATACCCTCATGAAACTTCGATCTGGAAAAACCACCATAATGATCGCCCATCGATTGAGCACTGTCGTGGATGCAGATGAGATCTTCGTCCTTAAGGATGGGAAGGTGGCCGAACACGGCTGCCACGAGAAGCTGCTGGCGAAGAAAGGGGATTATGCACGACTGGTGGAGGCGCAAAGATGCAGCATGGACTGCGTCCTGTAGGGCTTTATTCTGTCTCAAGGACTTAAGAAATCATCGAAATCCGGCAAACGAGGGCAGATCCAAGTGGTTTCGAGATTCTGCCAGCCAATAGAAGCTCAGGCGCACAAGCTCAGCGCCTGAAGCTTCACCCGATATCCGATGATGAAATTCAGAAAGGTTATGGATTATCTTGTTCTCTCTCTTGATTATACAAAAATGCAATAAATTCAAATTATTTATTACTAACAATAGATTATTTATATGAGAGAAGCACGAGGATGGCGCATGAAGAGAACAATATTGGCGGCATTATGCATTTCTCTATTGGCCATGTCCGCGTCCGCTGTGGATTATACTCTAGGAATATTAGGCAACGCGAACATGGATGATACTATAGATGAGAAGGATATCGAATATGTCGAAGGTGTGATCAAAGGAGCAAAGGTCGCCACTAACCTGAGCGACGCCAATTATGATGGCAAGATAGACGATGACGATATCGCACAGATCGGTTTAATTATATCTGGCAAGGAGAAGGAGCTTAAGATCCGTGATGAGTCTGAGAGAATTGTTACTTTGAAGATGCCACTGGATAGAGTGGTTCTTGCTCGCATGGGGTCAGGAGATGAGGGACTCATCGCCATAGGCGCGGCGGATAAGGTAGTGGGTGTTTCTTCAGGCATCAAAAATTTCAAGCCGTATATCGCAGAAGCGGGGAGATGGATGGATCTCCCGGATGTGGGATATGTATACACCCATGAGCTGGACTACGAAAAGATCATCGAACTTAATCCGGACATCGTCTTTATGGAGCCGCAATATGTGGATGAGGTGTCCAAGAATCTGCCGGATACAATTCCCGTTATTGCCTTCTCTTTGAGCGTTCCGGATACACAAAAAGTCATATCAGGACTAAAAATGTTAGGTGTGATGTTTGGAAAAGAGAGTGAGGCGGATAAAGTCGTCGATTGGATTCAGAAGTACGACTCTATCATTGAGGAGAGAACTAGGGATTTAGCTCCGGAAGAGCAACCAACATTCTACCTTGAGACATATGGTGATTGGATAACTTTTGGATCAGATTCAGGGGACGGTAAAGCTGCAGCCAAATGCGGTGGACGCAACATCATAGACGATGTAGGGTTGTTCCCGCAACTGGATGGGGGTGCGTACAAGGTGGACCCGGAATGGGTGCTAAAGCAAAATCCTGATGTGATCTTCCGGAGGGTCCGTGCTCAGACCGACTTGGTCTCTGAGGAAAAGGCAAAAGCGCGGATCTTAGAACTCGAAAATAGAACTGGATGGAATGAACTCAAAGCTGTTGAAAATGGTCAGCTTTATATCTACGTCGCTGAAATGAATTTAGCTGTAGCGAATATTGTTGGACGATGTTATTTCGCTAAAATCCTTCAGCCAGAGCTCTTCAGCGATCTAAACCCCAGGAAAATCGCTGATGAGTACTGGAATACCTTCATGGGAATTGAATATCCTGAGATGTATGTCTATCCGGCACCAAGCTGAGACCTTGAGGGACAGCGCTAAAAATAGCATCGAGGAGGGGTTAACTTTTTCTCCTCTTCTGTATTTTTCGACAAGAGTAGCGTGACAAAAAATCAACATCTAGGATGATATGGCTTAGCTGGAGCAATATCTTCACAGCCTGCTCTTGTATTGGATGCCATCTCATGATTGTTGGTGACTTCATTGTTGTTTCTAGCACGGATAAATCATTTGATCTGATTATAGTTAGCTGTACAACTTTATTTTTTCTCCTGCGGAATCATCGACATATAAATTCAAAGGCCTTTGGCCATATAAAACAATAACTAATTCAAACTATTTATTACTAACAATCAATTATTTATATGGAAGAGGTGCGAGGATGGTACATGAAGAGAATGATATTGGCGGCCCTATGCATTTCTCTATTCTCTATGTCCGGGGGCGCAATGGATTATGCTCTGGGAATATTCGGCAATGCGAACATGGATGATACTATAGATGAGAAGGATGTAGAATATGTCGAAGGTGTGATCAAAGGAGCAAAGGTCGCCACTAACCTGAGCGACGCCAATTATGATGGCAAGATAGACGATGACGATATCGCACAGATTGAGCAGATTATAAGCGGGGAGGAGAAAGAGCTTACGCTGATTGATTCTGCCGATAGGATAGTGACAGTCAATTTGCCAATAAAAACAGTAGTGGTCATGGACCAGGCCCCAGCTATGGCCTTAGTAGCACTTGGACAAGAGGATAAAGTGATTGGTGTGGGCTCTTGGATAACAAGCAGGCAAATGCTTTTCCCAAAGCTAAGCCAGTTGCCATCAGCCGGAAGCAGTGAGAGTGGAGCTGATTGGGAGAAGGTGCTGGAACTTAAACCTGATGTATTCATACACAATACTGTTCGATGCACAGGGCAATGCGAAGAGAACCTAGGGCATGCGGGCATAACCGTCCTTCGCTTTAATTTTTACGAACACCCTTACGACATAATTCAATCATGGCAAAAGTTTGGGTACCTATTTGACGAGAAAAATAAGGGAAAGGAGTTCATCGATTGGTACCTGGGATACTTGGATACCATCACCAAGAGGGTTGAAGGGCTTTCAGAGGAGGATAAGCCGCTGGTGTACTATGAGTTTGGTGATTACAGAGCCTTTGTGGAACAGGGGCGCGCTGTGCGTGGTTATATGCCAGCCATGGCTGGCGGCATTAACATCGCGGCTGGCGATCTATCCACTAATTCCTCTGTGACTGATGTCGACCCTGAATGGGTGATAACAAAAAATCCCGATTACATATTCAAAAATTTATTTACTACTGCAGGAAGCGGCTATGAGGTGGATGATCCATCCGAGATGAAGGCTTTAAGGGATTCTATGATCGGCCGACCCGAGCTGGCTGGCGTAGATGCTGTGAAAAATAAGCGAGTCTATGTGTTGAGTGGTTGCATCGCATGTGCACCACAATTCGTTGTCGGTGTGGCGTATATGGCAAAAGTGTTGCATCCAGATCTCTTCCAGGACTTAGATCCGGATGCCATGCATCAGGAATTCCTAACAAGGTTTATGAAACTGGACTACGACGTAAATGAACATGGGACATTCATTTATCCGCCCATAGAATGTGGTGATGATCTATTGGGAATACCTGATAGATACAAAGGGGAGCTATTGTAGAATAGCTCCACCATATCTTGGACAAACCTCTTTAAAATTCCTTTTTATATTGCTGTGATCACTCCTCTTCCGAAATCATGGATCGGGATATAGATCGCGGGCGTCCGAGTCGGTGAGGCGGGATATGGCTGAAGCGCCCATGCCTCAAAGACGAGCGATGACTTTAACAAGTACATATTCCATGGCTGATACGGCCTGATCGACGAGATGATTGCGGGGGAGTGAATTCCAATGACATGCAAATACAAATATCCTGATAGCAATAATATCGATCGATGCTTCTTGTATGACGGAACAGAGGAGTATCTGCCAACATTAGAGCCCTTGGAGTGCAATGCACCAGATACAAAGAAGTGCGATGCATATGCGGAAGGAGAGGGCCTTAATTCGCTTGAGCAGCTATCGGCAGAAACTTTAAGCTGCCCGAGAAGCAAATGGCCAGCCCTAGTCCGAACCCGCCTGCGGTCGGGTGCTACAAGATAATTTGCATTCGAGGCAGAAGCGGATCTACGGGTTTGGCAGCATTGGATAGATGCGGTCCTTCGAGGAGATGATGAAAGAGGTCTTTTCAGAGGAGCACAGGTTGAAGATCGCCGTAGACATCGACGGTGTGCTGGCCGACCAGGTCGGAGCAGTCCTCGGTGTGATCGAAAGAGAATACGGCCTGAGGTACCTCAAAAGTGATATCAATCGTGCGCATTGGAACTTTGCTGGAAGAGAACTTTGGTCTGAGATAAGCAGGCTGTTGGCAGACCCGGATTATACCATAAATCTGCCATTGATAGAAGGATCGCAAAATGGCATAAGCCAATTGGCCGATCACAGAGTCTGCGTTGTAACGGCTAGACGGCCCAATGCGGAAGAGGCTACAAAGCAATGGCTGACTATGCATTTTCCGTCTCTTACTGAATACCATCGAGCGAGCACAGGGACAAAGCATGCCATACCATCAGATGTGCTGATCGACGACCTGGATATCAATATATCCGAATTTGTCAAGAGCGACCCGGATCGAGATGGGATCCTGTTCTTACATCCATGGAGCCTGAATGAGACGGACATCGAGAGCTATTCAGATCAGGTGCACTACTGCCCTGACTGGAAGAGCGTTGTCAGGGCCATAAAAGAGATACAGAGACGAAAGGATATCTGAAACGCCCCAAAAAATCGTCACTGCAATTGCTCATCAGCTCTTGTTTCTGAAATTCGAGGAATTAAATTTTATCAACATCGCCCTGGATCTCACGTCGGATTTATCTCTTAACAGATCGATGGTCACATCATGAGACCAATCTCGCCTGAAGAGATGAATGCCCTGGACATGAACTGCAAGTACTTCGGCCTGCTGCCCTTGCAGCTCATGGAGAACGCGGGCGCTGCCCTAGCCCGCGAGGTCAGGGCGAGGGCGGCTGGCAAGAGGGTGGCCATTGTTGCCGGCCGTGGGAACAACGGCGGAGATGCTTTTGTGGCAGCACGTCATCTGGCAGGCTTCGAGGTGACGACTTATCTTCTCGGACGCTCAAGGGACATCGCCACCGACGAGGCTAAGAGGAACTGGCAGATCCTGGCGAGCCTGGGCTCCGATCTGAGAGAGGTCGGAGAAGCATCAGACATTTCCTTAAAGGAGAGCGATCTCATCCTCGACGCCATCTTCGGCACAGGAGTCCACGGCCAGGTCAAGGGCCTCGAGGCTGCAGCTATCGATGCCATCAACTCCTCCGGCAGGCCTGTTCTGGCTGTGGACATCCCAAGCGGCCTTGGGACCAACAAGGTCGTTTCTGCCAGTGCCACAGTGACATTTCACAGGCCGAAGACCGGCATGTCAGGCGAGGTGAAGGTTGCTGACATCGGCATCCCCCCGGAGGCAGAGTTCTTCGTGGGCCTCGGCGACCTCTGGCTCGTCGGGAAACGGAGGCCTGAGAGCCACAAGGGCGAGAGCGGAAGGATCCTGGTGATAGGCGGCGGCCCCTACACGGGCGCTCCAGCCCTCACAGCCCTTGCAGCCCTGAGAGCAGGGGCGGACGTGGTAACAGTTGCCACCCCCAGGAGTGCAGCCGGGACTGTGGCAGGATTCTCGCCCAACCTAATAGTCAGGGAGCTCTCAGGGGATCATCTGCAGCCTGAGGATCTGGACGTCCTACGGGACCAGATACCGAGGCACGATGTGGTCGTGATGGGCATGGGCCTTGGCAGGGCCCCAGAGACTCATGCTGCGCTGAAGGAGATAATGCCCCTCTGCAGGAAGGCGGTCATAGATGCCGACGCCCTGCAGCCCGATCTTCCTCTGAAGGGCATAGTCACACCTCATGTGGGCGAGTTCAAGAGGATAAGCAGCATCTCCCTCTCCACAGCTGGTTTTCGCGAGCGCATCGAGCCCCTGAAGGATTATGCTCGCAAGAAGGGAGTGGTGGTCCTGCTGAAGGGCAAGATCGATCTCGTATCGAATCTGATCACAGATGGCGATGGAGTCAGGGCCAACACTAACGGCAACGCTGGAATGACAGTGGGAGGCACTGGCGACGTCCTGGCGGGTGTGACGGCCGCCCTCTATGCCAGGACGACAGCTTTGAGAGCAGCAACGGCAGCTGCTTTTGTGAATGGAAGAGCAGGCGACCTGGTTCGTGATGAGAAGGATTTCGGCATGGTGGCGACGGACCTGATCGAGAAGATCCCAGAGGCCATGAGGTTGTGAGACCCTGGCAGAAGAGAAAGAGAAGAAAGAGCCGGAGGAAGCGGAAAGGCTCGCAGGGATGGTGGAGATCACAGGAAAGCCTGACGTCTTTCGGAGGGCCAGGGCCGCGGGCTCTATCCGGCTAATGGAGAGCACCATCGAGGCAATCAGATCCGGGCGAGTGAAGAAAGGGGATGTGCTTGCGACAGCGAGAATGACAGCTATCCTGGCTGTGAAGGAGACTCCCAGATTGATTCCTCTATGCCATCCCATTCCCATCACGGGCGTTGACGTGGAGTTCGAGATAGGCGTCAATACCATCCAGGCCACAGTCACTGTGACATCAGTCGGCAAGACTGGGGTCGAGATGGAGGCGCTGACTGGGGTATCCGTGGCGCTCCTCAATGTCTGGGACATGATCAAGTACCTTGAGAAGGATGCGACAGGCAACTATCCCGAGACTGTTATAGAGTATATCCGGGTGGCGAAGAAGGAGAAGGCGACTGCCTAGAGCGAAATAAGGGCTGTTTCTGCCCGATTTCTCGATGAGCGGACCTCTTCAAAGATCAGCCTTCCCTCTTCTTTTGGAGATCCTCTGAGGCTCGCTCTGAGCGTTTCTTCGAAAGCTCGTCCACGAACCCCGATGTGAGGATGGATGTCGGGAGGGCGAAGGTGGCCACTCCTAATACTATTATCAGGCCGCCTATGACCTTCCCGGGGATAGTGACGGGATAGACATTTGTGCCTATCGTGGTCATTATCAGGATCGCCCACCACATGGTGGCTGGGATGCTGGGGAAGCCCTCGGGCTGGGCGTCGTGCTCCAGGAAGTAGATGATGGTGGAGGAGAGGACCATGAAGAAGACTATGGCGAAGACGCTCATCGCCAGCTCCCGCTGCGTCGCCTTAATCACATCCACTATCGTCTGAAGCGATTCAGAGTACCTGCTGAGCTTGAGAAGCCTGAAGCTCCAGAAGACCCTCAGGCTGCGCAGAAGCCTGTGGTCCTGGGGAAAGGCGAAGATGATGTAGGATGGAAGGATGACCATGAGATCGATGAGCATCAATGGCGTCAGGGCGTACCTCAGCCTGCCCGCAAAAGCGCCGTTGTACTTCACATCCACATCACAGGACCATACCCTCAGCAGGTATTCTATGGTGAATACTGCTATCGAGATGTCGCTGAAGTACTGGAAAGCGATTCTATAGTGGAGGTAAATCGTCTCCACTGTCTCCAGGATGACGGCGATGACGTTTAAGACCACCAGGAGCATGAGGAGGAAGTTCACCACATCTGCCGCAGGGTCCTCAGGCTCTGTGGCCTCCAGGATCTCGTAGACGCGCTTCTTGGAGATCTGGCTCATTCGAACCAGGGTGTATCTATCTTAATATATACGAACTTGCCCTCTTTTTATCATGCGTGCCGCCTGCATCCAGCTTTATGTCGAGCCCTGCGGCCGGGAGGAGAACCTGCGAAGGGCCCTGGAGCTTGCTCGCTCGGCCATCGGCAGAGGAGCCGAGATCCTGGTCTATCCAGAGCTATTCCTGACGGGCTTCTGCTATGCAACTGAAGCGGATGATGCAGTTCCCTATCCATCTCTTGAACCCTTCAGGGCTCTGGCACGCGAGCACAGCTGCCTGATCGCAGGCTCGATTCGCAGCGGCAGACAAAACCTGGGGTTCTGCCTCGATTCGGAGAGCCTCGATCTGCGGCCCAAGATCCATCCCTTCGGCGTCGAGAAGGAGCACTTCGATGGCGGCGACTTCATCTCGCCCGTGGCAACGCCGTGGGGGATGGCGGGCCTGGAGGTCTGCTACGATCTGCGCTTTCCCGAGGTCGCGCGGGCTCTGGCGCTCAAGGGCGCCGACTTCCTGATCACAGTGGCGCAGTTTCCCGCATCCCGCATAGAGCAATGGAGAGTGCTATGCATCGCCAGGGCGATCGAGAACCAGATCCCTCACCTGGCCTGCAACTATTCAGAGGGCGGGACATCAATCATCGTGGACGCAGGTGGCGGCGTGCAGGCAGAGGCAGGGCCCGGAGAGACGGTGATCTTCGGCGAGATCGACCTGGAGGAACGCGATGCTGTGAGGCACTCTCTACCCTGTCTCTCCGACAGGAGGCCGGAGGTCTACTGAGGTGGTCGAGATGGTTGAGACTTACAGGCCGCTTGAGACGACTCGATCTCGCCCAGAGGAGGATTCAGCCTGAACGCCCTGACCAGATATTTCCTGACCTCGAAGTTCAGGGAGTACTACCTCAAGACATCCCTGGAGACGCCGCCGGAAATGGAGGCACGTGAGTGGGGCTTCATCCTCTTCGACGATATAGGCATGCGCCGCCACAAGTCCTTCCTCGCCCGCGGCGAGCTGGCGGACTATGTTCGCAGCATGGTGCCCGCTCATGTCTACCATTCAGCCGCATATTACGAGCGGCCCGGAGCGCCCACGATGAAGGAGAAGATCTGGAAAGGTGCCGATCTGATCTTCGACCTTGATGCAGATCATCTGCGAAATGCTCCGAGATCCTATGGCGAGATGCTGGGCCTCGTGAAGAAGGAGACATTGAAGCTGCTGGGTTTTCTCACGTCCGATTTCGGCTTCGCCGAGAAGAACCTCAGCGTTGTCTTCTCAGGCGGACGAGGATACCATATCCACGTCAGGGATACGAGGGTTCTGACTATAGGAAGCAGCGAACGACGGGAGATCGTGGATTATCTCGCTGGCAGGGGCCTGTCTATGGAAAGGTTCATCTGCGAGGCACCTCTCGAAGGCGAGAGCGGTGGAGAGAGGGCATCCAGACTTAGAGCGCCCGCCGAAGGTGCAGCAGGCTGGGGAAAAAGGATCAATCGCTCCATAGGCTCATTCGTGAACAACCTGCGCAGCCTCGATGAGAAAGAGGCGGTGAAAATACTGACTCGGAGCAAGGGAATAGGGCCAAAAAGGGCGACCAGCTTTTACAGGAGCATATTGAAGGAGAGCGTTCCTGAGGAGATACGCCGGGGAAATCTCGACCTCTTCCGAGGCAGCTCGGGCATCTGGAAGAAGCTTTTGGTGGAGTATCTGGACAGCGAGGGCGTGAAGATGGGCTTCAGCCTGGATGAGGAGCGTGGCGAGACGGACGAGCCTGTCACAGCGGATGTGCGCAGGCTGATCCGCTGCCCGGGGAGCCTGCACGGGGGCTCAGGACTGCGGGTAACGCCGCTGACAATGGCGAGCCTGGAGGAGTTCGATCCCCTTCAGGATGCCGTCGTCTTCGGAGACGAGCCAATGTCAATCGAGATTATGAAGCCCTTCAGCACAGAGATGAGGGGACAGAGCTATCGCCTGGCAGAGGGTGAGGCAGAAGTGCCGATGCACTTGGCAGTCTTCCTCACGGCTCGGGGCGTGGCAGAGGCTCGGGCAAAGTTTTAGTGCAGTAATGATGTTAATGATATCAGATTTCTGGATCTGATGCGACTGCATGAGGCCCTGATATCTGGCATTTCGAGGGGAGAGATCAGCGCACATCGCTGCGAGGGATTTAGATTGGATCTGGCCAACACGCTTCGGGATGAGCGGAAGACCGCTGAGCTTCAGCACCTTGAGAAGGACTTTTACCGGCAGGTTGGAGCCTATCTTGTCAGTCTGACTCAGGAGCTCTCGGCTGTGCTGGACCCGTACGGCGTGGAGGCTCAAATTCTCCAGGACACCCTCAAGAGCGAGAAGAACAGCATGAATAAGCTCATCGACCAGAGGATGAAGAAGATCGTTCGAAAAGCAGTCAGGAACGCGCGTTCCGCATCTCAGGATGATGTCCAGGGGATGACAGAGGAGGAGGAGGAGATATACCGCAGCCTTCTATTGGCCATCATGAGAGGGCGCGAGACTATCCTCGCCCATCTGTCCCATACAGAAAAGCCAGCGAATGCTGGGGCGTCTGCGGAGTACGAGGTGGTGAGGATGCTTGAGAGCGTTCCCGTCTTCGTGGGGGTGGACGGGAGGAATTACCGCCTTTCTGAGGACGACGTAGTGGCCCTCCCGGCGGTTCATGCCAGGAACCTGGCAAACAAGAACCTGGCCGCTGAGGTGAAGATCGGGGGCCCTGAGCGTCCAAGAGAAGAGAGGAATTGAGTGCTTTGCACCGGATCACTGGCGAAGCTTGGGCCAAAAGCATACTTTCACGCGATCTCAGCCGCCAGTGCACTCAGGTTAAGTTAACCTTAAGCCCTTCAAGCTCAATCAATTTTAATTCAAAGGTGCGTTCTATGGTTATGAAATCGCTCATGGATAGGATACGAGAATCCGGCAGGGTATTCGTCATCGGGATAGCAGGAGACAGCGGCTCGGGAAAGACCACGATCTCGCGCGGCATCAGGAGGATGCTCGGCGATGAGATGACTGCATCCTTTTCCATGGACGATTACCACAGCCTGGACAGAAAGCAGCGCAAGGAGCTGGGGATAACACCTCTTAACCCCGATGCCAACCATCTGGACCTTCTGGCAGATCACCTGGAGGCTCTGCGTCGCGGCGAGACTGTGCAAAAGCCAGTTTATGATCACTCTATCGGCGAGATCAGTGGGACTGTGCCCTTCGGCCCGAGGCCCGTGATCATCGTCGAGGGCCTGCACCCCTTTTACACAGAGCGGCTGCGAAACGCGATCGACATCAAGATCTTCGTAGATCCATCGCGACATGTCAAGCGCCTCTGGAAGGTGCGCCGTGATGTGGGCGAGAGAGGCTACAACCCACAGCAGGTGATGGCGGAGATCCTGCAGCGCGAGCCCGACTACAAGCTCTACATCGATATTCAGAAGATCTACGCGGAGATAGTGATCAAGATTCAGGATTCGAGGTTTCAGCCCTCGCTCCTGGAGAACGGCCTGAGGCCGGAGTGGTATTCTGTCAGGCTAATTCAGAAGATGCTGAAGCAGCCCGTCTCGAAGGTGGATCTGACCATAGACCTGAGCAAGATCCTTCGCACTGCGGAGCATGAGTTTTCCATCGATTTCGAGCGCGACGATTACTACGGCAAGAAGGTCGGAGTCATGACCATAGATGGCGAGGTTCACCAGACGATGGTCGCCGATCTGGAGAAGAAGCTCTGCGACAGCCTTGGGGCCGAGACCGTCATCAGCGATCGCAGCGAGGAGTATGTCAATGCGATAGGTCTAGCTCAGCTCATTCTGACCTGGAGCGGCATCGAGAAGCTCGAACACCTCTTGGGAGATCACCAGCTCTCGTAGGCCACAATATCCACCAGGTTGTTGCGAGGCGTTTGGCGCGGCGGTTCGGCGGGATAGCCCAGAGGCAGCAGCGCCACAACCCTCGCGCTCTCGGGCACTCCCAGGATCTCCTTGACCTGGTCCTCGTAGAAGGCTCCGATCCAGCAGGTTCCAAGGCCCAGAGAGAAGGCGGCCAGGGTCATGTGATCGACGGCGATGGCGACATCTATGGCGTAAGCTGGCTGGCCGCATGTCATGACGAGGTCGGATGTGCCGCATGCGGCTATCACCACAGGGGCCTGCCCCACGAATGCCTGTTTCCTGGCAGCTTCCGCGAGACGGTGGCGCGTCGGTTCATCTTTTACTACTATGAACCGCCAGTCCTGCATATTTCTCGCGGACGGGGCGAGGCGTCCGGCCTCAAGGACCGCCTGAAGCTTCTCATCCTCGACGGGGCGATCCAGGAAGCTCCGGATGCTCCTGCGGCCTCGGATGGCCTCCATGAGATCCATTTTTGCCTCAGGTCCTCTTCTTCATCTCCTTCTCGATCTCAAGGCCGGATTCGGTCAGGCACCAGACGCCGCCCTCCTCAGAGACTATCTTTCTTTTGGCCATCTCTTCCAGGAGCTTCTTCACGGGAAGCAGCGGCAGGTGCTCGACCTTCGCTATCTTCTCAGAGGCCATCTTTCCCTTGGAGCCGAGGACCTGGACGATCCGTTGGCGCTGCTTGTTTCCCATGATGAAGCCTATGTTGCTTGCCAAGTCTTCTTCCATGAAATTTGTCCACTCCTATTGCGTTAGGTTTATAGCTGCTCAACTCAATGTTAAAAGTGGCGGGCAGTCTGGGTGGTTCGGCGTCACCTGTAACCCGAAATCGTCGATAAGCGGGGGGCGAAGCTGACGGAAGACACTGGGCGCTGCATGCTCAGTCCAGCTGCGGACAATGATTCTCCGTCCTGTAGGGATAGCATCGGTCCATGGGCCTTCCTGAAGGCAGGCTTATGTACCATAATTGCAGGCACCGGTTCAGGCCCGGAAGGGAGCAAACCCACTGCGGGTAACTGTCGCTTACAGGTTTAAGGGGATGAGAAAGCTCCTGGATAAACTGGCAGGCAAGCCTGCTGGCAACCGCTGGCGCGCCCGCCATTAAGCCACAGCAAAAATCACTATGCTGAAGCGGCTTGCAGGAGATGGCGAGCAGGTAAGGGCTACAAAATCGTCCTTATAATATTGATTCTGTTTTCTGAAGTCTTCACCTGGTACAACGGGTAATAAAATTATATCGCGAAAGGACAGGTGAGTAGAGATGGCCAGGCTCAAGGTGAATTGGAGCCGAAAAACAACCACGGACATAGATCCGACTTTAAGAAGATTTGAACGCTGGCTTGTCGAGAATGGCTATCGTGAAGCCTGCGTTCAGACGTATGTTGGGGCAGTCAAGAAGTTCCTAAGGGTGGCAGGATCAGTTAACCCTACATTAGAGGATGCCGTGAGTTGGCACGGAGATCTTGCTGAATCAAAGTTGGCCCGAAGCACAGTCAACATCTGGAGTGCTGCATTAAAGGCCTTTTATAGATCTCGCGGATTGGAATTAACTCTGCCCCACATGAAGGTGTCAAACAAGATCCCCTATTTCTTCAACGAAGACGAGGTCATGGCGATCTTGAATGCCACTATAAACCTGAAGCACTACACTATGTTAAGTTTGATGTTCTACTGTATGCTGAGGGCGGGAGATCTGATGAACCTGGAAGATGACGATCTAAACATGAAGGCTATGACCCTGCGAATCCGCGATGGGAAGTTTGGGAAGTCTGCGATATTGCCAATCCCCCAGGTCTGCATACCGATCTTGGAGGAGTACCTTCGGATCAGGCCTAAAATTGAGATCGAAGGCAAGCACTTTGTTTTTTATACGGATCGTCAAAATAAATGGACCCTGAGAAGCCTTGAGGTAATGTTCGATCTATGCAAGAAGCGGGCAGGTGTGAAGTCCCGCGGTAGCGTGCACGTATGGGGAAGACATAGCCCGGCTTCAATCATGGTGAGGCATGGTTGTGATATCTATTCGTTGCAGCAGTTGATGAGGCACAGCAGCATAAACACGACTGCACGCTACCTGCATACGGATGTTGCGACCCTTCGGGAAAAACAAAATAAGTATCTAGATTTCTGAAATTTAAATCAATAAGTTAATAAGCTATCAAATGAATTTAAAATTAGCTGAGTAAATGATAGAAAACGGTATGAATTGAATACAGAGAGGACCTAGAATGGCAATGTCTGAGAGTGAGCTGATCGATAGCATCGAGCGCCTGGACGAGATCGCCAATACCTTACAGGAGATGCGTCAACGCTTAATTCAGGAGCTTGAAGAAATCGAGAAACGATAGCTGATACTGGTTTATTCTTGATAAAATCATTGTAGCACGACTAGCACGATTTTTCTCTCTAGTCTAAAGTAATACTACTATTTTCTGATTCAACTTTAAATTTTTACGTGTACCTTATTTTGAGAAGCACCTATTGATGACGCTTCTCAGAGGTATTATGCACCTAGCATTTAAAAGAAAGCTAACGAAGAGCTACGACAACAAAGCAGCAGCCTTGACGATTCCCCGGGCGATAGCACAGGCCTGGGAGAATTATGAAAAAGTCGAAATGATATTCGATGGTAGCTGCTTGGTGATCACACCCTACACACCCTGCTTACTTGAGGACTAACATGGCAAAAAAATTATCAACATTTAATGAAGTGTTCTCAAGATTACATCCTAAAGGTCTGAGGATGGTCTACGCCAGATTGTACATTCAGAATTGGCTCACAGACCGTTCAGTGAGGGGTCTAGCAGGCCATGACCTCGATAGCCTGACCAATGCCGCAAACGATTGGGTTCAGCATTATGGTGGGATGTTTAATCTCAGCAGAGCCGATGTCGAAGAGGCAGCACACCAAGTCCTTGCCGAGGGAGAAGATCCCCAGTGAAGATCAGACTTTGTAAGCTTCTTCAAAAGCAGAATGGCTCGATATATGAGGGTTCGATCGGACAAACACGAGACAGCCCAATCACGAAATCTGGCTACCCGTATGCACCGGATCATCCCATTACGGCGCGAGGTGGCACGGTCACTTATCAGGATGCCGTGGCATCGAATGACAACGCGGTCCCTCCTGCCTCACCAGCGATTGCAGGCAACACCAACTGGAACCCGCGAGAGGCCAGAGACGCAATTCTGAAGTGGGCTACCAACGACCGGGGCAATATTCAGGATGCCACGCGATTCTTCCTTGTCGGCGATGGCCAGAACCCTAAAAGCTATCAGGTGCCGCTTGCGATAATGAACGATCGAGGTCAGCCGCAGTACTTCAATGAGGCTCTGGACAGGGCATGGAGATACGCCAGCGATGAGGCTGCCAACAGAACACTCCAAAATAAAGTGATTTTCATTAAGCAGCGATACAATATGCCTCTTACCGATGAGCAACAAAGGTTTGTATCATGCCCAAAGATGAATGCCTCCTTTGAGCGATGGCGCAATACAATGATTCACGCGGAGCGCGAGGCGGCAGTCAAATCCTTACACGAAACACTCAGAACTATTGCCGAGGGAGAATGAGGAATCATGAATTCTAAAGAATTTTTAAAATATTGGCAGGGCAAAACAGATGCTCCTGAAAGCAAGCTAGTCCAAGCCCATGAAAGCGCAACAGCAGACTTCGAAATACAACATGACGAGCTTCTGAAATCAATTCGACCGCAGAAGACCAGCAAAGGTTTGATTGCAGTCTTTGCACCATCCGCCGAGGAGTTGGCTCCACCCCTCGAAGAGGCCGAAAAGCATCTCAGAGAGGTCGAAACCGACATCGAGACATTCCTCGAATTGACAGAAGGTGAAGGACTCAACCGACTCGTGGAAAACCTGAGCCGGACCAGACGAGCCATCGACAACTCCGCTCTTGAAACAAAAAACGTGATGCAGCGCGCGATGGCGCATAGTAGGCTATCCGCGTTGGAAGCCGAACGTCTGGAAGTTGTGCAGGCCTCGTTGGACAAGAGAGACCGTATCCAGGCCGAGCTGAAACCTAAACTCGATGATCTTCAAAGTCGGGTCTCAAAGGCAAAAGAGATCCTGGAAAGATATGCGAACCAAAATGGACCTGCTTGAAGCTATGGTTATGCTATTAGCTTCATCTCAAGGACTAATCGATCTAACAGACGATGATAAGGCCTTCATTAGCATGGTACTGCGCGACCACGCCCTAAAAGAGGAAACATAAGCGATCCATCACTTTGTTCTCGGAAGCACAGGAAATAGAGAAGCCATCTCCGCCAGATTCCCATAGTACGGATAGTACGCTTTTCGCTAACTTTATTACTTTATATTCTTCCTAAGTGGGGTAAAATAGCCAAGAAGCGTACTATCCGTACTATTTGGAGATCTTAATGAAACAACATGCCATCTTCATTTCAGATATTTGCATTCTCCAGGGAAGTTGGCATACTGTAGCGCGTGATCAAGTTCCTGTAGAATTTGCTCTCGTTCGTGCTTTAGCATGTTAGCTTTTGCGATTATATTTGCGGCTTTGATACTGAATTCAGAGTCGGGAAGACTCTCAACGAAAGATAGGAATCTGGGTATGCCTGCTTCCAATGAAGCGCGATCTTTCTTGGGGGCTCTCAGATATCTTACAACATCTCCCAATAACAGATGGTCGCCTTCCTCGATTAATGGAGCATTGTTTTGCAGCCATGAATGGAATCTCTCATGGTTATTGTAGCTTTCATCGCTCAACTCCAAGGCAAGAACGATATCATACAAGGAATGCGGCGTTAAGGTACACTCATAATCCGCGAGATAATGATGCTCTTCGCCATTGACGAACCGGAGATTCATGCCTTCGAAGCAATCTAGGATTTTGGCTCCAAGCTCCGAAAGCAAGTTTTGCTTGAGTCCGTCCAACTCCATAAGCCCCTTTTTATAATCATCCCATCGCTTACAAGCATCGATACTCAATCCAGGAAGATGGTTGTCTAAATCTTGAAACAAGGTATGGCCTTCGCATGCAGCGATAACTGCAGAATTACGAATATCTTCGGCGGATGGGAAGCCTGGGTTGGGTTCCGACAGGTTATCCCTCCATGTTCTTATAGCGTCCTTCAGAGCAGAAAAGTGTGTTACTTTTGCTGACGTAGCATCTTTTCTGGTATCTTTTAAAAGTTTTAGTGGAAGGCCTTCTAAAGTGAAATCATTTTCAGGATTTAAATAATATATATACTTTTTATGTGCATCTATATCATGAGATAAGAGTCCTTTTTTTGCCATTCTCTGAATTTTCCTCTCTATATTTCCATCAGTATCTTTTACATATTTTTTTGCATATTCTACTATTGTTCGCGATGGGAGCTTGAACTCTGTCTCCTTCAGACACATTATTATTGCTTTTTCAAGATCTTTACTTATATGAACTTCACTTTTCATCTCGAGCACCTTCTCGATCTAATATTGTCGCGACATCTGACACGTTATTGGTAATGAAAACACCTGTTGTTCCGATGACAAAGAAACCTGTCATTCGGTCCGGACGCGGTGAATCTCACCCGACCGGAAATAAGCAGAGCGCTCTGGGGTTCAGGATCAGCCCGGAGATGAATGAGGTAGCCTGCGAGAGATCGCCGACATCAATAGTAGTGATGGTGGTCTGAATCAACACAATATCGGAATCTTTGAGCTCCACCGCAGAAGCTCTAACAGCAGAGCAGAGGTGCGAGGTATCGGAGCAATGGGTCGATAGTGACTCGAACAGCCAGCCGCAGCCAGAACAGTCCGCGATGAGAAGGGATGAAGCGAAAAAGTCAGCCGCAACGATTATCGTAGACGCGGTTCTTGACGAGCAGAACAAGTCGGTCGAGTTGTGGCACACTGAGGAAGGAAGCTGCCACATGTCTCTGCTTTATGAAGACGGCCACGCAGTCCACTTTCCCATGAAGGCAAAGGCCACAAGGCAATACCTGCAGAGGCTTTACCACCAGCAGACGGGTAATGCTGCGAGCCCTGCAGCAATAACCACGGCACTTGCCACATTGGAGGGTTATGCATTAGAAGGACCGCAATACCCTGTTCATGTGCGCATAGCTGCTCTGGGCGACGCCATCTACGTCGATCTACTCGATGCTACCTGGGAAGCCATCAGGATAACTGCTGAGGGCTGGGAGATCATAAAAGAGCCTCCGGTAAAGTTCTTGAGGCCGAGAGGCCTTAAGCCGCTGCCTCGCCCTGAGGTAGGTGGATCGCTCGAAGAACTGAAGCCGCTCCTAAACATCTCAGACCGCGAAACGTGGCTATTGGTCAAAGGGTGGTTAATAGGGGCCCTGTCGCCGCACGGCCCTTACGCCATCCTGGCCATAGCAGGCGAGCAAGGTTCTGCGAAGACCTGGCTTGAGAAGACTCTCAAGAGTATTATCGATCCGAGCACACTTCCAACCAGAGGTCCGCCTAGAAGCACCGATGACCTGATGACTTCGGCCAACGCCAACCATATCCTTAGCTACGACAATCTATCACGCATCAAGCCATGGTTGTCAGACAACCTGTGCAATCTTGCTACCGGTGGCGGTATTTCGAAGCGTGAGCTCTACAGCGACATGGATGAGACGATCATCAGGGTGTGCAGGCCGATAATCCTGAATGGTATCGAAGACATTGTAACAAGGCAGGATCTTCTCGACAGATCGATCTATATCTCGATGCCGAGGATACCTGAAGAGAAACGCCGTCCTGAAGCCGAGCTTATTGCAAAGTTCGAACAGCTCCACCCCATGATCCTGGGTGCCCTACTTGATTCTGCAGTTACCGGCTTGCAGCGAAAGGGTTCTATGAGTTCAGCCGGGCTTCCGAGGATGGCTGACTTTGCAAAGTATGTGATGGCAGCCCTGGGAGATGAAGGCCCTGAGTTCCTGCAGGCATACAAAGCTGACAAGGATCGCGTTGTCAGAGATTCGCTCGAAGGTGATCCTGTAGTGTCGGCCCTCTTAGAATTCATCGACCTCAAACAGGGCGAGTGGTCGGGCACTGCCACGGAGCTGCTCGGTCTGCTCAATGCTGTCTCAGGCTATGCGTATAAGAGACAGCCTCCTGGCTGGCCTAGAGCTCCGAATGCCCTGAGCGGTATATTGAGGCGTTTGGCCCCGGCACTGCCGAGGATCGGACTTGTTATTGAGTTCAGCCGTGACGAGAGCATCCAGAGCAGGGTGATCAGCATTATGAGGGTGGCAGCTGTGTAACAACGATCCCAACGATTACAACGATCTTTTTTTCTTTTTTTAGTTCGATATAAACTATACTATAGTATAATTTTCTCCAAAAATTCGCGTAAAGTATAAACTACTTGGTAGTATTGAGAGACAAATTTTCTCTTGCATTGTGCTAAGTGTCAATATGGCTCAATGTCAGGCCTTTTTGCGGCCTTAAAAACTAAACGAGAAGCAGAAATATGGCAGAAAACGAATTTGACCCTCTTTTGGGTAAAATAATACGAATCGATACTGAACACCATAAATTACCGGTTTTCGGGAAGTTAATCGCAGTATCAGACCAGTTCCTAACCATAGAGCGGGCAGACGGTAGAATTACGATTATCCGGAGAAAGGCGGTACTGGCAGCGGACCCTGTCAAGAACCAAATAGCGAGGATTGACTAAGATGTCCGAATCGTTGCTTGCTGATGCAGAACCTGCTGAATCTCAGTCTGAAAAGGAACTTAAGCAACTTGCCAAAACGAGAGCGATGGAAATTGCGGAAGCAGGTCAGACATACGCGTATATGTTGGATGTCTGGTCAAAACGTCATCACGGAGATAAGCCACTTGGGAAAGCTTTGCTATACTCGCTCGGATCTCAATCTGTCAGCAATTCCCAAGGGATACACGTATGCACAACGGGACGAGGCGGTTACGGCAAGTCGGACGGCATAAAGAAGATGGGGGAACTCGTTCATCCGATGTTCTGGAAGAATCGCGGTGTGACCCCACAGACACTCTACTATTCGGGCCCTAATATGCCAGACGGCATTGTTATCGGCCTCGATGATATAGTATGGAATGGTGATCTAGGAGTGACTGTAAAGCGGATCACTACTGATTACCAGGAGGGTGCGACGAGACTCACAACGGTCGAGATGGAAGGTAAAGAATTCCAAGCCGCAAAGCGAATAGCTTTTTGGGCATCATGCGTTGATTCCCAGGCAGATGAACAGATCCGAGATCGCTTCATCACGTATTGTGTTGCATCAGGTCCCGATCGATCCCAAGAAATCATTGCGCATATGCAGGCCGAGGATATGGGTGATAGCAAGCCGCAGGACGATCACTTGGAAACGTTGGTCTGTCAGTATCTCACTCTCGATCTAAAGCAGAAATTGTTCACAGTGGTGATTCCTTTCTCCAATAGGATAGACTTCACCGGAGATCCACGCGCCTATAACATTTTCCGTGACATGATAAAGTCCAGTGCTGTATTCAGATACATGAAGCGAAAAAAGGACAGTGAAGGCAGACTCATCGCAACTATCGAAGATTTCGAGAACGCCAAATCGCTGTACGTCGAGATTGGTGGCCACGATCGCGACAAATACTCCGACGCAGAAATGAATGTGCTGAAAGCCATCGTGGTGAATGGCGGAGAAGCAACTCAGGCACAGATCCAGGAAATCGCCCAATTGAGTGCCGGGCGCGTAAGTGATATCTTGAATGGTCGGGGCAAAGAGAACCATGGCCTTCTTCATAAGTGCAAAGAGCTGATCGTGGAAGAAGGAAGACCGAAGAAATATCGGTTGGATTCAAGCTTCGACCCAACTATCAAGGTTTCGATAGAGCTGAGAGAGCCTACGTAGTTACGTAGGCTTTACGTAGTAGTTACGTAGCAACTTACGTTAGCGAAATCAATAGCTATAAACGTATTATATATTATATTACGTAGTATTATAGAGAAAGAAGGATAATGTCTGTCCCTTCTTCCTTTTTATTTCTTTCTCGGAAACACTACGTAGGATACGTAACAACGTTGGAACATAGCGATTTCATCTACGTAGGATAGTACGTTGAAGGCTACGTAATACGTAGCCTATTTGAGGTTTATTATGAAGAGAGAGTATTCAGATTGTAACGTTATTTCAGTCAGATTCGAGGATTCACTGCTGTGTCGCATGATTATTATAGTATTAATTATTTAAACAATAATTCATTATTTAACTTAGAATTATCAATTATAAGCGAGCAAGTATATTATACAAAATGAATGATCTTTTAACCTCTGAAACCATTCCTTCGGTTGAAGATGC
>MVRK01000114.1 GCA_002067365.1 Methanosaeta sp. PtaU1.Bin060 | reverse complement strand
CCACACCTAGAGCACATCTTAGACGTATTCCTTGGATCTACCAGGACTACCATCGAACCAGCACTTGCAGCCTTGTACGATGTTATGTTCACCAGCATATTCCATGCAACATCTGAGATAGATTTTGCCAGGCAGTGGTCATGCATCATTCCTTTGATATTCAGATCTTCAAAGGCTATCAGGCCAAATCGGTCAACCAGATCACGGCTGACCTGATGAGCAAATTCATATCGCTTGTTAGCGATCCTCTCATGAACCCGCTCGACAACTTTGAGAGCCTTCTTTCGTTCATGAGTTCCTTTAGAAGCTTTCGATAGCTTTCTTTGGACTCTGGCAAGCTCTTGTTCCTCTTCTCTGAAGAACCGAGGATCCCCACCGTGAACGGTGGGGTCTTCTCGCTCCGTCCTTTCCGATCCTGCTAGATAAATCGACTCGATGGCAGCCCAGGCGAATCGTCTCCGATGCCCCGCGAGAGCCTCGAAGCGGGGGGGGGAAAAAGAGGCTGAAGATAAGTTGATGGCAGATTCATCACCATGAAGCATCAGAAACTTTTTATCTTTAACTGTATCTAGATATATCTGGTGTATTTAAAATGGTGCGCGCATCCTCAGTTAACTTTTTTGGCCTCACGGCTTTGATCCTCATCCTCTCCTCGCCCTATGTTGCAGCAGGAGATGTGGCACAAAAAGTCTCATTGGAGACTGCTTCCGAAGCGATCAACCTCTCCCTCAATGGCACCTGCTTCCAGGACATTGATGCCAACGGCTTTAGCTCCATCGATGAGCCGGGCCTGGTGGGCAGGACAATCAGGCTGTTGCAGGATGGGAAAGAGACGGCGAACACAACCACAGATGCCCGAGGAGGGTACATCTTCAGGAGCCTTCCGCCGGGGAACTACGAGTTGATGATGGACCCCGTACCGGGCTGGCGTCAGACTGTCCCTGAAGGCGGCAGCTACAGCATCAGCCTTGCGGATAAGCCTGCATACAATCTCGATTTCGGAGAGATCAGCGAATCTAAGAGCATCGCATCTCGCGCTTCCAGAGAATACCCGATCATGCATCCCACTCAAGAGGATGTGCAGAACTGGACAAATCTGTATATGCAGGCACCAAAGGCTGCTCTCAGCCCTCAGATCGCATTTATGCTGGCCTCTGCTCCCGGCGAATCCTACAGTCTCCTCGATCTGCTGGAGTACATGCCTTCTGAGCGCGACCAGGGTAGCTGTGGCAACTGCTGGGCCTGGGCAGGAACGGGTGTGATGGAGATCGATCTGGCCCATAAGACAGGCATAAAGGACCGCCTCTCAGTCCAGTACCTGGATTCCAACTACAACGGCGGATGCTACTCGGGAGCATGCTGCGGAGGCTGGCTGCAGGATCTTGCGAGCTTCTACAGCGGCACCGAAAAGGCGATTCCGTGGTCGAATGCCAATGCCCAGTACGTGGATGGATACACCGGATGCGACGGCTGCGCCAGGGCCTCTGCCAGCAGCATCTCCACAAATCCCAACTACCCTCTGACGTCCATCGAGGCGGTCACCATCCCAACCCAGACAGCCTCAAAGGAGGCGGCCGTAAAGAGCATCAAGAATGTCCTGCGGCAGGGCAAGGCGATCTGGTTCGGGTACTTCCTGCCCACCAGCAGCGCCTGGTCCGATTTCAATAGCTTCTGGAGCACTAAATCGGAGAGCACTGTATGGCATCCAGATGCCTACTGCGGGCAGCAGTACAGCTACTCAGAAGGAGGAGGCCATGCGGTCCTGTGCGTCGGCTACAATGACACTGATCCCGATAACAGCTACTGGATCATGCTCAACAGCTGGGGCGATACTCTCCAGCGGCCTCACGGCCTCTTCAGGGTCGACATGGATATGGACTACGGCGGCAGCTACAGTGACTTTGGGTCAGCATTCTACTGGATGACCCTGGAGATTTGCTACCCCAACGATGAGAATATGTCACCTTACGCAGATCTCATAAGTCTCTCCCTCAACGGCACCTGCTTCCAGGACATTGATGCGAGCGGCTTTTGCTCCATCGATGAGCCGGGCCTGGAGGGCTGGACCATCAGGCTGTTGCAGGCTGGAAAAGAGATGGCGAACACAACCACTGATGCCCGAGGAGGATACATCTTCAGGAGCCTTCCGCCGGGGAACTACGAGTTGATGAAGGACCCTGTACCGGGCTGGCGCCAGACAGTCCCTAGAGGCGGCAGCTACAGCATCAGCCTTGCGAGCAAGCCTGCATGCAATCTCGATTTCGGAGAGATAAACGAATCAAAGGGCATTGCGGCCCGCGCTTCCAGAGAGTACCCGATCATGCATCCCACTCAAGAGGAGGTGCAGAACTGGACAAATCTGTATACGCAGGCACAAAAGGTTCATCTCAGCCCTCAGATCGCATCGATGCTGGCCTCTGCCCCCGGCGAATCCTACAGTCTCCTCGATCTGCTGGAGTACATGCCTTCTGAGCGCGATCAGGGTAGCTGTGGCAACTGCTGGGCCTGGGCAGGAACGGGCGTGATGGAGATAGATCTGGCCAATCAGACAGGGATAAAGGACCGCCTCTCAGTCCAGTACCTGGATTCCAACTACCATGGCGGCTGCGGTTTATCAGGGGCATGCTGTGGAGGCTGGCTGCAGTATCTGGCGAGCTTCTACAGCGGCACCAAAAAGGCGATCCCGTGGTCGAATGCCAATGCTCAGTATGAGGATGGAAACGCAGGATGCGGAGGCTGCGCCAGGGTCTCTGCCAGCAGCATCTCCACAAATCCCAACTACCCTCTGACGTCCATCGAGGCGGTCACCATCCCAACCCAGACAGTCTCAAAGGAGGAGGCCATAAAGAACATCAAGAATGTCCTGCGGCAGGGCAAGGCGATCTGGTTCGGGTACTTCCTCCCAAGCAATAGCGCCTGGTACAATTTCGATAGCTTCTGGGGCACTAAATCGGAGAGCACTGTCTGGCAGGCAGACGCCTACTGCGGGCAGCAGTACAGCTACTCAGGTGGTGGAGGGCATGCTGTCCTGTGCGTCGGCTACAATGACACTGATCCCAACAACAGCTACTGGGTAATGCTCAACAGCTGGGGCGATACTCTCCTGCGGCCTCAGGGACTCTTCAGGGTGAATATGGATATGGACTACGGAGGCAGCTATGGTAATCTGGGAGCTGCATTCTACTGGATGACCCTGGAGATTGGCTACACCAACAACGAGAATATGCCGCCGGAGACACCGCCGGCTCCCGATGGCCCGTCCGATGGCTACACCAACCACACCATCAGCTTCACAGCTGCGACATACGATCCTGATATCGATCGCGTCAAGTATACCTTCGATTGGGGTGACGGCAACAGATCCGAGACAGACTTATTCGGCTCCGGCATCTGTGCCAGCGCCGCTCATGCCTGGAGGTCGGCAGGGACATATGAAGTGACAGTCATGGCGACTGATATCAAAGGAGCTGCATCGAACTGGTCCAGGGCATCCAGCATCAATATATCTCGGCCGACCAGCCCGCCCGAGACTCCAACTGTGCCTTCCGGCCCTGTATCCGGCTATACGCAGAGCAACTACAGCTACACAACCTCCTCCCTGGACCCTGATGAAGACGATGTCAGATTCACCTTCCAGTGGGGAGAGACCGAGAGATGCGAAACCATCTATGTTCCCTCTGGAACGAAGGCCAGCGCATCCCATAGCTGGGCTCTTCCCGGTGACTACAGCGTCCAGGCCATGGCCACAGACAGCCAGGGGATCTCCTCAGGCTGGACCGAACCCCTCATCGTCAGGATAGAGTCCAACAACCCGCCAGACAGACCATCCAAACCAGCCGGACCTGCATCAGGCTACACAGGAGTCGGCTACAGCTACAATGCAACCGCGAGCGACGGCGATGGGGATACGGTGAAATACACCTTCGACTGGCGAGATGGGAGCCAGTCTGAGTCGGGATTCGTCTCCTCGGGAAGCGAGTGCACTGCTTCGCACACATGGAGCATGGCAGGAAGCTATCTTCTGCGGGTCAGGGCGACCGACAGCAAGGGAGCGACATCCGACTGGTCGGATGAGCTTGAGGTCAACATGATCACAAACCATCCGCCAAACACGCCTTTGGCTCCTTCGGGGCCCGCCAAAGGACACATTCTGAGCACCTACATATACTCGGCCTCGACGAGCGATCCCGAAGGGGATGATGTGATGTACACCATCGACTGGGGAGATAAAACAGAGGACATGACAGACTTCGTGATCTCCGGGACTGGGGTGAACTTCACCCACGCCTGGCAGAAGGCGGGAACATACTACGTGAAGGTCAAGGCCACAGACGGCAGGGCGGAGTCGTCGTGGTCCAGGACGCTTACTGTCAGGATATCAGGCGCGCCCAATGCAGCTCCAAAGAAGCCTTCGACGCCCGCCGGGGTCAGCAGAGGAACTGAAGGAAGGACGTATACATACACCAGCTATTCGCGCGATCCGAACGGAGACGATATGAAGTACACCTTCGATTGGGGTGATGGGATCATATCCGAGACAGGTTACATCGGCTCGGGAAAGAGCGTGCGTCTATCTCATGCATGGAGCAGTGCAGGAAACTTCAGGATCAGGGTCATGGCCACGGATACCGATGGCGCAGTCTCTTCCTGGTCTGCCACCCGATCAGTCAGGATCTCCTCGGCAGCCCGCGGGCAGCAGGCCGGCGCGGAGCAGTCTGTCAAGCGAGAGGGGCGTTCGGAGAGGAAGCCCCCTCGCCTGGGAGGAGAGACCTAGATCCTGGGCCCTTGGCAGAGGCTCTTCTCCAGCTCCCTGACTAGCTCCTCGGCGCGGCGTCCTACAGCAAGCGGGTCATCAGGCCTGCGGGCGACGCCAGTCTCTATGGCAGCGCGCGCCACAGCCTCTGCCACGCGCGGCACCACCTTCTTATCCAGCGGCGAGGGGATGATGCTCTCCTCGGAGACGTCCTTGACGGTGCTGGCTATGGCCCGGGCTGCGGCCTTCTTCATCGCCTCGTTGATATCGCTCGCGCGGACGTCCAGAGCGCCCCTGAAGATGCCCGGGAAGCCGAGAACGTTGTTCACCTGGTTGGAATAGTCCGATCTGCCCGTGGCCACCACCCGCGCTCCCGCTGCCTTTGCAAGGTCGGGCATGATCTCGGGCACTGGATTGGCCATCGCGAAGACCACAGAATCGCGGGCCATGGACCTCACCATCTCCTGGCTCACTATCCCTGCAACTGAGAGGCCGATGAAGACGTCTGCTCCCTGCAGCGCATCGGCCAGGGTGCCTGTGATCTTTCGCGGGTTGGTGAGCCTGGCGATCTCCTGCTTTGACATATTGAGGTCAGATCTTCCTTGATGAATCACACCCTTGCTGTCGCACAAGACGACATCGCCGACGCCGAAGGTGAGGAGGAACTTTGTGACTGCTATTCCAGCAGCCCCTGCACCGCTAACTGCAACCCTGATATCGCCGAACTCCTTGCCCACGACCTTGAGGGCGTTTATCAGGGCAGCCATCGCCACCACTGCAGTGCCGTGCTGGTCATCGTGGAAGACGGGGATCTTCAGGATCTTCTTGAGGCGCTCCTCGATCTCAAAGCAGCGGGGAGCGCTGATATCCTCGAGGTTGATGCCACCGAAGACCGGCTCGATCATGGCCACTGTATCGACGATGACTTTCGGGTCCTTGGAGGAGACGGCGATGGGAAAGGCATCGATGCCCGCGAAGTTCTTGAAGAGGATCGCCTTTCCCTCCATGACCGGGATCGAGGCCATCGGGCCGATGTCGCCCAGTCCCAGGACGGCTGTCCCGTCTGTCACCACTGCCACTAGGTTTCCTTTGGATGTGTACTCGTAAGCGTCTTCCGGGTTCTTCTGGATATCGAGACATGGCTCGGCCACGCCAGGCGTGTAGGCCAGGCTCAGATCTGCCCTGGTGCTGCAGGGTACCTTGCTGTGAACTGCGATCTTGCCTCTGGCGGCTCTGTGAAACTCCAATGCTTCCTCTCGAAGAGACATTCCCTCACCTGATCCTTCGATTCAAATCTTGAAGGGCATCCGTGGAGCAGCAAGGGATATAAACCATGGGCTTGATGAGAGTTGGTCGGGCCGGGGTGGCAGAGCGGACAATTTCCACTGGCGCGCTTTATGCGCGGCTGCGGGAGTTCATACGCGGCAGGCTCGAGACCTGTTGTCCCTTCCAGGGACGCTTGGGTTCAAAATGGCGGGGCGCAAGAGACCTGTCATGAAAATCCCAACCCCGGCGCTATTATATCCATGGAGATATCAGCGAAAGATAACCGTGGATAGTTTCATATCGAAAAAGGTAGGGCTGAAAGATCATGGCTAGATTTCCAGAGGCTGAAAACAGAATCCTGAACATCAAGGTCTGCATGCGATGCAATGCACGAAATCCGATAAAGGCGACACGCTGCCGCAGGTGCAGCTATCACGGCCTGAGGATGAAGTCCAAGGAGAGCAAGACCGCTTAGAGATGAACATTGAGATCGGTCCTGTGGAGGCAAGGCTGATCAGGGCTGTAGAGGCACAGGGAGCAGCTCATCTCACCTTGATAGATCCTGACTCACAGGACCCTCTGAAGGCCGCCCTCGTGGCCGAGGCTGCAGCCGCCGGAGGCACCGACGCCCTGATGGTAGGCGGCTCTGTCGGTGCGGCAGGGCTGCTGCTTTACGAGACTGTGGAGAAGATAAAGAGGAAGACAGATCTGCCGGTAATCCTCTTTCCCGGCGGCACAACCGGGCTCAGCGAGAATGCAGATGCAGTATTCTTCATGAGCCTCCTCAACTCGCGCTCAACGGCGTTCATCGCGGAGAACCAGGCGCTTGGAGCGCCGCTAGTCCTGCGCTATGGCCTTGAGCCTATCCCGATGGCCTACCTCATCGTCGAGCCGGGAGGGACTGTGGGCTGGGTTGGGGATGCCAGGCTGATTCCGCGCAGGAAGCCCGAGCTGGCAGTGGCCTACGCCCTGGCTGCCAGGTTCATGGGAATGCGGCTGGTGTACCTGGAGGCTGGTTCGGGCGCAGACTCACCAGTGCCAAAGGAGATGGTAGCCGCGGTGAAGAGGATCATGGGAGGCGGGCTTCTTATCGTAGGCGGAGGCATTCGCAGTGGTGCGGCGGCTGCTGAGCTGGTGGCAGCGGGCGCCGACCTTATAGTCACGGGCACTGCAGTCGAGCGAAGCCGCGATGTGACATCTTTCGTCAGAGAGCTGACAGATTCCATTCACAGGCGGCGATGAAGCCAGAGCTGAAGGCATTTTTAGATCAGTCCGAGCTGGACGCCTTTCTATACATCGGCGACAGCCTCTGCGAGCCGGACATGTACTATCTCTCCCGATTTATGGCATCGGATCGCTTCACTCTCCTCGCAGGGGAGAAGACATCTCTTCTCGTCTCATCGATGGAGGCGGGCCGCGCCTCTAAGGAATCGATCGCAAACGAAGTCGTGAGCACCTCGGAGTATGGGATCATGGAGAAGCTCCATGCCACAGGAAAGCCGGATGAGGCATACCTGGCTGTTCTAGGCGAGTTCTTGCGGGATCGCGGGGTGAGGCGTCTGGGGGTGCCCCTCAGGTTCCCTGCGGGAATCTACAGAGATCTCTCCAGGGATTTCGATATCTCAGTGGTCGGGAGCCCAGCCTCGCGCTGGAGGGCTGTGAAGACCGATGGGGAGATCTCCGCCATTCGCGAGGCCCAGCGCGCCTGCGAGGAGGCCATGCGTGTGGCGGTCGACCTGATCAGCTCGTCTGAGCCGAAGGGCGAGGTGCTCTTTCGGCAGGGAGAGGCGCTCACATCTGAGCAGGTGCGGGGCAAGATCGAGGTCTGCCTGCTTGATAGAGGCTGCGAGGCCGTGGACACCATCGTCGCAGGAGGCGCAGTGGCTGTGGACCCGCACGCACGCGGGTGCGGGCCGCTCCCAGCGAACGAGCCGATAGTGATCGACATCTTCCCGCGCTCGAAGCAAAGCAGGTACTTCGCGGATATGACCAGGACAGTCCTGCAAGGAGAAGTCGATCGCGATGTCGAGGAGATGTACGAGGCGGTCAGAGAGGCACAGGATGCAGGGCTTGCGGCGATTAGGGCCGGGACCTCGGGGCGCGATGTCCATGCCAAGGTGGTGCAGGTCTTCCGCGATCACGGCTACCCTGAGAGGGAGGGCTGCGGCTTCACCCACTCCACAGGGCACGGTGTTGGGCTGAATGTGCATGAGTTGCCCTCCCTGAGCGAGGTCGGAGAGACCCTGGTAGAGAGGAATGTAGTCACTGTGGAGCCGGGCCTTTATTACCCGGATATCGGCGGCGTTAGGCTGGAGGATCTGGTAGTAGTAACCGCAAAGGCTTGCGAGAACCTGACGCATTTCGAGAGGAAGCTGGTTCTCTGATCAATGAGATATGACATCAGATCAGTGACCTCTGATCACTGATGTTTCAATCCGCTGGAGGAACAAATGGAACCTGAAGTTCTGGAGAATTACAGAAAGGCCGGAAGAATCCTGGAAGAGGTGCTGCGCGATGCCAGCCCGAGGGTGCAGGTGGGCGCTTCGCTGCTGGAGATGGCCGAGTTCGTCGAGGATTCGATCAGGTCCAAGGGAGCAGAGCCCGCGTTTCCCTGCAACATCTCCCTTGATCGGGCCGCGGCCCACTACACGCCCTCACCCCGGGACACGAGCCGCTTCGGCGAGAACATGGTGAAGCTCGACGTGGGTGTTCATGTGGACGGCTACGTTGCAGACGCTGCAGTTACAGTCGATCTAGGCGGCCATCCGGATCTCGTGGAGGCATCAGAGGCTGCCCTGGAGGCTGCCCTGGAGTTGATCGGCCCAGGGGTTCGGACGGGAGAGATCGGCTCAGCCATCGAGAAGGCCATCATGGGATACGGCTACAAGCCCGTCTCCAACCTGACGGGCCACGGCCTTCAGAGATATGAGGCACATGCTGAGCCCGCTATGCCCAATAGGGCTATGGAGAAGGGCGTGATCCTGAAGCCGGGTGACGTGGTGGCCATCGAGCCCTTCGCCACGAACGGCTCAGGCAGGATAAGCGAGGCGCCTACAACCGAGATCTACGGCTTCTCTATGCAGCGGCCGGTCAGGCTTCCCCAGGCGAGGGTGCTGATGAAGGAGATTGCAGAGCGGTACAAGACGCTCCCCTTCGCACGCCGATGGCTGAAGGGGGAGAGAGTGGAATATGCCCTGCAGCAACTGCTGAGGGCGGGCGCAGTTCACAGGTATCCGGTTCTCTGGGAGGTAGAAGGGGCCCTCGTCTCCCAGGCGGAGGCCACAGTGGTGATCCTGGATGAGGGCATCGAGATCATAACCAGGCAGGGGTAGCGGGGCCGCGAGGCCTTCGAGCGCCCCTGGTGAATCTCCAAAAATCTCTTTAAAATTTTAAAAAAGCTTTTTTGGTTTTCTAAGGTTCCTCTCCCTCGCCGCACTCTTCTGTCCCGTCGTCCTCTTTGTAGCTGTCGTCTCCGATCATGGCCGCAGATATGGCGTCTATTCCGTCCATGAGCTCTGCGGTCATGCTGTAGGGCAGCTCCCCCATCTCGGGAATGCCCTCCCCGCCGATCACCCTGGCACCCACTTGGCTCAGCAGGTCGAAGGCTCCATCGAGATTTTCCTGTCTCTCGGCCTCTACAGCGCCCACTACCAGATCTTCGATGGTGCTCTCGCGGTCGAAGTTCCCTGCGATGTAGCGCTGGCAGGAGACGAAGACGGCTGCAAGGGATGTCTTGAGGGATTCGAGCATCAGGTCTGCATCCTCTCCGAGCGACTCGTGCTCCTGGAAGACTATCTCCCTGATGGCGGCGATCTCTGATATGGCCTCCTCGGGGGTTATGACCTCCCTCTCGCACCTCGCGATGACCTTGAGGCAGGCCAGGACCACATCATCCATGATGTAGATGAATACGGCTCCGGCATTCTTCTCCTCGGGCTCAGTCAGCTTGAATCCGCTCTCTTTGACCTTGTTCATCCAGTTGAGCCATCGCTTCTGGGTGTAAAACTCTTCTTTCATCGCAGAACTCTCCCTCCTCTCATCGGTATGTCTCCACCAGGGCGACCCTCTCCAAAACGAGGTCCGGGATCCTCGACTCGCCGACGGCCTCAATCTCTTCGGGGGAGATCTTGAATGTCTCCCTCACAGCAGCGCTCTTGAAGGAGCAGCCAAGGCCGTCGGATTCCACTAGGGCCGACAGCTCCGAGGCCTGCGGCCAGCGGCTCTCGCCAAGAGAGGCCATGACCAGCGCGATCCTCTCAGTAGAATCGGAGACCCCTATGGCCAGAGCCCTCTCGATCTGCCGCTCGCCCGATGCGTAGCGCAATATCTCAACACCCGGGTCCTTGGCGATGTTTCTTCCAGAGGCGAAGGCCATAAGCGCCTTCCTGGCTGCGAAGATAATGTGATTCTCGCTGACGACCTTGTCAGCGTCCAGGGCTTGGATTGCACAGCCATGCCGGGCCTGCAAAGCCCTCAGCGCTGATAAAAACTCTTGCCTGTCTCTTATGACTGCCCTTCCAAAGAGCAGGCGGATCTCGTTCATCATTTCGGATCTGATGCTGGAGTTTAAAATCTTACCTGTCCGTCCATATCCCTTCAAGGCCGGGCTCTTCGCAAGATAGCATCCGAATCCGCGAAGGCGACTGATGAGGTAAATAAGGTGCCGAATTAACAGGGATAGAGAACAGCCTTCGCGGGTCTGGATGAAGAAGGTACTGCGATAGGCCCAAAATCCAAGAAAGGGGCAGGATCTCTGCCCTCAAGAATAATGTATTTTACACGAGTCCAGCACGCTGCAGCCTTAGCAGATCTGCAGTGTTCAGCTTCTCGCCCTGCCTGAAGTGGGTGAGGATCTCCTCAGCCTCGCGCTTGGCAACCTCTTTGGCGCGGTCCTCCTTGATATCCCTGTTCTTCTTTTTCAGGCCGACGATGACCTTCTCGAAGTCGCGGACCTCGCGCTGAGTGCGAATGAACTCCTTGTGCTGATCGTCAGCGGCCTCCTGGGCCTTCACGAACTCCTTGTGGGCTGCGTCAGCCTCTGCGCGGGTTTGGTCTGCCTCCTTGAAGGTGGCGATCATCTTGTCGTGGTACTCCTGGGCCAGCTCAGCGAACTTAGTGACCTGCTCATGGTGCTGGGATGCCTGATCCCGCAGGCCCTGCGCCTCATCCAGAAGCTTCCTCAGCTCCTCGTTCTTCTCAAGCTGCTCTTTGCGGCTTCTGAACTCTGAGTGCAGCGCTGAGATCTTGTCCACGAGCTGCTTCTCCTTGTCGGGACTTAGGACTTCGGTCTGCTGCCTGAACTCCAGGTGATCGATCTCCCTGCGCAGATCCCGGATGGAGCGTTCTCCAGTGAGATTGTATTTCTTCCGGATCTCGTCGATCCTCGCATAGAGCTGGTTGGTCTTCTCGTTGAACTCGTCCCGAAGCTTCTTTGCCTCGGCCACGTTCTTGTTGTTCTCATCCCGCAGCTTCTTGAGCTCCTGGGCCTTATCGATCAGCTCTTTGGTGGCCTTGTTGAGCTCGTTTCGCTTGGCGGCCCATTTGCTCGCCTCGGCGTTCAGTTGGCTGCGTCTGTCCTTGAATGCAAGGGATTCCTGCCTGAGTTTGCTTCTCTTATCTTCCAGTTCTGCCAGCATCCCCCGTTTGTCCTCCTGTTCCAGCACACGGCTGGGGTTTGGCTCCCACTTCCGCGGGAACCCTTCGCCTTCTTCAGCGAAGCGTTTCTCTACGGCGCTGTACGTGGGTTTCCAGCATGCCCGATATCGACCTGATGATCAATGCCCATCAGTTATATAAATATCAATCTCAGCTGGAGCAATGCTGCTCCGATATCCTTGCTCATGGCAAAAGTCAATCTTCTCATAGGATCGATAGGAATGGGCATGCTGAAATAATATCGAGAAACCCTTTACGTATTAATCTTTTGGTGTTGCGCCCAGAAATATCAATACTATTTTAAAATAAATCATATGTTTGGGATATAAATTTGGTGGTGTTTTTATAATTGTATTAAAAATAATTAATGAGAAGATATTATTAGAAGATAGCTGTGTGTCTAATCATCTATGGTATTCTGCTGAAGGGACAAATGATCAGACGCTCGAGCCTCTGTGCGAATCCCAAATTTACGGCAGCTGTGGAGCTTTGAGTATCCTGTCCGAAGGCGATCGACGTGATGCTGTGCTACAGCTGCATTGCGAAATTCCAAATCACCTTAAAAAGGCAATCAACAGATTAAAATAGGTGAGTTGTCTAAAAAGGAGGGCAGAGTCATCAAGAAGCATAGTATTATTCGCTTTGGATGGAGGGATTGATCTGAAGAAGGTTATACTAGCGGCAGTATTATTGGTCGCTCTTATTGGGCTATCCACGGCAGAGCTAATGAAATCTGCCGCCGATGGGCAATGGTACAACTATGCGACATCAACAGAAAAGAATACGAGCTTCACCTTCGAGCAAAGTGTGCAGGGCAATGGCTATTTCATGACCTACATGTACGCCAAGGAAGGAAACCTGGAAATGAAGAACTACGCTCACGGGAGCGGTTCGATTGACAACCAGGCCACCCTCGCTGCATACCACATGGAGAGGACCAAACACCCGGTTGCAGAGGACTGGAATGACTACAACCTGAGCTGCATCCAGTTCAAAGAGGACAACGCAATGGTCTATGCGCCCATGAAGATAGCTGTTGGCACAGGCTACTACGCAGCCAACCCAGTGGATTACAGCTCTCTCCTGAAGGAGAAGACCTGGGTCAAGAACTACCGTGCAGCCACTTCCATGCACCATGAGGTAGAGTACGCCCACGCCCTCGATAAGGAGCTGGACCTCGTGGCGAAGGAGAAGTTCAACTACACATATGACCCGATCTATGAGGGCGATGCAGTGACCCAGATGAAGATCAATGAGGACGTAACAGACGGCAAGGTCCACCTGGGCGTATTGCAGGGAGACCAGCAGTGGGTCACTAAGGACGCTGTAAAGAATGGCGCAAACCAGATTATCACGAAGAGCCCCCTGACATACACCGCCTGGAAGCACCCCGCCATCGAGATCGATGAGGACTACTGGGGAACCTACCACATCGAGAAGAACATGACCCTTGATGTGCCTTACAAGAGGATCGAGGCCTCGGATGACTGGCTGCCCTGCTGCTTCGGCGGCTACATGACCATGCCCACATACTACCAGAAGGGTAGCTACGGCTTCGGCTCCAATGTGAAGGGCGTCTTCGACTGCACCTGCTTCAAGGCATTGGAACAGGCCGAGTTCCCGAGGGTTTATTAGGGGATAATCCTCCCCCCTCTTCTCTATTTTCTTTAGGATTTTCTCGTATTTTGGTCTAGCTGCTATCCATTTCCGCAGTGTTCTTCATTGAGAGCAATGCCCTTATCTTCCAAGAATTCAGACTCGCTATCAATGGATTATGATGCCTGGGAGCCGTTTTACCTGAGGATCCTGGACGATTTCGGGTTCTCCCGCTCAAGGGACGAAGAGGCCGCTCGACTTCTCACCCAGCTTCTGCGCGACTTCGAGGACTGCCTCGCGGCGGCTGCAGATAAGGTGCGCGGCAGAGCTGTGATCGTCTGCGGCAATGCGCCATCCCTGGATGAGGAGGTCGGAGGCCTCAATGAGGAGAATGCAGTTCTCATAGCCGCAGATGGGGCAGCAGCCGTCCTCCTGAGGAAAAAAATAGTGCCCGCAATCATCGTCACCGACCTGGACGGTCCCTTCCAGGAGATCTTTGACGCGAATCAGCAAGGCTCGATCGTGGTCGTCCACGCCCACGGGGATAACCTTGACGCGCTCAGGGCCTTTGTGCCACAGTTGAGAGAGGTGATCGGCACTGCGCAATGCAGGCCACCTGAGGGCATCTACAACTTCGGTGGTTTCACAGACGGTGACAGATGCGTTTTTCTGGCGATGGCCCTGGGCGCTGCATCAATAAGGCTCGTGGGCTTTGATTTCGATGACGAGACGGTTACGCCACGCAAGAGAAAGAAGCTGGCATGGGCAAAGAGATTGATCGATCTGGCTCTCTTTTCAGAACCCCGGCTCAGCGGATGAGATCGAGCACCGCCTTCACAGCGATCTCAGAGACATCATCAGGACCAAGAGAGGCATCGATGCGCTTGAACCTCTCTTTCTCCTCCGAGACGAGCAGCTCGAAATTCTCGTCCACCTCTTTCAGGAAGTCGAGGCGCTCGAACTTCTCCCTGCCCTCTCGTGAGCTGATCCTCTCCAGGGCGAGGGCCGGGTCGATGGCAAAGAAGAGCGTCCTTGCGGGAACGACGTTCCAGGGCTTGAGAAGACTCTGGATCCATCTGAGAGGGTCAGGGACTATGCCGCGCAGAGTTATGCCCTGGTAAGCGACAGTGGAGTCTGCATACCTGTCGGATATCACCGCGGCACCTTCCCTCAGGGACGGGATGATGGTCCTCTTCAGGTGATCCGCGTGATCCGCCATGAAAAGAAATAGCTCCTCCATGTGACTGACGGGCTCCTCTTCTTCCTGCCCTTTGAGTCGGGCCCGAAGGACTTCTCCAACCTCGCCTTGCGTCGGCTCTGCAGTCAGAACCCATCTTCGCTCAGGCACAAGCTCCCGAAGCCTTGAGACCAGCTCTCTGGCAACAGTGCTCTTTCCCGATCCGTCGATTCCCTCCAGGGTGATGAGCTTGCCTTCCACACCACAGCCTTGAGCTGAAGGATGATTAACCTTTTCACCATAAATTGAAAAACCAACTCGCCAAAAAATGATTTTATTCGCAAGGATGCGGTGTTGGTGCTGTCGCCCGTCACTAACTCCGGGACGTCATTCGCTGGATCATTCCGCAGTCTGCCCCAGTAACCCTCGCAGCGGGCGTCTGTACCACATCTGGGTTGTCTTGCGGTCACAGGCAGACTCGTAGTCATTATCCTACCGCAAGGACCTATCAACGCGGCCTGTCGCCCCTTATTCTCGCAGGCATTCACAGCAGAACGGATGTTTGAGCTCGTGCCCATCCACTAAGGGGACAACTGGAATAGGCGATGATGAGCTATAAGAGTATCGGAGAGGATTTGCTCATCTTACATTAATTATCTGTTGTTTTTCATTTTTCTTCGTAGATCTCCTATGCGCCCTGGTTTGCCGGCCCTGTCCAGTAAGCTTTAAGTTGATGTTCTACATTAACAATGCTGAGGTGCTTTGTTTGACCGACACCATCTATGTAGTTGGGCATAAGAGTCCAGATACCGATTCTGTAACCTCTGCCATAACTTACGCGAACCTCAAGAATGCTCTGGGAATGAAGGAAGCTGTTGCAGCGGTGGCAGGTGATCTGAACAACGAGACAAAGTTCCTGCTGGATTTCTTCAAGGTCCCATACCCGGTGAAGCTCACAGATGCTACGGACAAGAAGGTCATTCTCGTTGACCACAATGAGATGGCTCAGGCCGTGGACAAGCTCAACATGGAGAACATCGTCGAGGTTGTGGACCACCACAAGATAGGAGGCATTGCCACAGGCAAGCCCATCTTCTTCCTGAACGAGCCCGTAGGCGCGACTGGCGGCATCATCGCGAACCTCTACGAGCAGAACAAGATCGTCATCAGCAAGGAGATGGCGGGCCTGATGATGGCGGCCATCCTCTCGGATACAGTCCTCTTCAAGTCTCCAACATGCACCCCACGCGACAAGGCCGCTGTGGATAAGCTTTCGAGGATTGCGGGCGTGGACCCCATGAAGTTCGGCATGGATCTGCTCAAGGCCAAGAGCGACATATCCGCCAAGTCCGCCAAGGATATCCTCCTGGGCGACTTCAAGAAGTTCGACTTCTCAGGCACCAAGGCAGGCGTCGGCCAGATTGAGGTCATGGACCTGGCCGACCTGATGCAGAAGAGGGAGGCGATCCTCGCCGAGATGAACAAGATGATGGAGGCGGAGAAGCTGAACATGATAGTCCTCATGCTGACGGACGTCATGAAGGAGGCAAGCGATCTCCTCTTCGTGGGTGATGCAGCTGCAGCCGCCGGCTTCGAGAAGGCTTTCGACGGCAAACTCGCCAACAACTCCATCTACAGGGAGAAGGTCCTCTCCCGAAAGAAGCAGGTCATCCCGCCCCTGGAGGGTGCCTTCAAGAAGTAAATTTTTTGAGTCTCTGTTCTCTCTTTTTTTCTGTGAATCTGGCCTCTTAATTCAGCCTGCCCACTCTGAATGGCGAAGGCGAGATATGACTTCGCATCTGTTATCGCGAATCCTGAAATGCAACATGATATTTGCTGTTGCTTTTTCATCTGCTATCGCTTTTTCATCTGCTCGGGTGAGTCCTCACGCCCATCATGCGCACGAGGGGCTTTGCCAGGTGCCTGCGCGCAGAGGGAGGGACCTCGTAGAAGCCCGTCTCCAGCTCACGGTCAGCGACCTCGCGCTTGCGGCCTTCCGCATGTGTCTTGCAGCGCCTGCACCTGTAGCCCTGGCCACGGCCCGCAGACTCCATGCGGCGACCGCATATCGGGCATGCCGGCACGATGTGAATATGCTGCTCTGCAAGCCGCAGGATGTTGATCTTTTCCAGGTTGAGTGTCTCGTCCCGAACAGCCCCGTAAACCTCCACCTCGTCCCCGGGCCGGAGAAGCTTTACGATGGACCTGAAGCCCTTTGTGGGCTCGAAGGCGGCGCAGTTCAGGGCGGACCCACCATCTTGAAGCGTGAAGAAGAGATGCCCGCCGGCGATCGCCCTCGGCTCTCCTGCCACAGAGCCCCTCAGCCTGTAGCTCTGATCCTCACGAACAAGGGCGATCTCGCCATCCAGGATATGGGAATCGGTTCCCTGGTTTGTGATATATAGCACCCTTCGCTCCGAGGGCTCTGATCTTATGGTCCGAAAGGCAGTCTCCAGGACATCGGGATCGCGCCCCCTGATGCCGAAGAGCACTGGATCGCCCGAGTGCGGTGCGAAGACTACCCTTCCGCTCTGCCGATCCACTGTATCCCACGTATCGGGGTAGGTTCGCTCGTCCGCCTCCCAGACGGATTCGCTATCGATCACGCGCGGCGTAGACCAGCGCTGGCGCTCCCTGTAGACTATAAGCTCGTAGGTGAAGTCAGGGAGAGTGGCTCCAATGGCCGCCAGTGCCCCTATCAGGCCGCGCCCCTTCTTGAAGCCCCTGTGCCAGATCCCCTCTTCGTCCAGGAGGTCTCGTGCCTCCTGGATCTCCAGGATCTCCGTTAAAGCGCGGCGATAGAACGCCTCCATCCGGGGCGTCACCCTCTCCGCCACCACTAGGCCCGGGTTTGTGTTCACCCCTGAGAAGTCCGAGAGCTCAAGGACGGCCTGGATGGCCTCCTCCTTCACATCCTCGGGCCTGTCGCTCTCAAGCTCAAAGGAGATGGCTGCGTTGCCGCGTGTCTTGAAGCGGGCGCAGGGGTTGAGCCGGATCAGCTTCGGAAAGCCTTTGACCTCGCCCAAACTTCTGAGCCTCTCCATGAGCACAGCAGCCAGGTAGGTCGTGCAAAGTCCCTTCTCCGAATCGGTATCATCTATTCCGATGAACATGGTCAACCTTAAATAGCCGTCAAAGGATGATATATAATGATGGATAAGGAACTTCTCGCCGGGCGGGTGGAAGAGGTTCTGAGGCAGGCGGGGTTCTCCACCTCGGATCGCTGCTATCTCCGTCCCAGGAGCTTCGATCTTGCAGCCAGGAGAGGGGACATGCTCCTGCTGCTCAAGATCCTATCGAACATCGACGGCCTGAATGAGCAGACCGCCCTGGAGGTCCGCCGCCTCGCAAAGCATCTCTTCGCCAGTCCTCTCCTCGTGGGAGAGAAGACCAGGGATCAGTTCCTGGAGAGGGGTGCCGTATATTTCCGCTATGGCATCCCGACTCTCAGCCTTCCGACGCTGGCGGACTGCATCATAGAGGAGGAGCTGCCGCTTGTCTACGCTGCGCACGGCGGCCTTTATGTGCGGATCGACGGCCTCAAGATGAGACAGCTCCGGCTCGAGCGGGGCATATCGCTAGGAGCATTGGCATCAGAGCTTGGCGTCTCCCGCAGGACCATCAGCAAGTACGAGACAGAGAGCATGGACACCTCTGTGGACGTGGCTCTGAGGATCGAGGAGATCTTCGAGGAGGAGCTGATCCAGCCGGTGAACCCGTTTGCCAAGGGAAGCGTGGATGATGCGCGCTCACAGGTTACCGACAACATCCTGCGCCTCCTTCTTGAGATCGGCTTTGAGGTGGTTCCGGCCTCTCAAGCGCCCTTCAATGCGATAACCAGGGACGAGGACCTCGTGGTTCTGACAGGAGTCTCGAAGTTCTCCCAGAGCATGCTCAAGAAGGCGCGGCTCATGAGCAGCCTCTCAGCAGTGGCCAGGACAAAGGCCGCTGTGATCGTGGATGGCGAGAGCAAGCTTGAGTGCATCGAGGAGACAGCCCTCATCAAGAAAAGCGAGCTAGAGACCATCGATGAGCCCTGCGAATTCGAGGATCTGGTGATGGAAAAGCAGAATAAATGATGTCCGGATCAAGTGCATCTCTAGGGCCGAAGGCCATCTTTTGAAAACGGGCTCGCGCGCCGAGATAAAATCCTCATGCGATATCATCGAGTCTGTCATCATCCTTTTTAATCAAGAGGCGGTTTATTTGGATATGGAAGTTTCAGTGGAGATCACCAGGAGCCCTGATTTCAAGCAGGTCTACGCGATTGGAGCCATCGGCGGCCACAGCCCCTATGACTTTCGGATTGCCTTCTACAACGACTCGCCGAAGGTCCTCGAAGGCGACAAGAACACGACTGTCATGGAGCGGAGGATCGAGACAGAGATAATCCTGTCACCTCTGGCGGCCAAGGAGCTATCAGGCTGGCTTAGCGGTCATCTCCGGGATTACGAAAAGCTCTTCGGAGAGATAAAAAGGCCGGGCGGAGATGGGGCTTCGGGCTCGAAGGCGAGCGAGTGCGCTCCCATCCAGGGCTATATGTGAGGCCTCATGAACACCAAGGAGAAGATCCTGATTCACAAGGGCATAGACAAGGTCAGGCGCATGGAATACGAGGAGGCCCTGGAGATCTTCGACCGCGTCATCGAGATGAACCCGAATATCCCCGAGGCGTGGAACAACAGAGGCGTGACGCTCTATCGCCTGGGGCGTGTCGATGAGGCGGTCGAGAGCTGCGATAGATCTCTGGCCATCGATGCAGAGAACCTCGAAGCCCTGCGGAACAAGGGCCTTGCCTTGAGGAGACTGGGAAGGCTGGAGGAGGCATTGCAGGCTTACGAGACTGTTCTTCGGAGGGGCGGGGATGCGCTCGACATGGAGGCCATGGCCTCTGTGCTGATGGCCATGGGAAGGCTGGAGGTGGCTCTGGATTGCGTGATTCAGGCTGCGAACATCGAGCCTCTTGATCGCTTCATGGAGGAGATCGAGACCCTGAAGGGCATGATCATGCAGAGGAACGGCCCCACTTCCGAGGGAAAAGAATAATCATTATGAGGGCTGTTTAAAGGACTAAGAGGGATGTGATTGCACTCGCAAACATCCCTGAATCATGTTCCTGAGGTGGTCTCCTTTGAAAGGGTTCATCATGATCAACGTGGAGCCGGGCACTGAGAAGGCGGTGCATGATGCTCTGGAGAGGATCAAAGGAATTCGCGAGGTAGTGCCCGTCTACGGCGAGAGGGACTTCATCGCCATAGCTGATGTGGAGAGCATATCCGACCTCAATCGAGCAGTCCTCAGCATCAGGGAGATCAACGGCGTGACATACACAGAGACTATTCTCGGCATGGAGCTGAAGTTTTAGGCTGATGCAGGATTCCGGGCAGGATTTCAGCGCCCTTGGGCCGCTTTATCTGGCGGTTTTCGTCGCAGTCTTGGGCTTCTCCCTGGTCGCCCCCATCTTTCCTCACTACGCCCTGGGCCTCGGTGCATCCTATACCCTGCTTGGGTTTATAGTCTCCATCTACGGCGCTACGCAGCTCTTGACCCAGGTTCCCATCGGCCGCCTCTCCGATCGGATCGGGCGAAAGAGGATCCTGCTCCTGGGCCTCGCCACATTCACATTTATGCCGCTGCTCTACATCTACGCGAGCAGCGCCTACATTCTTCTTCTCATCCGCGCCCTGGGCGGTGTGGGGGCCTCTGCAGTCTGGCCGCTGGCCATGGCCCTGATCGTGGACCAGACGAGAGCCGAAGGGAGGGGCGCTGCTCTGGGCTGGTACAACGCTTCATTCTACTCCGCCCTGGCCTTCGGCCCCCTCTTCGGTGGAGTCCTCTACGACCACTTCGGCATGAATGCGCCCTTCTATTTCTGGGCGCTCCTGGGTGCGATGGCAGTCGTCATCGTCCAACTCAATGTGAAGGAGCCCGTGAAGATGGAGATCGATGAGCATCCAGAGCGCATGGAGAAGCGGCTGATAGACAGGGGGTACGTCCTCACCTTTCTCGCATGCTGCTCCGTCGTCCTATGGGTGGGAGTCGTGGGAGGATTCAACTACACAATGCTGCCGGACTATGCGGCTGGCCTCGGCCTCTCGGCCACGGACGTGGGGCTGATCTACATGGCCTATGGGGGAGGCACAGCCCTCTCGAACATCTACTTCGGCCATCAGGCGGATCGCGGGAGACGAAAAGCCCTCATCTTCGCGGGATGTCTCGCAGGAGCCTCAGCTTTCGCCCTCCTGCCCAGAGCCTTCGGCCTGCCGGAGGTCGCCCTGCTCTTTGCGGCTATGGGTCTTGGCCTTGGAGCGGGAAATCCTGCTGCGGCCTCGCTCATCGCCGACACGACATGTGCCACGCGCCGCGGAGAGATCTTCGGCATCTTCAACACAGCGCGGATGTTGGGCGTCGTGGTGGGGCCGCTCATCGCCGGCCTGACTGCTGATGCCTATGGGGTGGGCAGCACAGTCTCGGCCTTCGCAGCCATCGCAGTGGCTGTGACCCTTTTCACCCTCCTCGTGAAAGAGCCCATGAGAGCATGCGAGGACTGAGAGAGAACTATCTTTCGTCTCGCATCTCCAGATACCAGTGGGCCGATATGGTTATATCCCGACGGGACGAGAGAGGGGCCATGGACTCATGGATGAAGGATAAGGAGACATACAACAAGAAGGATAGGGAGAAGCTGGAGAAGGGCTCGGGATTTGTCAAGGCCTGGACGCTGGCCTGCAACTGGCTCTACAGGGTAGTCTCCTGGTGATCTATTGTTCGCGTCCGAATCCTCGCGCGCCTAGCTCTGCTGCGCCATTCATGAGCTGTGCCAGAACCTCGGACCTCTCT
>MVRK01000113.1 GCA_002067365.1 Methanosaeta sp. PtaU1.Bin060 | reverse complement strand
CATCAGCAACCCCCATTGAAATCAAAAAAAGAATAGATGCCGGGCTTGTTCAGCCTAGCAGTCTATGCCGTCGCAAGCCAGGGTTATCTTCTCAGGTACAGGATTGTCGTGGAACTTGATGGTCTTCTCGGCCTCGAACTTTCCTGTGAACATCTCGTGGGCCTTTATATCCTTGTAGAAGATCTTGTGCCACTTCGCGTCAGTTCCCCATGTGCCGTTGAAGGTGTTCTTCATCTCCATGCCGATCAGGTGTGCCGGGTTCTCGGTCACCTCGCCTGTACTATAGTCAACGCTCTTCATGAGCTCGTTAGCGGCGACCGTATTTCGTCCAGCACGCTTCAACGCCTCTGGGATCTGCTCGGGCGTCAGGAAGTTTCCTGTATTTGGATCGATGGCAGCCGGGTTGTATGGCACCGTCGATGTGAAGTACGACGTCTGCTCCTTCTCCATCTCGTTCACCGAGAACATCTCCTGAACATCGGCTCCGATCCCTCCGTAGAACTCCTTGGAGTGCAGGAACTTTCCGCCGGTGAGTGGCGTGTTGCCTGCGTAAGTGAGCTTCGTGTTCTCGTAGAGGTTCAGGTTGGACTTCTTGCCGCCGTTCACAGAGGAGATGTTCCTCTTGAGCTTATCCGCATCTTGCGAGTATGCATGCTCCGAATTAAGCTCGAAGTCACCGTCTCCTGCCATGGTATTATAATACTCCAGGGCGATCTTTTTGTCGATGATCGATGTGCTGACGTCGATAACTCCTGTTCCTGAGACTTTTTGGTCTTCACAAAACTGTTCATACTGCACGGGCGGTATGAGTGGCACAGTTGCAAGGCCGGTATTGCAGTACCCAACCAACATAGCCACTAATACTACTGCCGCTAGTACTACTCCCTTCATGCTACATTCACCCCCGATTTTATATAACCTTAAATATCCCTTCTCACCAGGTTCCGGGCGAGACTTGTTCTGGTTTCATCTTGTGCCTTATTTGATATAAATTTATCTGTTATAGCCCCGCGTTGAATAATCCATGATGTATTTCCGCCCGTAATGTTTTTCAAGCCGTGGATTGGGTCCTTTGCGATTGAATTCATCTCGGCATATTATGCGGCTATATGCTGGCAGATGACCCCCGGCAAATCCCATCGAGATCTGCGCATTCTTCCGCAGGTTGAGCTTCAGAGGCGTTCTTTGGACCAGTTGGGCGGGAATTCCTGGCGAATTGATTGCCTGAAACCCGGAAATCACAGAAAAGAAAAAGATTTTTGGCCCCGGGCATTCCCGGAGCAAGTATCTTTTTAGTTTTATCTATTTACACGCAGGGCAGCCAATCAACGCTGATAGCGCCGCAGGTGGAGTTGCCCCAGAGCTGGATGAACTTCTCGATCGAGAAGACACCAGTGAGGTCCTCTACAGACCTGCCGTACTCAGCATGGCGTCCCTTGAGCTGTGTGTCTGCCGTGGGATCCCTGGAGATCCAGCCGATGTGAGCGACACCGATGACGTTGGAGTTCAGGTTGGCCTCGAGGACACCTGTGCAGCAGGCTGGGGTGCATGGTTTGCGATTGATGAGATCGACGATACCATATCCCCTGGTCCTGACCTCAGTTGTCTTCTGCAGGTGCTCGGCATGGGTGTACATCTCAGTCAGCACGGCTCCGATCTTGTAGTTCTGGACGCAGAGCTTCTCGACCCACTTCTGGTCGTATGTGCCCGTCTGGTAAGAGACTGGCATGTACTCGAACTCGGCTTCCTTGGTGAAGTTGATGTAGTCCATTGCGCACAAGCCGGTTGGCCACTCACAAACCATTGTGTATGTGCCATCCTGATTCTTTGTGGCGCCGATTGGGCTTCCATCGTGATTGAGCTGCCTCTCGGCCTCAAGCTCAGTCCTCTCTGTGATGACGTTGCCCGATCCGGACTCCTTCTCTACCAGCTTCTGTCCTCCAAAGCCCCACTGGGTGGAAATGATCATCTCCACGTTCTTGTATCCGACGCCCTTAACCGATGCCTTCTCGTACATGTAGTTAGCTGCACCGGCCATGCCTACCAGGGCCATAGCGATAAGCACCAAAACAGCTATCTCTTTTCTCATTTCGTTCCCACCTCCTTACGTCGGATCTTAGGCCGTCCTGGGACCGCAAAAGATCCTCACGTGACATCACTACAGCAGGGCGGATGACCTTCGGTTCGATGGATTCCATGTGCTGTTCCACCAAAGGTGCCGAAACTGCTTTCGCCGACGACACGGCCAGAGACAAACAGCCACGACCTTCCAATCCATCCCTCCCGATGTGAAGCGCCTGATAGCTTCTTTTATCTGACTGCACAATTACTGCATTCAGGCAAGTTCTCTGGTTCGATTATTAGCATATAAACCTGTCGAATGCATCTCGGATGTTTCGCCGAAATTCACGTTGAATGCTTTCGAAATGCTGAATATAGTAAATCGACGGCTCCGTGATGCAGAAGAGGAATACCGCACAACAACGCTTGGACTTAAAATAGAATGAACTGCCCCGGCATGCGCCGGAGCAAGTATCTTTTTAGTTTTATCTATTTACACGCAGGGCAGCCAGTCAACGCTGATAGCGCCGCAGGTGGAGTTGCCCCAGAGCTGGATGAACTTCTCGATCGAGAAGACACCAGTGAGGTCCTCTACAGACCTGCCGTACTCAGCATGGCGTCCCTTGAGCTGTGTGTCTGCCGCGGGGTCCCTGGAGATCCAGCCGATGTGAGCGACACCGATGACGTTGGAGTTCAGGTTAGCCTCGAGGACACCTGTGCAGCAGGCTGGGGTGCATGGTTTGCGATTGATGAGATCGACGATACCATATCCCCTGGTCCTGACCTCAGTTGTCTTCTGCAGGTGCTCGGCATGGGTGTACATCTCAGTCAGCACAGCGCCGATCCTGTAGTTCTGGACGCAGAGCTTCTCGACCCACTTCTGGTCATATGTGCCCGTCTGGTAAGAGACTGGCATGTACTCGAACTCGGCTTCCTTGGTGAAGTTGATGTAATCCATCGGGCATGAGCCGGTCGGGTAATCGCAAATTGGCTTCCCGTTAGCATCCACATAGAGCCCAGTCTGCATGTCGTGGCTGAGCTGCCTCTCGGCCTCGAGCTCAGTCCTCTCTGTGATGACGTTGCCCGATCCGGACTCCTTCTCTACCAGCTTGGCTCCATTGAAGCCCCACTGGGTGGAAATGATCATCTCTACGTTCTTGTATCCGACGCCCTTAACCGATGCCTTCTCATACATGTAGTTGGCTGCACCGGCCATACCTACTAGGGCCATGGCGATAAGCACCAAAACAGCTATCTCTTTTCTCATTTCGTTCCCACCTCCTTACTTTACCCTCAATCGTTAGGATTTAAAGCGCATAGAAGCGCTTTGATCCTTGGAACCACCCCGACAGGATGCTTTGGGTCCGGAGACCTGGAGTTGCTCTGCCACCCAGGCAAAGCGCCTACCCCTCCTGTGGTGTGGGTACCTGACCTTATCATCATTCTCGTCTGATATTTGAGTGTTTTGCTCAGGCACAGGCGTCTTTTGCAGTTTAATGAGATATAAACATATCGAGCATCAAGACTGAAAATCGATGCACTTCGAGGCGGATTCCAGCATGCTCTGACCTTGTGTTCTGGTGAAAATGGAGTCGCCATCTCGCCATCACCCATGTTGGAGGAGCGACAGGACGGCCGTTTTCTGACATCTCTCTTGGCCATAGGGCCTCAACCGTATAGGGCGACCCCCATATAAAAACCAGAAAATAATCGCACACAGGCGTCATGATGTTTATGTGTTGATGCTCCGGCCGGGATTTGAACCCGAGTCTTCGGCTCGAAAGGCCGGAATGATTGACCGGACTACACTACCGGAGCATATAGCCACAGAGGCCCAGAGCGACCCTGGCTCTGAACGCCTGTGGTGATATATTTAAGTTTCCTATGTTCTGCGTTCTCATCGAATGGTGATGATAGTCCCGGGCGGATTCGAACCACCGTCGCGGGCTCCAAAGGCCCTCAGGATTGACCACTACCCCACGGGACTTCCTTCGCCATACGGTGGCCGGATATGATATATATTGCCTTCCCCGCAGAGTCAAAGGAGATGAGACTTCTCTCCAAGACTCACATGAGCCAGAGGCAGCTCATAGAGATCCTCAGGGTCGTAGAGGAGGCGGGGACTCCTGTGGGCGCGAGGGCGATATCCGATTCTCTCGCCACTCGTGGCTTCGAGCTGGGGGAGCGGGCAGTCCGGTATCACCTCAAGATCCTGGATGAGCTGGGGTTCACCATAAAGCGGGGCTATAGCGGTCGGGTCCTCACCCCCATGGGCATGAGAGAGCTGAACGACGCCCTCGTGGACGACAGGATCGGCTTCGTCAACACCAGGATTGAGGAGTGCATGTTCAAGACGAGCTTCGATCTTGAAAGCTGCCGGGGCGATGTGATAGCCAATACGAGCATCCTGAACGAGAAGGATATAGATAGTCTCCTCAGAATTCTGGGAGAGGCCTTTGACGCAGGATATACCATAAGCAGGCGCATCCTTATTCTTGACGAGGGCGATGGTTTGCCCTCCGAAGAGATTCCTGAAGGATGCATCGGTATCGCGACCATCTGCAGCATCACCCTCGACGGGATGCTTATGAAGATGGGCATACCAGTGGAGACCAGCTATGCCGGGGTGGTGGAGGTCCGTCGAGGAGAGCCGATGGAGTTCATCGATCTCGTAGCTTATGCTGGCTCCTCTATTGATCCCATGAAGATATTCATGGCCCGCAAGGTGACGCGAGTGACGGATGCTATCTCTGCGGGGTCCGGGAGAATCCTCGCCAATGTGAGGGCGATACCAGTCGCCGCAGCGGATCGGGCATCAGCCCTTCTGGAAAAATCGAAGGCTGCCGGCTTTGGAGGCCTGCTGGATGTGGGAGGGCCCGGGGAGCCGATTATGGGGTGCCCCGTGGGACCCGGCAAGATTGGCATCGCCTTCTCGGCAGGAGTCAATGGAGCTGTGGCCGCTGAGGAGCAGGGAATAAGAATCCGGACTCATCCCCTATCGTCTCTTCTGGACTACTCAAGGATGATGGAGCCCTAAAGACATTGATGGATGGGGCAAATCCGGGGAGCCTGGCCGTCCCAGCCTCGGGGATCTGTTTTGCAGAAAGAGTCTTCCGGAAGTGCAGGATTAGCACCTTTCCGGGCAGTCGAGGTCAAGATAAGATTTTATAGGGAATCGATCTCTAAGTCAGAGTCGCTTCAAGAAGACGAGGAAGAAAGATGGATTTTAGAGTTGTAGTCTCAGATCCCGAAAGCGGTAAGGCTTATCAGGTTGAGCTTAAGGACCCAGGATCCGGAAAGTTTCTGGGAAAGCACATAGGTGACAAGATTGAGGGCGATGTCCTCGGCATGCCAGGCTACTCGGTGCAGATCACCGGCGGCAGCGATCGCGAGGGATTTCCCATGCGCTCAGACCTTCCCGGAACGAAGCGCAGAAAGATCCTTGTCTCCGCTGGAACCGGCTATCATCCGACTGCCGAGGGCAGGAAGAAGAGGAAGAGCATTCATGGCAGGGAGATCTCGTCCGACGTCGGGCAGATCAACGTCAAGGTCGTGGAGAAGGGATCTCGGCCCGTAGAGGATCTCCTGGGCGCTTCACCCAAGGAAGAGAAGAAGTAGCTAGCTCGGCCATTTTGTCTTTTATCGCGATTCACGAAGGCTGCCCTTCAGCGATCGTCGGCTGAAGGCTCTTCTGAGTGATCGCGAACTTTGGGCCAGGCGGCGGGTATTTGGGCGCGCATCACCGCTTTGATCTGCTGGGGGCCTAGAGCCCCCAAGAGTGCGTCCATGAGCCGGTCGCTGTGCATGGCCACCTCGACCATCTTCTTTATTCTCACTGACCTCTCCAGCTCTTTTCCGAAGGCGTCGCGAATGCGCGATGGATACTCCGCAAGCATCGCGCTGCCTTTCAGATGCTCTGAGGCGACCTCTCCTGCAATCCTGCCAGCGACCATCGCGAGTGGTATGCCTCCACCGCTGGTGGCCATGACATGGCCTGCTGCGTCCCCGGCCAGGAGCAGCCCCTCCTTCTGGAGAGATCCAACAGAACCGCTCGCAGGCACCAGGCCGCGCATGACAGCCAGGACCTCGCCTCGTCTCAGCTTACCAGAGGCTTGTGGATGCTCCTTTACGAACCTGTCCAGCAGATCGGGAACCTTTGCCCTTCCAAGATATGACGCCCTGACGCCCACGCCAACGAACGCCATGTCATTCGCGATGGGAATTATCCAGGCATAGCCTCCGGGCGCATATCGCGTGGAGAAATACATCTCAGCCGCTGCTGCATCTATCTCTACGTCTGCCATCTCGTACTCGATGCAGATGCCCATCTCGCCCTTCGGGTTTCCCATCGACCTGGAGATGTCAGAGCTGGGGCCATCCGCCCCCACAATCACCTGAGGGGCGATTGAGCCCGAGAAGCGGCCCGATAAAAGAAGCCTGCCAGAATCCAGGCGCGCGCGCGTCGCCGGGAGAACCCTTGAGCCTGCTCGCGCCGCCCTGGATGCCAGGTGGCGATCGAAGGCCCTGCGGTCCACGACCCTCGCAGCGACGGGAAACTCCTTGCTCCTTCCCGAGGGGGGATAGATGCGCTGCAGGCTCGTGCGGTGCAGCACGCAGCGCTCTGGGATCTCGACCAGGGTTGCCGGCAGCCTTGCGCGAGGCATGAGGCCCTTCAGCTCGTGCACCTCGGGAAGAAAGCCCCCGCATTGCACAGGTGTGCCTATCTCGCTCTTGCGATCTATGAGCACCACCTTCGCGCCCGCGAGGGCGGCGACCTCAGCCGCAGTGGAGCCGGCGGGCCCAGCTCCCACCACTGCTACCTGAAACTCTTCCATCATGTCCTGACAGATGCCGTCATCCCGAATTCGAGCAGCGCATCCTGTATCTCATCGTACGCGAAGCACAGCTCCTCCCTCTGGCGCATTCGTTGCTCCGACTTCGGCTCCGCAGAGAGCCAGATCTGGCTTGTGTCCCCGCGCACCATCTTGACGCAGGACAGGAGGTCTGCCTGGGAGAGCCTGTAGACTATGTGAGACCCTGTGGGCGTAAACCAGAGGGTGTGCATGGATTTCAGCCTCTTCACGAACTCATTCCAGTCGAGAGCTTCTGGCATCAATGCGCCGTCGGCGCGAACAGGTACCAGATCGATGTAGAGATGTAGATGGGACCTGTTGCCTGCGACCTTCTCCTCTATCTGCGACATGATCTCTTTGTAGCGAGAGCTCTCTTTGTCTATCCTTGGAACCCCGCTGCCAAAGACCCTCAGAGCAATATCGGGAAAGAAGGGGGCCAGGCGTATGTCCTCAGTCGGCTTCGTGGCAAGGGAGACTCCCACAAAGGAGATCGCGCTCAGGGACAGGCCGACTAGCACGCCATGCTCCGTCAGAAAGGGCGAGATGCTGTCCAGCGGCTGGCGAAGCCAGAAGATCTCGTAGGAGATGAGAAGGATCTGCGTCGTGCCGCCGACGATGAGCGCTGCCAGGGCCCCCCACTTCGTGGCCCTTCGCCAGTAGAGCCCGCCGATGATGGGAAAGAAGTAGGATGTTGTGCCGATCACAGTCGCGATGATGACTGCGTCCATGATGCTGTTCACATTCAGCGCTATGGCCGCCGAGATCGCGATCATGATCACGACCAGCAGCCTGTTCACCACGAGCATCTCGCGCATTGTGGCTGTGGGCCAAAGGTGCCTCTGGATCAGGTCCCTGGAGATGCACGATGCCCCAGAGGTCGCGAAGGTATCTGTGCAGGACATGGAGGCAGCTGCGAAGCAGATGGTGAGCAGCGCCAGAAGCCAGGGGGAGACGTTGTCGCCGATGATCTTCAGGTAGAGCATCTCGGCGTCCACCTCGGCCGCAGGGAGCGGATAGAGCGCCGAGAGGCCGATGGCTGTCAGCAGGCAGCAGAGGTAGATCAACGCGAGAAGGAAGGCTCCGAGAATGAGGCCTCGCCTGGCCGCTCGCTCGTCGCGCGAGGCCCATATCTTCTGCCAGGGATCCTGCTCTGCGACCCACCCGGGCAAGAGGGCGAGCTGGAAGACGAGGGCCCCCATAAGGCCGCCCATGGCCAGGACATTCCACCAGTCGGACCCGAGCGCCGTCGAGGCCGACGCGAGGGATATGCCCTTCTGGGCTGAAAGCCCCAATGAGAGCGTCGCCACATAGATCGCGAGCCCCGCAAGAAGAAGATACTGCAGCAGGTCTGACCAGACCACTGCGCGAAAGCCTCCGATGCTTACATAGAAAGCCACTGAGGCTGCCATGATGGCCACGGCAAAGAAGGGGTCGATGCCGAAGAAGGTTCCTAGCACCAGCTTGAATCCTATGAAGTCTGTGACTGAGAAGAGTATCATCATGATGGTGACGGCAACCGCCACGGGCGCTCGGATAACAGGGTCGTACCTGATCTCCATAAGCTCGGGCTGCGTCAGGGCCGGGATGTTCTTGATCCTCCCGGAGATCGCGGCTATTATTATGAGGCCAGCGATGTTGGGGAAGACCCAGACCCATATGGAACTCATGCCCATTAGGAGAAAGAGGCCCGTGGCCAGGAGGAGAGCGCTCGCTGTGAGCCACGACGAAGCCGCGGAGAAGCCTATGGTGATGGCGCCAAGCTCCCTCCCCGCGAGCCAGAAGTCCGTCACAGACTTCTGGCGTCTAGAGGAGATGAGGCCGATGCCTGTCAGCACAGCTAAGTAGATCGCAAGGAAGACCAGAAACATAGGATATGCATCCATCAGAGCCACCTGAAGCGGGCTTGCGATCTTGATGTATTTAAGGTGTAGGACTGATCGATTCAGATCGCCATTGAATCATAAATTGATATCAGCAAATACTTAAACCGAAAAAGGGAGAACGAGCTTAAAAGAGATTATAGAAAGAGATTCTCGGGAGATCCATAAATGAGGAGCGATATCACCAAGGTGGGTGCCGCGAGGGCCCCCCACAGGGCGCTGCTCAAGGCCACAGGCCTCTGCGATGAGGAGATCAGCCGCCCCTTCATAGGCATTGTCAACTCGTTCAATGAGTTCATTCCAGGACACATTCACCTCGACCGAATTGCTCAGGCGGTGAAGGCCGGCGTGCGCGCCGCAGGGGGCGTGCCCTTCGAGTTTCAGACCATAGGAGTCTGCGACGGCATCGCCATGGGCCATGGGGGGATGAGGTACTCCCTTCCCAGCCGCGAGCTGATCGAGGATTCCATAGAGATCATGGCCCAGGCCCACCAGCTCGACGGACTCGTCATGATCCCATCGTGCGACAAGATAGTTCCGGGGCACCTCATGGCCGCAGGAAGGCTCGACCTTCCCACCATAGTGGTCACAGGCGGGCCGATGCTGCCGGGCTTTGCGTGCGACAAGGATCTCGACCTGATCAACGTCTTCGAGGGATGGCAGGCGGGGGGCGAGGCGCTGGCGATCCTGGAGGAATCGGCCTGTCCGGGAGCTGGCTCCTGCTCAGGGCTCTTCACAGCCAACACGATGGCCTGCCTCACCGAGGCTATGGGGCTGAGCCTGCCGGGATGCGCCACAGCCCATGCGGTGGACGCGAAGAAGATACGCCTCGCGAAGCAATCGGGCATGAAGATCATGGAGCTGGTGGAGAAGGGGATCACCGCGAGAAAGATCGTCACGACTGAGGCCATAGACAACGCCATCTGCGTGGACATGGCGATCGGCGGGTCCACCAACACAGTCCTGCACATACCAGCAGTAGCATCCGAGTTCGGCATCGACCTGGACCTGGAGCGCTTCGATCGGCTGAGCAGAGAGACGCCCCACCTGGTAAACCTGCGTCCCGGCGGGCCTTATCATATCCTGGACCTTGACAGGGCGGGAGGCATTCCCGCGGTGATGGTCAGGCTCGGGGATCGGCTCAATATGGAAGCATTGACTGTCACCGGCAAGACCCTGGGAGACAACCTGGTGAGATTCAAGCCCGCCAACCCGGATACTAATGCGAGGGTGATAGCCACTCTGGAAGCGCCTGTGCACCAGGAGGGCGGCATAGCCATCCTTCGCGGAAGCCTGGCTCCTGAGGGTGCAGTGGTCAAGCAGACGGCAGTCTCGAAGGCCATGCTGAGGCACACCGGCCCAGCCGTGATCTACGATTCCGAGGAGGAGTCCATGGCGGGGATCGTCGGGGGCGGGGTGAAGCCCGGAGATGTGGTGGTGATAAGGTATGAGGGGCCGAAAGGGGGTCCGGGAATGAGAGAGACCCTGGCTCCGACTTCCGCCATCGCTGGCGCTGGCCTGAGCGAGTCTGTGGCGCTGATCACCGACGGACGTTTCAGCGGCGGGACGAGGGGGCCGTGCATCGGGCATGTCTCACCGGAGGCCGCAGTCGGAGGGCCCATCGCGCTGGTGGAGCCTGGCGACATGATCAGCATAGATATCCCCTCGAGGAAGCTCGACCTCCTCGTGGACCCCGCTGAGCTTGAGAGGAGAAGAAAGGCGTGGAAGGCACCTTTGTCAGAGGCGAAGGGCGTCTTGGCCAGGTACAGAAAGTCGGTGACATCTGCCAGCAGGGGCAGCGTGCTGAGATGACTGAGATAAGGTGCTTCGTGGCCGTGGAGCTGCCCGAAGGGATGCGCGAGGAGATAGAGCGCATCCAGAGCCGCATCGCGACGGATGGGCTCAGGCTTGTCAGGCCCGAGCTTGTGCACATAACCCTGAAGTTTCTGGGGGAGGTGCCCGAGGCGAGGGTGGCGAGGATCATCGAAGCCCTGCGCGGGATCAGGGCCTCGCCCTTCGTGGTGCGGGTGAAGGGCATGGGGGCCTTTCCCGACAGGTCCATCAGGGTAGTCTGGCTGGGCCTGGAGGGAGACTTCTCGCCGCTCTACGAAAAAGTGGAGGCGTCTCTCGCGCCTTTAGGCTTCAAGCGCGAGAAGCGGGGCTTCAGCCCCCATGTGACTCTGGGTCGAGTGGGCCGGCCGAGCGCCCGGATGAACGAGCTGCTCTCGCCGAAGATCTCCTCTCTCGCCGGCTCGGACCTTGGCAGCTTCACTGTGGACCGCTTTTGCCTCAAGAAGAGCACTCTTACGCGCGGAGGCCCCATTTACGACGATCTTGCACAGTTCCCTCTCCGAGATCAAGGCTGAGGTGCTCGGAAGGATCAGGCCGCGTCCTGAGGAGAGAGAACGGCTGAAGGAGATCTCGGGCCGGATCCTCCTGGGCGCTGAGCGCCTCGCAGCGGAGCGCGGCATTGATCTGAAGGCCATGCTTGTCGGCTCCGCGGCCAGGAACACATGGCTCGCCCAAGATCATGACCTCGATCTCTTCTTGGGCGTACCTGAGAGCGCTGATCTCGGGGAGGCCCTTGAGGTCGCGAGGCTGATTGCTCCAGAGCACGAGGAGAAGTATGCAGAGCATGCCTATGTCCATGCGAAGATCGACGGCTTCGATGTTGACCTGGTTCCATGCTACCTTGTCAAGGACGCATCTAGGCTGAAGTCGGCCGTGGATCGAACTCCTTTTCACACAAAATATGTGAGCGAAAGGATCCCGGGCCTGGAAGATGAGGTTCTTCTGGCCAAGCAGTTCATGAAGGGCGTTGGAGTCTACGGCTCGGAGCTGAAGGTGGGCGGATTCTCTGGCTACCTCACAGAGCTGCTCATAATATACTATGGCTCCTTTGAGAAGGTGCTTGAGGCCGCATCGGGATGGCGTCCTGGGGTGCTGATAGACCTGGAAGGGCGCGCCGCAGAGGAAAGAGCTGCCTATACGGGGCGTGAGCCCCTCATCGTCGTCGATCCAGTGGACCCCGGCAGGAATGTGGCTGCTGCCCTAACGCCGGACAGGATGCTCCAGTTCGCTGCTGCCTCGCGATGCTTCCTGCACCATCCAAACATCGACTTCTTCTTTCCTCCCAGCGCCAAGCCCCTCTCGGACGAGGAGCTTCTGGGGCTATTGGAGGCACGAGGCAGCAGCCTGATGCTCCTTCTCCTTCCAGCCCCATCCGTGGTGGAGGATGTCCTCTTTCCCCAGCTTCGCAAGGCAGAGGAGTCAGTCAGAGCCCTTCTGGAGAAGAACTGCTTCTCCCTTCTTCGCAGCGATGTAGGCTGCGTCTCGGGCAGGGCTTTCCTGCTCTTCGAGCTGGAGGTCTCTCATCTCTCAAGAGCAAGCAGACGTGTGGGTCCACCCGTCTGGGAGGCCGACCACCTATCCAGGTTCCTCGAAGCCCATCCCAAGCCTCTTTCCGGGCCTTATATCAGGGATGGGAGGGCTGTGGTAGAGCTATGCCGCAGTTACACCCGGCCGCAGGATCTTCTGGCAGCGAAGATCGGAGGCCTCTCCCTCGGGAAACACCTCTCTTCGGCGATTCGTGAGGGACATAATATATTAGTGGGCCCAGAGATCGCCAGCATCAAGGATGAGGAGTTCAGGGCATTCCTCAGGGAGTACTTCGAGGCCAGGAACTGGATCTGCTGACAGCCCTTCGCATGCCCTTTTCGTCTCTTTTCTTCGATCTCTCATCTCTTTTTTCCGCTGGTGATCTTCGAAATCAAATCGACCCTCTAGAGTTTTTCCCGAGCAAGAGCCGACTACTGGAAGCACTTCCAGTATGCACTCTGAATCCTCTTGACCTCTTCTATCCTCGCCGCCACGCGAAGGTCTGTGCCACTGATCTCGGGCACATCGCCTTGGAAGGCGCATAGCTCTGCCACGATCGCCTCGGCCTGGGCATCCAGGTTATAGCCCCCCTCGAGGCAGGCTGCCAGCCGTCCATCACAGCAGGCATCTGCTATCTCCTTCACGACTCCTGCTATGGCACCAAAGCCCCGCGATGTCAGGCTCATGCCTCCAAGAGGATCATTCTTGTGCGGGTCCTGGCCTGCTGAGACGAGGATGATATCGGGCCCAAACTCCATGGCGATCGGCCTCAGGATCTCCCTGAAGACTGCTAGATATCCCTCATCGCCTGTTCCAGAGGGCAGGGGAACATTGACCTTTGTTCCTCTGGCGCCGCCCTCGCCGACCTCGTCCGCCCTGCCGGTGCCGGGATAGTGGGGGAACTGGTGGGTGGAGAAATAGACCACCGAACTGTCTGAGTAGAATATAGCATTGGTTCCGTTCCCGTGGTGCACGTCCCAGTCCACTATCAGCACCTTCTTCAGGCCACGCGCCTGGGCGTGCTTAGCTGCGATGGCCACGTTGTTGAAGACGCAGAAGCCCATGCCGCGGTTGGGCATGGCATGATGGCCCGGCGGCCTGACCAGGGCGAAGGCCCTCTTGAAGCCACCCATCACAGCATCGACAGCAGCGATGGCACCTCCTGCGGCCATGAGGGCAGCATCATAGGAGTCCCTGGAGAGGACTGTGTCGATGTCCAGGTAGCCTCCGCCGTGCTCGCAGATGGCCTTCACCTGCTCGATGTAGCCCTGCCCGTGAATGGTCGCGACCTGATCGAGGGTCGCTGGCGCCGGAGTGACGAACTCGACTCTGAGATCCTCGGCTCGAAGCCTTTCCAGGATGGCGGTCAGCCGCTCTTTTCTCTCGATGTGGCCGTCTGTCTCATGCCGGAGATATATGGGATGGTAGACTACGGCAGTCCTTGTCATATTTTTTTGAATATAGTGTATGGGTAAAACTGTTTTCCCCTCCGCTCGATCATGGGCAATCCTTAATCGGATTAGCGGACATCCACTCACGGGCGATGATGGGTTTTGCGGGCATCTAGGCCGGGATTTGCGAAAAACCACATCTCGGGCATGAAAGTCGAAGCGAGCTCATGCAGCATTCCATTTTCCTGCTCTATGCCATCGATTTCTGCAGCAGTGGCTCGGGAAAAGATCGTCACCAAGCTGCATTAAAGGACCAAAAAAGATATAATAGGGAAATACTCTATCACTACCCTATAATCCCCCATGGGATTAGGAGGGTGATGTAGCTATACATATGTCTGAGAATCGCTGGGCCGCGGCGGTGTTGACAGAGTCATCGCGCCGCACGATGTAGCATGGCGATCGAAGACTTATTCAGGCATTGGTTTTGAGTATGATCAGAGTGTATGCTGCAAGAGTGATCGAAAAGGGAAAATAGGAGGTTAAAAGATGAAGAAATTGGCTGCAATTACGCTTACATCGATGATGCTACTGGCAACAGCGATGGTGGTCGGCGTAGTCGCGGGAGAAAATCCAACTAGTGTTGAGGTTAGAGGCGCTGTGGCCGGAACAATCAACGGCCAGAGCAACTTGGTTGATAACTCCTTCACTTGGGACCCGCAGACCTTCGCTGGCTTTTACTACGACATTAAGAACGATCTCGGCACCGAGACTCTCAAGTTCGATCTGACTGAGGGCAACAAGCTCAGCGGCGATGAGCCCCGTGGCATCACATACACCACAACAGTCCAGAACAAGGAATTCGAGCGCGAGATCTGGGGCAACTTCAAGATAATTGGCTTCCAGGCCGAGAAGTACTTCGCAGGATACAACCAGGGTGTGGATGAGGCAAGCGGATCGGACATATTCTACGCCGAGTCCACCGACAGGAACTCTCTCTCTGACGAGCAGCTCGAGAAGATCCTGATGGACGACGACGATGAGATGACTGTCACCTCCGGCACTCCGCTCAAGCTGGCTGAGGGCTACGAGCTGGCAATCAAGTCCATCGACACCGACGGCAACAAGGTCTACCTGGAGCTCTCCAAGGATGGATCAGTCGTTGACACCAAGGTCGTCTCCCCATCCAAGGACAACGCGAATGAGCTTGACAAGACCTACTACTACAAGAACCCGAAGGTAGGGAACCAGAACAAGCTCGTGACGATCGGCGTCCACTTCAAGAACGCCTTCCGCGGCGCATCCCAGGACCTGGCATCCATCGACGGCATCTGGCAGATATCCGATACCCCGACAGAGGTCAAGGCTGACACCGAGTACGACAAGATGACCATCAACACAGTTGATGCCACCAATGGCGTCATCACCATGAACAACAAGGATAACGCCGTAACCCTGTCCAAGAACAAGGACACAACCCTGATGCCCGGCGTCAACATCAAGACCGCGGATAACGATACTCTCAGGTTCTACATCTACAAGGAGATAACTGAGCCCGGCGAGTACCAGGTAAGGGGCGCAGTTGCCACTGGCGACTTCGCTTGGAACCCACAGAACTTCGCAGGCTTCTACTACGACATCAAGAACGATCTCGGCACTGAGACTCTCGATTTCAAGCTGACTGAGGGCAACAAGCTCAGCGGCGATGAGCCCCGCGGAGTCACCTACACCACAACCGCACAGAACAAGGAGTACGAGCGCGAGATCTGGGGCAGCTACAAGATAATTGGCTTCCAGGCCGAGAAGTACTTCGCAGGATACAACCAGGGTGTGGATGAGGCAAGCGGATCGGACATATTCTACGCCGAGTCCACCGACAGGAACTCTCTCTCTGACGAGCAGCTCGAGAAGATCCTGATGGACGACGACGATGAGATGACTGTCACCTCCGGCACTCCGCTCAAGCTGGCTGAGGGCTACGAGCTGGCAATCAAGTCCATCGACACCGACGGCAACAAGGTCTACCTGGAGCTCTCCAAGGATGGATCAGTCGTTGACAGCAAGGTCGTCTCCCCATCCAAGGACAACGCGGATGAGCTCGACAAGACCTACTACTACAAGAACCCGAAGGTAGGGAACCAGAACAAGCTCGTGACGATCGGCGTCCACTTCAAGAACGCCTTCCGCGGCGCATCCCAGGACCTGGCATCCATCGACGGCATCTGGCAGATATCCGATACTCCGGTTGAGGTCAAGGCCGACACCGAGTACGACAAGATGACCATCAACACAGTTGATGCCACCAATGGCATCATCACCATGAACAACAAGGATAACGCCATAACCCTGTCCAAGAACAAGGACACAACCCTGATGCCCGGCGTCAACATCAAGACCGCGGATAACGACACCCTCAGGTACTACGTCTACAAACCTGTGACCATCGCAGGTGCAGCCGCAGTCGCTGAGAACGTAACTGAAGTCAAGGCCCCTGAGAATGTCACCCCGGCCGCGGCCCCTGAAACAGCAGAGCCAACCCCGGCCCCTGAGAATGTGACTCCGGCTGAGACTCCAGAGACAGTCACCCCGGCCGCAGAGAACGAGACCACAGCACCTGTCGCTGAAGAGGAGAAGAAGAGCCAGCCCGGATTTGAGGGCATCTTCGCCATAGCAGGCCTCCTGGCAGTCGCTTACCTCGTCCTCGGCAGGAGAGACTAAACGGATAACTAGAAAGAACAAAGCTGGAGGGCCCAAGGCTCTCCAGAGCTAACCCTTTTTTTTCGAAGCTGCTTTTTGGTTTTCTGCGTCTATATTGATTGCGATATTTTGCGCCCGCCAGCAGCACATGACTCCAGGGCTCTTCAGATCATCAAACGGCAAAAGTATTATAGCTAATAGTATTATATACATATTAAAAGAATCCACTCTCGTTTAATGCTTTGTTTCAGGTGATCTGATGTCCAAGGAGAGCACCCGTGAGGCTTGGTTCTGGCACAGGCTGGATGGAGATGTGCAGTGCACTCTCTGCCATCAGCTCTGCCGCGTTCGCCCAGGGAAAAGAGGGCTGTGTGGTGTGAGGGAGAACCAGGATGGAAAGTTCATGACTCTGGTCTACGGAAACCTAATAGCCGCCAGCGTAGACCCAATCGAGAAGAAGCCTTTCTTCCACTTCCTTCCTGGAAGCCTGGCCTACTCCATCGCCACTGCGGGCTGCAACTTCAGATGCCTTCACTGCCAGAACGCAGACATATCCCAGCTGCCCAAGGAAACCGGCAAGACGCCCGGGAGATTCGTCCCTCCTGAGGAGGTAGTAGCTGCAGCCGAGGCCGAGGGATGCCAGACCATCGCATATACCTACACAGAGCCCACCATCTTCTTCGAGTATGCATACGATGTCGCTGTTCTTGCGAGGGAGAGGGGCTTGAAGAACGTCTTCGTCTCCAACGGCTACACCGGCGAGGAGGCAGCGCGCAAGATCGCGCCAGTCCTTGACGCTAACAACATAGATCTGAAGGGGGATGACCAGTTCTACAGGAAGATCTGCGGGGCGAGGCTTGAGCCTGTCAAGAAGAACATCGAGTTCTTCTGGAAGAGCGGGGTCTGGATGGAGGTGACGACGCTTCTCATCCCAGGCTATAACGACTCGGTGGAGCAGCTTCGCGCCATGGCAGAGTTTCTCGCCTCGGTGAGCACTGAGATCCCATGGCATGTCACTGCCTTCTATCCTATGTACAAGCTGAAGGGCGTCCCGGCTACTGGTGCAGAGTCGCTTCGCAAGGGCGTGAAGATAGGCCGCGATGCCGGCCTGAAGTACGTCTACTCTGGCAACATACCCGAGGAGGACGAGAACACCCGCTGCCATATCTGCGGTGAGCTGCTGGTCGAGCGCATGGGGTTCAGGATCATGAGGAACTCGGTGGTCGAAGGGCGCTGCCCTAAGTGCGGCACAGCTGTTTCAGGGCGATGGTCCTGATGGATCTCAAGGCGTGTTCGTGACAGCACAGCTCTAGACGGAAACTCTAAAGGTAAGCGACGACCTTGCTTCTTGTATGCCTTTCGCAAGCGTTGAAGAGGCCATCGAGGAGATCCAAAGTGGCCGCTTTATAATAATCCTGGACGACGAGAACCGCGAGAACGAGGGCGACCTCATGATGGCGGCGGAGATGGTGACTGCCGAGAGCATCAACTTCCTTGTCACCCACGCCCGCGGCCTGGTCTGCATGCCCATGACAGCCGAGCGCCTGGCAGAGATTGAGCTTCCGCCCATGACCCCGCAGAACACCGAGGCTATGCGCACCGCTTTCACAATCTCTGTGGATGCAAGGTCCAATACCACGACGGGCATCTCGGCCTATGACAGGGCGGCCACAGTTCACGCACTCATCGATCCAAAGATCACCCGCGGTGATCTCCTGACACCAGGTCATCTCTTCCCGTTGCGTGCCAAGGAGGGCGGGGTGCTGCGGCGCACAGGCCACACGGAGGCTTGCGTGGACCTCGCAAGGCTGGCCGGGCTCTATCCTGCGGGCGTCATCTGCGAGATCATGAACGCCGACGGCACCATGGCCAGGCTTCCTGAGCTGGAGATGTTCGCGGAAGAGCACGGCCTGAAGATGGTGACCATCGAGAGCCTCATCAGCTACCGGATGCAGAGCGAGAAGCTCATCAGGAAGGTGGCGAATGTGAGCCTTCCCACAGAGTATGGTGACTTCAGGGCCATCGGCTATGAGTCCCTCCTCGACGGGCAGTGTCATGTGGCCCTAGTGACAGGAGACCCCTCAGCAGAGAACGCCCTCGTCCGCGTTCACTCGGAGTGCCTGACAGGCGATGTCTTCGGGTCCAGGCGCTGCGACTGCGGCGAGCAGCTCAATCGGGCCCTGCGGCTAATCGGCGAGAATGGAGACGGGGTTTTACTCTATATGCGCCAGGAGGGCAGGGGAATTGGCCTTGCCAACAAGCTGAGGGCCTACGCGCTTCAGGACGCAGGAGCGGACACAGTGGAGGCCAACACCAAGCTGGGATATCCTCCGGACCTGAGGGACTACGGCATAGGAGCCCAGATCCTGGTGGACCTCGGGATCAAGGAGATGAGGCTTCTCACCAACAACCCGCGAAAGATCATAGGCCTGGAGGGCTACGGACTGAAGATAAAAGAGAGGGTGCCTCTGGAGATCGCCCCCAATAACGTGAACAGGCGCTACCTGGAGACGAAGAGAGACAAGCTGCACCATCTCCTTCTCCAGAAATGAGAGGCCACAATGATTGTCTCCCGATCACCGGTCGAGATCAATCGATGCTTATTCTTTTTCTGGACGTCACTGCCTCCTTGGGAAGGGTGATCACCAAGACCCCGCCGTCCAGCTTGGCCTTGGCCTCCTCAGTCTTGACAGCCACTGGAAGGCTCACCATGCGCTCGAACCTCCTGCAGGTGCGCTCGCGCCTGTGGTAGTCCTTCTCATCGACCTCCTTCTCGGCCTCGCGCTCGGCGACGACGCGCAGGTTGTTATCCGTGACAGTGATATCTATATCGCCCTTCTCGACTCCGGGCAGATCCATGGTCACCACAACAGCCTCGTCCGTCTCCCGGACGTCTGCCAGGGGCATCGTAGTGCCTTGTGCCATGGGTGCACCCTCCACCTCCTCAGCCAGCTCGCTCATGCGCTTCTGCAGCCTCTGAAGCTCATCGAGATACTTGGACTCGAGGTCTGAGAGGCCCAGATCTTCCAGCAGCCTGTTCATGCGCTTCTGCAGCTTTTTCATCTCATCAGCAGGGATCAATCCAGCCATCAAAATCACCTCAAGGATGTTGGAGTTCACAGGCTATATTTGTTCCGATAGATACAATCCCTGAATCCTCACCACCTCTGAGGAGTCCTTGGCCGAGGCATACTCCTGCAACGGCTCCTTATTCAGCTCCAGGAATACGTGGCCCCACGAGAACTTCGCCAGGATCGCCTCAGCCTGGCGTGGCTCGCCGAGGATCACCAGGGCCGCTGCGAGGGCCTCGACAGTCGAGAGCTTGAAGGGCTTTCCGAAGTTGACTGGATTAGAGGCTACAAGGAAGGGCAGGGCTCTGGTGTTCAGCCGGGTGTGTGAGAAGACCTCCTCAGCCCTGGCCCAGCTACAATCCAGAGCAGCCAAGCCCATTGTGCCTTTGTCCTCGGGCGAGAGGGCCTTCTCTGAGAAGGGAGAGAGGACCAGGAAGGGCTTGAGCTGGTTGATGTGCCTCGTCAGGCGGACGAGGTTGAAGCGCGCCAGCTTTCTGCCCGAGCACTTCTTTGGATCGCACTGATCTGCGTGATAAACTAGCAGTCTCATCGCAGAAAATCATCTACCGACAATCCTATTAACATTGTGTTCAACTCCAAAGCAGCCAACGGCCGGGAGCAATCTGATGAGCGAGGTCTCCAAGGAGTACAACTTTGCAGGCATTGAAGAGAAGTGGGTAGAGCGATGGCAGCCTTCGGTCTACTATTTTGACTGGGATTCGAAGAAGCCGCAGTACATCATCGACACACCGCCACCCTACCCGACGGGGAACTTCCACATAGGCAATGCGCTGAACTGGTGTTATATCGATTTCGTCGCCAGGTACAAGCGGATGAAGGGCTACAACGTCATGTTTCCCCAGGGGTGGGACTGCCACGGCCTGCCCACAGAGGTGAAGGTAGAGGAGACCTACCACATCACCAAGAACCAGGTGCCGCGCGATGAGTTCAGGAGGCTGTGCGAGCAGCTTACTATGCAGGCCATCGAGCGGTTTCACGAGTCCATGGGCCGCCTCGGCCTCTCCATCGACTGGTCGAACGAGTACGTCACAATGAAGCCAGAGTACTACGTCCGGACCCAGAAGTCCTTCGTGCGCATGTACGAGAATGGCCAGATCTACCAGGCAGAGCATCCCGTCAACTGGTGCCCCCGCTGTGGGACTGCCATCGCCTTCGCAGAGGTGGAGTATGATTCCCGAACCACCACCCTCAACTACCTGCGCTTTTTGGCCGAGGACGGCTATGTGGAGATCGCCACAAGTCGCCCAGAACTACTGCCGGCCTGCGTGGCAGTGGCCGTCAATCCCGAGGACGAGCGCTACAAAAAGCACATCGGCAAAGAGGTAAGGGTTCCGCTGTTCGACTATCCTGTTCCAGTCTTCTCAGACCCTGCGGTCGACCCAAACTTTGGGACGGGCATCGTCATGATCTGCACCTTCGGAGACAGGCAGGATGTGCGCTGGTGGATGGAGCATCATCTCCCGCTTCGGCAGGCCCTCGACAGGGAAGGGAAGCTCACTGAGATCGGCGGGCCCTACAGGGGCTTGTCCACACAGGAGGCCAAGAAGAGGATCATCCAGGAGATGCAGGATAAGGGGATAATCTTCAAGCAGGAGCCTTTAGAGCAGAACGTCGGACTGTGCTGGCGGTGCAAGACCCCCATCGAGATACTCTCGGGGCGGCAGTGGTTCGTGCGGATAGATCCCGAGGAGATCAAGAAGACTGCTGAGGAGATCGAGTGGGTGCCGCCGCATATGCAGGTGCGGCTGAAGAACTGGGCGGACTCGGTGGAGTGGGACTGGTGCATCTCAAGGCAGAGGATTTTCGCCACGCCTATACCTGTCTGGTATTGCAAGCGCTGTGGAGAGACGCTTGTGGCTGAAGAGGAGTGGCTGCCGCTTGATCCCACAAGGAGCAGCCCGCCTGTGAGGTGCCGGTGCGGCAGCGACGAGTTCGTGCCTGAGCAAGACGTCCTGGACACCTGGATGGACAGCTCCATCTCAGCCCTCGCAGTCGCAGGCTGGCCAGATCGGGCAGATATGCGCATGCCGACTCAGCTTCGGCCCCAGGGGCACGATATCATCCGCACCTGGGCTTTCTACACCATCCTGAGGACTAAAGCGCTTGCGGGCATGAAGCCCTGGGAGACCATCCTCATCAACGGCATGGCTCTGGGCGAGGACGGCCACAAGATGTCCAAGTCCCTGAACAACTTCATCAGGCCCGAGGAGGTCTTTGAGACGAACGGCGCTGACGCTCTGCGCCAGTGGGCGGCCATGGGCGGGGCACCTGGAAACGACATCCTGTTCCAGTGGAAGGAGATCACAGCAGCCAGCCGGTTCCAGCAGAAGCTCTGGTCGATTTATCGCTTCTCTGCGCCCCTGATGGCCAGAACAAACGAGCCTCCGGGGCAGGTGGACCGCTGGCTCCTGGGAGAGCTTGATTCCCTGATCAAAGCCGCTACACAGGCGATGGACAAATTCCAGTTCGACGAGGCGATCAAGGCGATTCGGGCGTTCGCATGGGATGTCCTGGCGGACAACTACATAGAGCTCGTCAAGGCCAGGCTCTACGGCCCGGACAGCCCCGGGAAGAAAGCGGCGCAGAACACTCTATACACAGCCATTGAGACCCTGATGAGGCTGATGGCACCTATAGCGCCCTTCCTCTCCGAGGAGATTTATCACTCCCTGACGGGAGAGAGCGTGCACCTGCAGGGCTGGCCCGAGCCGCCAGGCGTGGCCACTGATCCCGAGGGCCTTGCTGTCAAGGAGATAGCCGCGGCACTGCGGAGGTACAAGGCCGAGAGGGGCCTGGCGCTGAATGCGCCTCTGCCCGGAATCGTTGTCTATCACCCCTCGATCCTTGAGACGACTGACCTTCAGGGAGTGGCCAACTCGGCTGTCGAGAGCTTGACTGGGAGGCCCGAGATCGAGCTGAAGCCCGTGGCTGTAAAGGCGCAGATGAAGATTCTAGGCCCGAGGTTCAAGGAGAGGAGCGGCAAGATCATCAATGTCCTATGCGCCCTCAACCCCGTCGATGTCGAGCGCCAGAGGGCGTCGGGCAAGATCCGGGTTGAGGTTGATGGCGAGGTTCTCGACGTCCCCGCAGAGGCGGTGGAGGTCGTCGTCGAGACCCTCTCAGCGGGCGAGGCGGTCGATGTGCTGAATGTGGGCAGCGCAACTGTGCTGGTCAGAAGATGATCGAGGTAGAGGTCAAGGCGCGCACGCTGCCCGAGACCCTGGACAAGATAATATCCCTGGGCGCGACCTTTTCAGGGACGGAAAGTCACGAGGACCTATATTTCAACCATCCACATAGAGACTTCAGGAGGAGCGATGAGGCTTTGCGCATTCGCATCAAGGAAGAGGGCGCGCGCCTCACATACAAGGGGCCGAAGCTCGACGGCTTGACCAAAAGCCGCAAGGAGCTGACTGTGAAGATCGACAGCCCTCAAGAGATGGCTGAGATCCTCGCGGCTTTGGGCTTCGTCCTCTCGGCTGTGGTCAGGAAGCGCAGGACCAAGTATGTTCTGGGGGATATCACCTTCGCGCTCGATGATGTGGAGGGGCTGGGGTCCTTCCTGGAGATGGAGATCAGGGGCGAGGCCGACTTCTTCGAGGAGCAGAGAAGACGGGTTCTGTCTCTTCTCGAAGAGCTCGGCCTGGGAGAATCGATACGCAGCTCTTACCTGGAGCTGCTGGACGAAAAGGCCAGGAAGGAATCCGCAGCCTGGAAAGATCGTCCGCCTTGAGCACTTCATTATATGAACTGATGCTGATAATAATATCATCGCTATGACCGAAAGTCCAAAGATCCAGGCCCCTGTTGTGGTCATGCTGCTCTTCATGATAGCTGTGCAGCTCCTGGCAGTGGCCATCACCCCGGCAATCATCGCCAGCGGCAACAGGGTCTTCGAGGACCCTGCCTCCACGGCCAACCCCTTGCTCTACCTCATAATAATCCTGGGCTTCACTGGACTTCTGCTGGCGGCCATCAGGCTCAAGCAGGGCTGGATCATCAGCGGCTTCATACAGCTCTCGGTGGCGGCGAGCATCTACTATGTGCTAGTGGCCTTCATGGACCCGCTGCTGGCGTTGGTGCCTACAGCGGCAATGCTCCTCCTGTTGCGCTTCTATCCTGAGTGGTATGTGATTGATCTCTTCGGAATCCTGGTCTGTGCCGGCATAAGCTCTCTCTTCGGCGTCTCTATGACGACCCTTCCTGCGCTGCTTCTGCTGCTAGTCCTGGCGGTCTACGACGCAATCTCCGTCTACAAGACACGCCATATGGTCTCCCTGGCGGAGGGCGTGATAAGCATCAAGGCCCCGCTGCTCTTCGTGGTGCCCAAGAGCAGGGACTACAGCTTCAGGCATGATCAGGTATCAGTCTCCTCCGGCGAGGGCAAGAAGAGGGGCGCTTACTTTCTGGGTCTCGGCGATGCCATAATCCCCACTATCCTCGTGATATCCGCGGACTGGTCGCTTCCTGCAGCCAGCTTCTTCGGACTGAACCTCCCGGCCCTCGGAGCCATGATCGGAACCTACCTCGGCTTCGTCGCCCTTATGACGACCTCGCGGGACAAGCCCCAGGCGGGTCTGCCCTTCCTCGACTCGGGAGCCATCCTGGGATTTCTGACGGGATGCCTGGCGGCGGGCGTCAGGCCCTTTTGAGAGGAGTGCTGCGGATCATCACATTGATCTGACAGGTTTCGAATAGTTCATCGCGATCTTTCTTTCGGATCCATCCTCTTCCTTCACCTGCATCACCCCTACTTTTGATCCGTAAGTCTTATAAGTATTAAATATACTAACAAGGGTTGCAGCTAAAAAATTGAAAAGGGAATCCAGGTATAACCGCTGAATTTCGGCTGACTCGGTGAGGAAATGAAGTGGAAGAGGAGCAGCGATATGATCATAGCTCAGATCCTCGAAGCCTGCACTGATGGCGCCAGCAAGACGAGGATCGTGTACCGGTGCAACCTTAACTTCACCACAGTAAATCCCTATATCAGTCTTCTCCGAGATCGAGGCCTCATCGCGGCCAGCAGCGGCCCAAGGCCCCTTTTCAGGACGACTGAGAGCGGCCTTGAGATCATGAAGTGTCTCCAGAAGCATCACTGTGAGATCTGCAAGCTGCGCAGCCAGATCGAGGATGCGTTGGCTGACGGGATCTAGAGATTGGTTTTTGGATTCGGGCGAAATGCTGAACGCCCTCTCTTCATCGAAAGGAACGAGCATCAATCAAACGAATCAATTGAGCTGAACACGAAAAAATGAGATTGATGGATTAGCGGATTAGCAGGCTCTATTCAGGCACAGATCCGGCATCGATTGCTTTATTGCCTTTTGCCGTCAGGCCGAGATGGACTGTCTGAATTTGGCCGCTGAAAATACCCTCACTGGTGTTAGCGCCTATCATGAAGAGAGGCAGGGGAGGTTCAGGCTCGGGATTCAAGCGATCTATGCTGGGTCGGTTAAGTATCGCCATTGGTACAATCTGGCCGCTGAATAGGGCACCGCTTTGAGTCAGGTTTCCGTGTGACGTCTTACCCACGACTATTGGCGGCTCAGTTTGAGGATTCTGAGCAGCGGCCATGACTCCCAAAACAAATATGGCGAGATAGATTATCTGCAGGCATCTGGAAATCGATTGCATCTTTAGCAACCCTATCACCAACTTCTGGCAATATTTGTCAAGCCATAAATCTTCCGGTCCACCCTACGCAGCCTTCTCCGGCTGACGTATAGATTATTGCTGCCCTGAATAGCGAAATAGAGCCAGCTTTAGGTCCTCCACGGTGAAGGGCTTGCTCAGGTAATCGTCCATCCCGGCGCTCATGCACATCGCCCTGTCAAAGCGCGTGGCGTAGGCCGTAATGGCGATGATATATGGCTGATCTGCATGAGGCAGCTCTCCCCGGATGGCTTTCGTAGCCTGCAGGCCATCCATCTGCGGCATATGGATATCCATCAAGACGATATCATAAAGCCGTTGTTTTAATGCGTGCAGCGCCTCAAGGCCATTGGTGGCCAGATCGGCCTGATAGCCCAGGTGATTGAGCATCTTGAGAGCTACTTTTTGGTTGACTGGAGTGTCTTCGACGAGGAGGATGCTCGGCCGATCGCCGCCTTCGCTGCACAAAATGGAGTCACCACCGAGGCATGATCTTTCATTATCATTGAATAATCTTGCGCTGCTCTGACAAGCCATCGCAATCATACGATGCGCGCACCGAAGCCGCGGCACATGCTACTCTTCCTGGCAGAATGTGGCAGGCTAGGCCACAGTTCATATTCGGCCCGAGGCCTTCCTTCTCGACGGCCAGGCTCCGTCCGATCGGCGTTCTCGGAGAGATCCTCTGGAAAAGCCAATATACTTTTATAGATTTAAGACACATATTATTTAGGTGAGAAACCATGATGGGATTCATCAAGAAAGTAGTCAAGATAAAGTTAGTCATCGTAGGTCTGCTGGCTTTCGTCTGGCTGGCCAAGAAGATGCATGAGCGCTGCTGCTACAAAGAGAAGTAACAACAAAGTCGAGAGCCTTACTTCGGGCCTGGGGGTCTTATCGCTTTCGATCTTGTTCTATACATCTTGCCACGCCGCCCAGCCCAAGGGTGCAAGACCATATCATCCCTTTTCACGGGCCGTGGCGGCTCTTAAGCAGCGGGCGGAGGAGGCCCTTCTGACAGTCATCACGCTTGCGAAGCTAGTGGCCCCAGGGCTTAATCCCTCAGGCTGAAGGTCGCGGGCCACAGACCATCCTGAGGGAGAGGCCTTGGCTCATACGCCAGGCTTTGCTCCTCAAGCCTCTGCTGGATCATCTCCTCCACGTCATCGGGCCTGGCGTGGAAGACCTCGGCCAGGATCTCCTTGGCGGTTTCAAGCTGCGCGCGCTTCATGCTGACTTCTCTTGGAGGCTCGATCGTCCTGCTGCTATGCATCCAGGGCCATCTCATGAGAATGCCTCCAGGGCGACTGTGGGGTAGAGTTCGAAGTACATGATAAGCTATAGGGGGCTTCGAGGATATGAGGGCGAAGAGGGCGCGGGGCGAAAGTGACAGGTGGACAAATTCTTGCAAGAGATGATCCTTGCGGCCAAGGTGCGCATCACCACTGCGAGATCGACAGAAAGGCCGGAGCCCGAAATGCCCTGCACGATGTAGATTGAGGCTAAAATCGATCGTTCTCACTTCCTCCGTTCGCTCCTCATCTCGCAATATTATACGCATCCCACGCGCAGGCGATCCAGATAATGACACCCGCAATTATGCCGCCGAATCCTGTGAGAACCGTCAGGACAGCCACTAAGAAGATGCCTCCGAAGAACCACGCCACTGCCCTCCAGAAATGACCCGCATAGAACTGTCCCAGACCCGTTAACAGCAACGATAATAATGCAGCCGTCTTCTTTCCCATCTCCTTCACCTTCTTCCAGGGATCGCTTGCAGCTAAGGCTCGATCTCAGCTATCTTCCTGATCACGCGCTGGCTCTCCTCGGGGGTGCCCTTGGTGTTTACCTCATAGGCTCCAGCCCTCGAGAGCAGTGCCTGGAAGAAGGCGCTACGCAGCCTGCGCTTGCGCTCGCTCTTGACCAGCAGGTGCGGATTGAAGTAGCTGTTCTCCTCCAGGATCCTCAGGGCCTCAGCCGAATCGAGAGCCTTGACGGTCTCCTGCTCGTCCTGATCCCTCTTCAGGATTATCACACTGTGCATGGTGGTCAGCGGAAGAATCCTGCCCTTCCCGATCACCCATCTCAGGTCCACCACAGCGCGCCCCTTCTCGTCGAAGACCGCCTTCTTCACTAACCCCTCGAACTCCTTCCAGATGTCCGCCAGGTCTGCACGGATGTAGAAGTTCTTCTCCGATCCGAAGGCGAGCACATCCTCTCCGAAGATCCTGCCAAAGAACCAGTCGTCTGAGACGACGCGCACCCTCGCGCTGCGCAGCAGCCCGTATGTGTGTGTCGTCTTTCCAGCGCCCGGACCGCCCAGCAGGCAGAGGCCCGCCCCCCTGGCATCCAGACACGCCCCGTGCACAGAGTAGATCCTGTGCTCATCCTCCAGGATGTCACCCGCAACGCTCAGAGCCAGCGATTTTATCCAGCCGTAGTAGTCCACATTGAAGAGGAAGCATGTCCTGGAAAATGGGTCATAGTAAACCCTGTTCTGGCCCTCGGAATTGCTTTGCAGAACATAGAGCCTCCCATGGGATCGGAGGCTCTGCGATGCGAAGTAGAAGCTCTCCTCCCATCTGTCCTTGACAGACGCCTCTCCCGTCAGGAGCTTGATGCAGCACCCATAGATCTCCGCCTTGATCTCATAGAGAACCTGGCTGCCGTAAAGCTCCGCCAGCTCCTCCTTTCTCTCCGTCGTTATCAGCTCGACTGAGTATGTAGAATCACTCGAGGGTTTCAAGTTCAGTCACCTGCCCGCTGCCTTCTCTCGCATTCTTCGGCAGTCAGCCTCATCTCTGAGATAAAATCGATCGAGGGGCACAAGATCGTCGTTCAGTTCGTAGACAAGGGGAACGCCCGTCGGCATCTCCACCTCCTCAATCCGATCATCGGAGATGGCATCCAGATGCTTGACCAGAGCCCTCAGCGTGTTGCCGTGGGAGACGATGAAGACCCTTCTGCCTTTATTCAGTTCGGGCGCGATGTTGCCCTCCCAGAAGGGCAGCATGCGGTTCAATGTATCCTCCAGAGACTCGGTTTTGGGGATTTGATCCTCTTCGAGGCGGCTGTACCTCGCATCGCTAGAAAGACGACTGCCCCTCTCTTCCAGGGCCGGAGGCCGATCCCTGAAGCCCCTGCGCCAGCGGTGGACCTGCTTTGCACCGTACCTCTCCTCCATCTCCTTCTTGCTCTGCCCCACCAGGGCTCCATAGCGGCGCTCGTTCAGCCGCCAGCTGCAGACCGTCGGGATCCACATTAGGTCCATCTCATCCTGCACAATCCAGAGGGTCCTGATGGCGCGCTTGAGAACGGATGTGTAGGCGAGGTCGAAGGTGCAGCCACATGAGCAGAGCAGCCTGCCTGCATTTCGTGCCTCTTCGATGCCCTTCTGGGAGAGATCTATGTCCGTCCACCCTGTGAACCTTCCAGCCTCGTTCCAGAGGCTCTGGCCGTGCCTGAGCAAGACGAGCTTCAGCATATTTTCACAATTCATTCGATCTTCTTTTTATATCAATTGTTCCAATGATAGCAACGAGGTGATGCTATTCCTAGATCATTAAAGAGTTTATATGTGGGATTTGCTGGATTTGAGCGGCAACTTCTACAGATGCCTCACACTGGATGGGTGCATTACGACTCTGCTGGAAGGCTCATGCTCTACAAATCGCCATATAGGGCTACTAACGTCAGTGATCGAATTAGCTATGCAATTCCTACCGACCTGCGCCCTGCCGAAAATGAATTCGTGACTCTTGAAGTGGAGAAGCCAATCCGACGCATTACCCAGATAAACAGGAACCTCTACTGCAACTTTAAAGACGTATACACAGTCACTGGCGTAACGAAATCCGATATAAATGAGATTGCGACAATCCAAAGACCATATCTCGATTCGAATGAGTTCCAATACAGGCTCACACAGAACTGGAAAAGAGCGGAGCATGATAATCTTGATTTCTCAATAGCATTGCAAATACTATCATGCCCCAGCGGAATACATGGCGCGGGTGGGATCGGAACTTGGACTATTTCGCGTGTTGGAGGGGGGCCGAAGTCGTTGATCGATCTTAAGAGAACAATCTCTCATCTATTGCCAACAGAGTTCATGAATTCAGGTAATATTTATCGATATAATTTCATAGATAATTCTAAAGAACATCTTCAAGTTGAAAATGATAGGCGCTTAGGAAAAATTCCTGAGATATCTTATAACTATCTGGCGAAATTGCCACCAAAAGAACACACACGGGTGCAGATCCCTACCAGGATTGAAGATTCTGAGTTCAAACCAGGAACATTAGATTTGGACCAAGATGTTCTTGAGTATTTATTAACCGCTCTCATTACGCGTCCAGTCGTCAAGGATTTCATGATCTCAAAGATCGAATCCACCCTACGCAAAGTCTATAGGCGGCTTGATTTCGAAACCGATGCGCTCGATCCCCTTTCAACCCTTAAGATAGCTAACGCCATTTGCAGGTTGGATTTTAGGACAAATCTCGATGAAGATAGCTTCGATACATACAGCCGCCGTTATTATGAAGTGATGTACAACTTCATGGATAGTGATAAATTAATCAATCCGTATACGAGGGAGACATACAATACCCCACAGGTAGATGTCTTAAACCTGAGCAAGCACATGACCCCAATGGACAATCGCGTTCTTCGGGCGTTCGCAGAGGAACATGACCAAGGAAACACGTGGGTAACTCAACAAGATGTGGAAAAGCACTTTGATCCCGGATCGAGATATGAAGTGGAAGACTCCATCCGGAAGCTTAGAGATTTGGGTAGAATACTAATGAGCCCAAGAGGACTTGGGTACAAAATATTCTGGTCAGATTAAGTTTTATCCATTTTTTATCCTTATCAAACCATAACAAATGGGCAAGATGGAACAAGATCTTTACTGCATTAATTCCTCCTGCCCATGTTTTCTTGACTAATCACCCAAATAAATCTTCAGGGCGTCCTCGACATCGGCATCCTCCACTGTCACTGCATAGATGGCGTTACACAATCTCACTGCCTCTGCAAGGGACCTCTGGTGGATGTTTCTGCCCGTGGCGTTTCCTGCTGCACCGCTGATGTGGATCTGATCGTGAAGCCTCTGCAGGAATGCGCGGGCGTCGGTGCTCTTGCCTCCGGCGCATACCACCTTGGTGCGGCCCGCGGCGCGTACAGCCTCCCTGAAGACCTCTGCAGAGCTGCAGCCCGCCTTTTGCGGGTAGTTCACCTTGGCGAAGTCGCTTCCAAGGGCAGCAGCAACGCCAGCTGCGCCAGCGATCAGATGCGGGTCCTTCTCATCCTTCACAGCCTTCCCGCGGGGGTACATCCAGAGCACAGTCACGAGGCCGTGGCTGTGAGCCTTGAAGACGAGCTGCGCAGCCTCGCGCAGCATCTCTGCCTCCTTCTCGCTGCCCAGGTATACTGTGTATCCGACGCCCAGGATCTCAAGACCGCTCTTCTCCTTGAGGTCCACGACCTGCTCGACTTCAAGCCACAGAGAGCTTCGCGGCTCAGCCTGAGATGTCTTGATCAGGTTTGTCTTGGAGTTGAGCTTCACGAGGTAGGGGACCTCTGGATAGTCCATTCCATAGCGCGCTATAAGTCCCAGCTGCGCAGCGAAGACGCCGATCTTGGCCTTGCCTGCGACCCGGAAGAGGTGCCCTGGATCGCCATCCCCCGGGTCGATTCCTGGCCCCGAGAAGTCGTCGTTCAAGTGCTCGACCTTCTGGTCCCCCGCAAATAGCATCAGCCGCCCGCTGCCTCGCGTGATCTTCATGTAGTTCTGAATGTACCTGCTCCGGCTCTCGCCCGGAACATCCAGGGGCACAATGATCTCTTCAGCCATTATTCCTTCACCGTATCCTGCATCTATCCGCCTTGCGCCCGCATCAACCTTTGAGCACCTGCAGGCTCACCTGGGCGACTATCCTCTGGAAATCCTTCATCTGGCAGAGCGCAGTCCCCTGCTGCAGGGTTGTGGCTGTTCCCGCCGCAACAGCGTACTTCAGGCACTGCTTCAGATCCTTGCCCCTGACCAGGCCGCTGATGAAGCCTGCAACCGAGGAGTCTCCGGCCCCGACTGTGCTCTCGACCTTCACAGCCGGCGGGACTCCCAGATACTCCTTGCCGTCGGCCACCAGCAGTATCCCCTTCCCGCCCATCGAGACGAGGACTATCTCCACGCCCTGCCCGTTGACCTCGCGGGCCGCTGCCAGGATCTCGCCGATCTCCGTCAGCTCGCGCCCCACCAGCTCCGAAAGCTCGTGGATGTTGGGCTTGATCACATTCGGCCTGGCCTGAATTCCCACCTTCAGGGCAGCGCCGTCCACATCAAGCGCCACAGTAGCAGGGCACCTCTTCACCAGGGTTATGATCTTGCGGTAGATCTCGGGGCTGACGCCCAGAGGCAAGCTCCCACCGATTGTCACAACATCAGCGCATGGAAGATCCTCGATCAGCTCCACGAACTGCATCAGCTCGCTTGGCCTGATCTCGGGGCCGCGGGCGTTGAATACGATCTGCCTTCCAGTCTCACGCTCGTGGATTACTATATTCGTCCTCGTCTCGCCCGAGACGCGCACGAAATTGCTCTGAATGCCATCGTTCAGGAGCCTGCCCTCAAGCTCCCTGCCCGCGAAGCCGCCCACGAACCCGAGGGCTGTGTTCTCCACCCCGAAGTTCTTCAGCACCTTCGAGACATCGATCGATTTTCCTCCTGCGAAGCTCTTCTCCTCCAGGATGCGGTTGGAGACGTCGTCCCTGATTCTGTCGATCCAGATGGTGCGGTCGAGCGCTGGATTGAGGGTTATGGTGTAGATCATGCCAGTCCCTCGGTCAGCGAAGGCTAAGACTCTTTTGTCTCGGCGCTTGACTTCTTCATGGCCTTCTCAGTCTCCAGGACCTTGAGGGTTATCTTCATCACGCTGTCAGGATTGATGGAGATGGAGTCTATCCCCTCGCCCACGAGGAACTCGGCGAAATCGGGATAGTCGCTGGGCGCTTGGCCGCAGATGCCGCTGTGCCTCTTGTTCCTCTTGTTTCCTTGGATGGCCTGGGAGACCATGATCTTCACCGCCGGGTCCCTCTCGTCGAACTCCTTGGCCAGGATCTCCGAGTCCCTGTCGATGCCCAATGTGAGCTGCGTCAGGTCATTGGAGCCGATGGACATCCCGTCCACGAGCTGACAGAACTCGTCCACGAGAATCACGTTGCTTGGGATCTCGCACATCAAATAGACCTCGAGCCCCCTCTCGCCCCTCTTCAGGCCGTTTTTCTCCATCTCCGCCAGGACCTTCCCGGCCTCGTCCAGCCTGCGGCAGAAGGGTATCATGATGATGATATTGGTGAGCCCCATCACCTCGCGGGCGCGCTTGATGGCAGCGCACTCCAGCGAAAAGCCCTCGCGATACCTGTCGCTGTAGTAGCGTGAAGCGCCGCGGAATCCGAGCATGGGGTTGCTCTCCTTCAGCTCGAAGTCCTCGCCGCCGATGAGGTTGGCGTACTCATTGGACTTGAAGTCGCTCAGCCTGACGACGACAGGACGCGGATAAAATGCTGCTGCGATGGTGCCCACCCCTTCGGCAAGCTTCTCGATGAAGTACTCCGTCTTGTTCGCATAGCCGAAGGTGAGATCCTCGATCTGCTTCCTGACGGCCCCATCCGCGACCCTTTCGGGGTGCACCAGCGCCATGGGATGGATCTTGATGTAGCTGTTGATTATGAACTCCAAACGCGCGAGGCCAACGCCGTCGTTTGGTATCATGGACGTGCCGAAGGCCACCTCAGGGTTCCCGAGGTTTATCATGATCTGGGTCTTTGGCCTCGGCATATCCTTGAGGCTCAACTTCTCAACGCTGAAGGGGAGACGACCCGTGTAGACCACGCCGACATCCCCCTCGGCGCAGCTCACAGTCACCTCCTGGCCGTCCGCGATCTTCTGCGTCGCTCCTTCGGCGCCAACCACCGCAGGTATCCCGAACTCGCGGCTCACGATGGCTGCATGGCTCGTCCTGCCCCCCGCGTTGGTGACTATTGCCGAGGCGATCTTCATCACAGGCTCCCAGTCCGGAGTCGTGGTGTTGGAGACCAGGACCTCCCCCTGCCGGAAGCTGGAGAGCTGGGAGATGTCCGAGATGATGCGGGCTCGCCCGGCAGCTATCTTCTCTCCGACGCCCCTTCCAGTGACGAGGACTGGGCCCTTCTTCTCCAGGTGGTATAATTCAAGCACATCCCTCGCCTTCTGGGACTGGACTGTCTCGGGCCTCGCCTGGACCACAAAGAGTTCGCCGGTCTTTCCGTCCTTGGCCCACTCGATATCCATCGGCGTCTCCTTGCCGGCCTTCTTTGAGTAGTGGTCCTCGATGATCTCGGCGTAGCCTGCCAGGGTGAGAACGTCCTCATCGGAGATGCAGAACCTCCTTCTCTCATCTGCAGGGACATCCACGTTATATGTGAGTGCCTTGGACTCCCCGCTGCCGTAGATCATCTTGATCTTCTTGCCACCTAGGCTCCTCCTGATGATCGACAAGAATCCCTTTCGCAACGTCGGCTTGAAGACGTAGAACTCGTCCGGGTTGACAGCGCCCTGCACTATATTCTCGCCTAGGCCATAGGCCCCAGTGATGAATATCACATCTCGAAAGCCCGTCTCAGTGTCGAGGGTGAAGATCACGCCGCTTGATGCGAGGTCGGACCTGACCATCTTCATGATGCCTATGGAGAGGGCGACCTTGAATTGGTCGAAGCCGTTGTCTATCCTGTAGGATATGGCCCTATCCAGGAAGAGCGATGCATAGCATTTGATGCAGGCCGCCTTCAGCTCATCGTAGCCTCGCACATTCAGGATCGTCTCCTGCTGCCCTGCGAAAGAGGCCGTGGGCAGGTCCTCTGCGGTGGCAGAGCTTCTGACAGCCACATCAGGATTCGGGCCGTACTGCTCTGCCAGACGGTCGTAAGCCGCTCTGATCTCCTCCCAGAGATCTTCGGGGAGCTTTGAATTCAGGATCAGATCGCGAGCCATCTTTCCGCGCCTGGCAAGATCCGAAACGTCGCTATTATCGATGCCTGCCATCGCCTCCTTCAGACCATCCAGGATCTGCGCCGATTCGAGAAGATGCCAGTAAGCCTGCGATGTGGTGGCAAAGCCGTTGGGGATCTTCACCCCTTTGGTGGTGAGCTCCCTGTACATCTCGCCCAGAGATGCGTTCTTTCCGCCAACGGACGGCACGTCTTCGATCCCTATCTCATCAAACCAGAGCACATAACTCTTATTATCCGCCATGAATCAATCCATCCTTCAGTCAAAACTCTCTTCAGAGACCAAAACCCATTCGGCGAGCAGGCTAATGCATCTCCATCATATTTTTCCAAAGAAAGAGCAGAGGCTATGCCTCTCGCCTAGGGTCTCTCCACGATATCGTTCTTGATGCTGTTAAGCAGCTTGAGCACATCTTTTTGCTCAGCGTCGGAAACCTTGAATGAATCCAGCACTCCCACCAGGTGAGTGATCATAGTCTGCCAGTCACCACCGTCGATCCCAAGCCCTTTGTGCACAGTCCTCATCTCGCGGCCCAGATAGAAACAGGGACCGCCTGTGGCCTGGCAGATCATGTCCACCTGGAGCTGGCGCAGCCTCTTTGCGGAGTCCTCGCCATGTCCTGCAAAATATCTGGCCAGGCGTGCATCGTCCCTCAACCTGGCCATCAGGCTATCGACAACGAATGCGATGGCGTCGTAACCACCCAGCCTCTCGTAGAGAGTTCTTGCCATTCCGATCACTTAATCTTTACTAATTTCTTTCATACGCAAAATAGGTTTTCCTGGAAAAGGAGAATCCTGCCGATTGCCAGGGGCTTCTGCACCCTTACAAGGGCTGCGAGCCGAGTGGTTGATGCCCGCTAGCCGTAATTAGGCGGTCTCTGCCAGGATCGAATTGGCTCATGAAATTCACAGGATCAATATTCTCGTTCGTAAAAGACCTCAAAGCCCCCGGGAACGAATGCCATCTTGAAGCCGACAAAGCCTCTGCTCAGGAGCTCAGCCTGGCCCGCGATATCCGAGCCGCTGATCCTGATCTCCTCGTGGCGTATCATTCTCTCGCGGGGGAAGCTTCTGTGAAGGATGAACCTCCACCAGCCCTCGAACTTGGGCCTGAGCGCCTTAATCAGGAATCCGCATTCAAGGGTATTGTGAAGGCTGACTGGATTTTGAGGGGAGATAGTGCAGCAGATGTGCTTGAAGCCCATCTCCTCGATCACCCCTATGTGAGCCCTCTCCATTTTCCGTTGCAGGCCGCGGCCCCTGTATTCAGGATGAACTGCTATCGCCTGCAGATGGGCGACGTTACCCAGCTCCTCCGAAGGGATGCTCAGGTCTCTGCCGAGGTTCTCTGAGGCATCGCCGGGGACGCGGATGATGCTGAAGGCTGCCAGACGATCTTCTGCGAGTACGCCGATCACCGAACGCTCGATCTGAAAGTTATGCCAGAGGCTCTCTTCGCTCTGGAGATGAAAGATCTTCGGGTCTGGAAGACATCGGGCAACCTCCTCCTGGAGGCTCAGGATGTCTGGAAGAGCCTTCTCATCCAGAAACTTCATGCGAAAGCCATCTTCTTCGAAGCGCCTCATCTCTTTCCCACAGCTTTATGATTCCGAATCGCGCGTTCCCACCTTATCAGCCATATCCATCTGGAGCCGTCTTTGGATCTAAAAATGGAATTCTGTGATGCCGGATCTTGCTGCATGCCGAAGTATCCTGTTCATTTCAAGGGCGTAATAGTCTTGCCCTAAAGATGTCTCATCTCAGGAATGCTCCTGTGCCAAATGCCGATCTCTCGAAAGCCTCGGCCTCTTCTTCATCAGATCGCCGACTGATCTCTCGTATAGAATCACTGCGCATCCATGATTGCGCTCAGTGCTGCCCGGATAAGACCGGATCCGCCTTCTTGGGCCGCCTACCTCTTCTCGGAGGAGTGTCTATATCAATTGATGCGATAAATATCTGATCGAATGGACAGAGAAGGGTGGACCAAGATCCTAGAGGCTGTTGAGGAGCTGTCGGAGATCCACGAGAAGGGCGTCTCCGATCCCACGAGATGCCGCGAGTTCAACACCCGCGCCGCCGTATTGCTGGACAGGCTTGAGGAGCAGGGAGCCACTGCAGCGGCCGATCGGATGATGGACATCCTTGGAGGCTGCAGCCCCAAGGACTTCTCTCCCTGCGACAATCGCCAGCTAACTAAAGGTGCCCTGGAGCGCCTGAGGGATTGGGTCAGGGAGAACGCGGAAAAGAGCTGAAACGGTGAATAGTGGTTGGCTTCGCCATGTTATTCACTTTATAGTATATGTCCTCGGCTTCACATGGGCCTGCCAATCCTGCCAGGTGTAGATCCTCGAGTCGTAGCCCATCAGAAGAAGCGCATACCAGACGAGAGAAGCCTTGTAAAGATCATCTGAGTATACCACGACAGGCCGCTTCTGATCCAGCGTGGCGAAGGTCTGGTTGAGATCGTTCCCGGGCTTGATGCGTGCGCCCTCCATCACTTGATCAGAGCTGATCGAGAGGGCGTTCTTTATCCTTCCCTGGCCGTAATCGAGAAAGCTTCTCGCATCCACCAGCTGGGGTGTTCCGCTGAGCACATAATCGTAATCCGCCAGAAGCTCGGGCCTCATGCTGGGCGTGTAGTTGATGGGCGCTCGAAGGTTCATCCCCGTCTCCAGTGGTAGGCTCGCTCTAGTCCAGTCGTCCAGCCCTCCGTCGAGGGCCAAAACATCCTTCTGTCCGAGGTAGCGCAGAAGCCAGAGCGCGAAGGTCGCCTCGCCAGAGCCAAAGGAGCTGCCGTAAACGACCACTCGATCGTCTCGCAAGATGCCAGCCCTGCCGAGGATATCCTGGACCTCAGATACCGGCCTGATGCTGTGGTTCTCGTAAAGGAAGCTCTTTGCAGGAACCTCTATGGCGCCCTTGATGTGAGCTGAGCCCTGCGGGCGCACATCTGAGACGTCCACCAGAACTGCGGTGCCTGAGATGCTGGCCAGAGGCTCAAGGAACTCTCCCCTAAGAAAGAGGCTGTTCCTCGAACCTGGCTGTACCTCTTTTAAGGCTGCCTGGCTATCTGTGGCGTTCAAACCCCAATTTGCGGGCTTTCCCGCGACGAAGCTGCCCGTCTGCACATCGCTCTCCTGTCTCACCCCTACGATGGGCGCGTCGGTGTTGATGAAGTCCTGGGCAGAGTTCATCCAGTAGTCCACACCGCTGCCGCAGCCGCCTGGCGGGCAGCTCGCGTGGGCAAACTGCGGCAATAACAGCGCGGCATAGGCAATCCACAAGATAATAAGCAGATTCTTATTCATAGCTTCGTCTCCTGTCGCACCAGACCAGAGCAGACTCAGATCAGCTAATCCTTCCTCCTCAGGGGTTTACCTTTTCCCTCTCCTTGGGGCCGGAGGGTCTGCCACATCTCAGACTCCTGCCCACTTAAGGATTTCCGGGGGCATGTTTCCGAAGGCATGGATGGTGAAAATCTGATGATCTCCCGGCTTTCAGCCCTTCATAACTCAGGTTCTTTGAACCTATCCCGGCAAAGCCTCAATCCTTCCTCAGGATCCTGAGAATAATCGCTATCCCTGCCAGGTTTATGGCCATGATGAGGATGATTCCCAGGACCCTCTTCATGGCTTCCCAGGGCGGAGCGGCCTTCTTCTCCAGATTCACCTGCTGGTCGCCATTGACGAGGACCTCCTGCGCCCTCTCTCCCGCCTTGACAGTGTAAACCCCTCTCTTCAGGCCCTGGAAGTTGTACTCGTCATCCCCTGTGGCATTGGCCAGCAGCACTCCACCGCGCCAGAGCGACGCGCCGTCTGGTGCGCCCTTCACCAGCAGGCTGTAGCATTCCTTGATGGGCAGCGCCCTTCCCTCGGCAGACAGGTTTTCAGGGATATTCAGCAGGTCCAGGAGAGTGGGTGCGATATCAGTCTCCGACCAGACGCCTCCCAGGTTCAGCTCCTCTACGCCCGGACCATGGAAGACCAGGGGAACTCGCAGGCTCTCCAGGCGGCCCGCGTACTTCGTCGCAGAGTGCCCGCCCCTGCCCCGCGAGGAGGGAAAGCACATGCCGTGGTCTGCTGTGATCACGAGGAGGTCCCCGTTCCTGCGGCATGCCTCCGCCAGCCTGCCGAGAGGCGCATCCAGGGCCTCTAAGGTCTTAATGTAGCCCTCGGCTCCCAGATCCTGGCCTGCGCTATCGGCTCCGCCTATGTTGGCGATGAGCAGGAAATGCCTGCTTCCCATATGCTCCACAATGTCCGTCGCCGTCTCCAGGCCCCATAGGTTATACCCGGCATAGCCAGCGGTGCCCGGCTCTGCTGTATAATTGGAGAATCTGTCCCGCCAGGCCTGGAGGAGCGCATGCAGATCCTGCGGGACGCCATCCCTGAACCCCGGGACAGGCTCTGCCCCGTGGATGGAGTTGTCGTCCAGATATAGCACGGCATCGAGCTTCTGCAGGACCTCCTTCGAGTCGCCGCGCTCCAGCACCCCGAGGCAGAGGTAGCCCTTCTCGCGCGCCCTGTCGAAGATAGTCCTTCCGAGATTCTGCGGGTCAGCGCCCGAGAAGCCGGTGACAAGAATGCCATGGCTCTTCGTCGTCTCAGGAACGGGGACCCGCACGTCCACGAGACGCGCCCCCGAGCCCGTGAGGTTGTAGAGAACCGCCTTTTCGAGGAGAGCGCCGTCCAGGGCGTAGGGCTCGTGCTCAGGGTATGCATAGGATGAGCCGAAGCCGTCCACCACCAGGATCACAGCGCCGCCGGGCTCGGCCTGCGGGCCCACCTGCACATCCACTGCTGCCCCGCTGATCGTGAGCTGCGCAAATATCAGCAATATTGGCGATGATGATAATAGCAATAATAGTAATGACAATAACGGTCTTTGAAATAGCTGCTTTTGAAGCCGAAATAATGGCAGAGAACTATGTTTCGAAAAAAAGAGAAAAGAGCGGATCATCGGAGATCTGCGATCTTCAGAAGTCCGTCATGATCCTGTACTGATCAATTTCAGTCTGCTTCAGGCCAGCCAGGAACTGCTCGGCGGCGTCGCGAATATCCCTGGAGCGGGTGATGGCGCGTCCGACGACGAGGATGTCTGCGCCCGCCTTGAGCGCCTGGCTCTCGTTGTCCACGCGAATGCCTCCGGCCACTGCCACCAGAAGCCTGCGACCATCCTTTGCCAGCTCCTTGATCTGGGGGATATTCTGCCAGGCGTAGGCGCTCTTCTCCATATCGATGGCGCGGTGCAGCTCTACCACGTCCGGCAGGACAGCCAGCTCCTTCAGAACCGCCACCGGATCCGGCACATTGAGCATGTCTATCACCGAGTAGATGCCAGTCTTCCTGGCCTCGTTGATGGAGAGTTCCAGGGTCTTCTTCGGCGCTAGGCCCGAGATGACCACTGCATCTGCGGCTGAGTCCGCAGCCAGCCGCACCTCCAGGTTCCCTGTGTCGAGCGTCTTCAGGTCGAGGATGACGAAGGCACCTGGCCGTACTGCGCGGATCTCCTTGACGACGTTGATCCCCAGCATCTTCACCAGAGGTGTCCCGACCTCGATTAGGATGTGGTCGCTCTCAGGAAGCGCCGCTAGCACGCGCTTGACCTCTGCCAGGTCCACCAGGTCGAAGGCGACCTGCAGATATGGCGGATCCCAGAGGCGCGTGACCCTGAATCCCATGATGGGATGCGTTGACCTGTCCTTCTCGTAGAGCACCTTTTCGATGTCCGGGAAGCCCTCCATCGCGCGCTGGAGCGCCAGCTTTGTGGCACCGTAGTTATAGCGGTAGATGGCATCGTAGTCCTTGGCCGCTGGATGGATGAAGACGGATACTATCACTACCAGCTCCTCGACCTTCTCCTTTGGGATCACGCCCTCTGCCACAGCATCAGCCACAGCCTTGGCGACAGCCATCTGGGCGGGCCCGAAGATCTGGGCAGCCTGTTCCATATTCTTGACTGTGACCTTGGGGACTATGAGCGTCGAGGGTTTTGGGGGAAGGTTCGGCCTGATGACCCCCAGAAGGGGTGTATGCCCGGCCGAGAGCTGCGTGAGGCCGGAGGCAAAGGCCGTCCCCACGGGGCCCTCCTTTTCCCCTATGAGCAGATCGATGTGAGCTATCTCAGGCTCCTTTCCAATAAGAGCCTCTCCTACTAAAAACAAAGGTTCACCTCGTACTTCTGGAGATCCATCTCTCTATTAATCCTTTTTCCAAGGTCCGCCAAAAATGTCTGCCGCTGCCGCCTGCGTCTTTGCCATCAGGCCGTCGCCTCAAATCAGCTGCCAGTAGATGAGAGGTGCCAGAGCGAGCAGCGTCAGGCCGGTGACAAGCCTCATCCCGACGCGGTGGTCCTTGCGGAAGGAATCCACCTGTGCAGGGCTCATCCCCAGGGTCAGGAATCCTCCCAGGATCAGGATGGGCAGGACGACTCCCAGATTGAAGGCTGCCAGAAAGATTGCTCCCTCTGTGTAGTTCCTGGCCCAGATCAGGTCCAGGATCGCGAGGTAGACGCCGCCGACGCATGGTAGCTTGACCAGTGAGAAGAGGGCTCCTATGAGGAAGTAGGAGCTGAGGCTTCCCCTGTCCACGCCCGAGCGGAAGTACTTGAGGGCCCAGTCCGTCCGGAAGAGCGAATTGCCGCCGCTGTTCAGCCGCACAGCATCGAGAATATGCGCCATGCCGATGGCGATCAGGAACGCCGTCAGGATATACCTGAAGGCCGCTGCCACAGCATCAGCCTGCAGTAGGCGCTGCATCCCGAGGCCGAAGAGGAAATACATTGTGAAGATGCCAAGGGAGAAGAAGGCGACCATCGTCGCCATCTCGCGCCTTCGCCTCGAACTCGCTAGAACCGATGCAGCCAGGAAGACCAGAATGCCGAGAAGACATGGATTGAAGCCCGCCAGTAGTCCGGCCCCAAGGACGGCAGATACTGCATAAAGCGAGATCTCCTGCAGGTTCAATTCGGCTTCGTTGTCGGTGCCGCTCTGGTAGTCGATGCTCTGGTTGCTGCTCTGGTTGGCCTGGAGCGTGATGGACGGGCCGACGCTATCTTGACTCTGGTTTGCCAGGGCCTCGCGGACGAGCCGCTCAAGCTTGGCACTGTCCTTCTCATAATCCCTGTAGCCTATCACCCTCTGCCCGATGATCACCGAGGGCACATCCTTCACCTTGTACTCCTTGATGATGCGGTGGCCGTCGTCGGAGATGTAGTCGTACTGCACGAGCCTCAGGTCCTTATCCTCGGCCATGATGCCGTTCAGGACTCGCTCTGCTGCGGCGCACTTGGGGCATCCGCGCGATTTTATGAGTATGATCTCCTGGTCAGCAGAGGATAGGCTGACGAAGATCGCGAGAAGGATGGCCAGGGCTATGAGCCTGCGGGCAATCTTTCCATCTCCTCTCTCTCTTGAGCTGTCCATCGGCGTCTACCTGATCGATGTGGTATAAAAGAAAGAGAGATAAAAAATAGTCGGTCGATGATGATGAGTCTGGTCGATGATGGGGCTTATGACCGGAACCGCTGTTCTGCGCTCAATCAGTCAGGGTGTACTCAAGAACCGGCTTCTTGCCACTGCATTCCTCGGCCTTCTTATCCTTGCATGTCTCCGAGGAGGCAAAGCCCACAGACGCATCGCCCTCTGCGACCAAGGCTATCGTATAGCCGCACTCGCCTGGGCAGGATTTTATCGCCTCCTTGATGATCGGAGTCACATCCAGGCTGTACTCTCCCTCGGCCTCCACATCCGCAAAGCCAGAGGCTTCAGTCTCATACTTTGCTTTGCTATCCCATGTAGCCTCGTTTGTCGTTGGCCCCTCGATGAAGTAGGCGGTGATCTTCCCAGGCTTCTCGACTTTTGCCACATTGAGCGAGAGCTTTGCAGCATCAATCTGATCCGAGCTTGAGACGCTGTTTGTGACAAAATCGTTGACGAAGCTCAGATAGGCCACCTTCACAGGATTTCCGCCTGAAGATGATGCCCAGAGAAGATCGCTATCTCCAAAGCTCTCACTCGCATGATCGGCATCAACATAAGTATCCGAATCCATCATCACAGGGGATTGAACCGGGAGATGGCCTCCGGCGGCATAAGCTATGCCCAATAATACAAATAGCCCGACGAGACAGTACAGATACCTCAAACTATTACCTCCATTATGAGAAGAAACTGGATAAATAAAAAGTCTTGCGTTCACATAACACCCACATAAGCGTTTATTGGGCCCAATGGGTTATCCTGGCTGGGGATCATCGGCTTTCTGGCCCTTTGCCAGGGAAATCCTTCGGTAGCTTTATTAACTTCTCGACAGCTCTTGATGATGGTGGTTCAGTATGAGAGGTAAGGCCGTTTTGATCGCATGCGCAATCTTTCTGGCAGCATGCGTGGCGGACGGAGCAACAGTGCAGGTGAGTTCAAATCTGCAGGCTGCGATAGACGCTGCCACTCCTGGAGACACCCTCCAGGTAGCATCGGGCGCATATGACAAAATAACAGTGACGAAGAGCCTGAATCTGGTCGGCAATGGCTCTCTGATCACCGCCGGAGACAGAGACGCCTGCGTGAACATTGAGGCGGATAACGTCAGCGTATCGGGATTTGTGATCAGAAACGGATTTTACGGAATAAAGCTGAACAGCGTCAAGGGCTGCAGGATCTCCAACAACAGCGTATTTCATTGCGTTCAGCCGGGCATCGCCCTTCTCTACTCCGACGGCAACACCATCACGGGCAATAACGCCAGCCTCAACGGCCTTGGAGGGGAGGGATGGTATGGGATATACCTCTCCAACTCGAACGACAACCTCATCGCAGACAACGCAGCATACGGCAATGGCGCATACGGCATAAACCTCTTCCCATCCTGCAACAACAACACGATAATAGGAAATGTGCTGAAAGGAAACATGTACGGCCTCTATATGTTCACGGACTGCGCAGGAAACCTCATCGAGTCCAACATAATGTCCGAGAACACCAATTCCGGCCTGGACCTGCGGCTCAACTGCCATGATAACAGCGTCCTCAACAACACCATCCAGAATAATGTGGTGGCAGGCATCAGTCTCCTCGATTCCGGCCAGAACCTGATAAGAGGAAACAATGTCTCTGAAAATGGGCGTTACGGCTTGCAGGCACAGGGCAGCTCAGACAAAAACACCATCATAAACAACACAATATCCGACAGCAAGAGCGGCATCTTCGTGGAGTCAAGCGGAAACCAGATCTACGGAAATCGCTTCATGGAGAATGTCGTTCAGGCCGAGGAGAGGGGCAAAAACATCTGGAACGCGAGCTATCCTCGGGGCGGCAATCTCTGGAGCGACTACCAGGGGACAGATGAGATGAATGGCCCGAACCAGGACATGCCTGGAGAGGATGGATTTGGCGATCAGCCCTATAGGATAAACGAGATATCTCAGGACAAGTACCCAATAATGGGCAACCAGGTCATGCAGATCAGCATCACAGAGAAGAGCGTGACGCCTGAAGAGGTTAGAGTGGGGGACAATATTGCTATAAAGGCTTGGCTGAAATCCAAGTACAGCCTCTCTCAGGTTTCAGTTCACGCCTACAGCTCCGGCGTGGAGGCAAAAGGCTATGCGCGCCTGACATCCGTGGGTGATATCTACCAGGGCACTTTCTCCACCGCCCTCCTGGACCCTGGCAGATACGAGATCGTTCTCACTGTGCGCGATGCCAGGGGATTCGAGCTGAAGGAGACCCTGGGGGAAGTCAGTGTGGTGCCCAGAAGTTGAAGAATGCGTGTGTGCCCCCACCATCTAAGAAAAACCTGGAGGAAATTCATGAGTCTGATGGGACCGAAGTATATTCTGGTCTTTGGAATCTGTGCAGGGTTCGTGGCGTTCATGGCATTGTCAGGGGTGGTCCATGCAGGAGCTGAATGCGCATCTCTTGGTGGAGAGTGCAGTCAGAGCAGCGGCGGCTGGGACCCTCTGCAGAAGCTCGATGAGATAGGCAACGCCACTGCGGCAGAGCCAAAGGATATCAACACCAAGTGGCCCGAGAAATCAAGGGTCGTCAGGTGGCATGAGCCGGCCTACGGCTTCTCAGAGGCCAATGAGACGGACACATCCTCGGCGAGTGCAGCTTCA
>MVRK01000112.1 GCA_002067365.1 Methanosaeta sp. PtaU1.Bin060 | reverse complement strand
AGGCCGATCCTGGCCCTCTCCTCTCCGCAGGGAATCACCCAGGCAAAGAGGCCAGAGGCCGCACCCAGGTGCACCTCCACCTTCTCGGGGTCCTCGACTGCGAAGGGCACCTCCACCTGCGCTCCCGAGAGGATCATCTGAGGCGGCGCGATGCCCGCCGCTCGTGCCAGCCTGGCCCGAACGCCCTCCGCAGAGATCACAACCCTGGCCGAGACCTCGCAGCCGTCCGCCATTGTCAGGACGCGAGCGCCGCCGTTATGGCTGCTCATCTTCCTGACGGCCGAGCGCAGCCGCAGCTCTGCACCCTCGTGCAGCGCCTCGCCGGCGAGAGAGCGATCAAAGAGCCTCCTGTCCACCACAAAGGCCCGGCCGGACTGGGCCTTGAAGCCCAGGCGGCAGCCGCCGGGAGAATAGACCGCGGCACCCCTCATCTTCTGCAGGACATAAGGGCCGCCTGCGGCCAGCTCCGACTCTGCCATGGCCTTGCAGCCCAGGAGACCAGCGCACTCCACCGGCCAGCCAATGCAGGCATGCTCCTCCAGCAGAAGCGCGCGAGCCCCCGCCCTGGCAGCATACTTGGCTGCCATAGAGCCCGCAGGCCCTGCCCCGATCACCGCCAGATCGTAGCGATCCATATGACACTCATTCAGCCCTGTGAAACGCTTTCAATGATCAGAAATACACCACTCCAGGTACTTCGCCAGATCCTCGATTCCATCCATCTCTTCATCGATGATCTCGCCTTCACCCACGCGCTCGTATACCATCTCGAGGGTTGTGCATCCCCTCAGCCGCATAATAAGCTCCCCTTTAGGTGTCCTGGCAAGTGCAGTCTCGAAGCGCCTCCACTTCCCGTCCACCAGGGCGACCTCAAAGTCCTCTCCAGCTCCTGTTACGCCACCAAAGAACTCGGGGCCCTCGACCTCAATGTAAAGCCTTATCCACGACACAGTCTTTGCGTAGCGCGTGATCCCCTCGGCGATGCAGACAGGCCCATCCCATTCATCAAAAGGCATCTCATCGCGATTCTCCTGTGAGAATATGCCACTTATGGCCCGATCTGAGGATGATGCTTTTTCGCGGCGGTCCTCTGGGCTGCCACCGAAAGGCGCATGGACAGCGAACCCCATCGGCCTTGTTGATCCTTATTCAGTGAAAAAATTCTTGTAGATTCAATGGATAAAATGGATAATATAGTTGAATATAGTCGAGGCCGAGGAAATGGGGAACAAGACGGAAGTCGTGCATCTGGCTGAGGAGAAGCCCCGGCAGGGCCCGCAGGAAGCTGAATCTGCAGAGGCTCTCCCAAGAACCATCTGGTCGGGCAGCCTCAGGCTTGGCCTCGTGAACATCCCCGTGAAGGCCGTCGCCATGACCAGGGACAGGCGCATCGGCTTTCGGATGCTTCATCGGAGCTGCAAGACGCCCATCTCCTTCAAGCGCTTCTGCCAGGAGGGTGACGAGGTTGGCCTGGCTGATATCGTCTACGGCTACCCTCTGGAGAAGAACAGGTACGTTGTCCTGGAGAAGAAGGAGATCGACGATGCCAGGCCAGAGTCGAAGAGCGTGATAGAGCTTGACAGGTTTGTGAACTTCTTCCAGGCGGACCCTCACTACTTCGAGAAGACCTACCTTCTGCTCCCAGACAGATCAGAGGCTGCTTACTCTCTTCTCAGGAAGGTCATGGAGGAGACGGGAAAGGCTGCCATCGGAAGGATGACCATCAGATCGCGCGAGAGGGTGGTCCTGGTTCACTACTACGAGAATGCCATCGTGGCCACGACCCTGAGATACCACGACGAGGTTCTCGACCCTGCTGGCTATCCCGCGCTGAAGGACCTTCCAGAGCCCACAGAAAGGGAGATGGAGCTGGCAAAGGAGATAGTGAAGGGCCTGACTGGAGATCTGAATATTTCATCCTACAGGGATGAATACGAAGAGAAGATCGAGGCCCTCGTCAGATCTAAGATGGAGGGTGCCGTGGTTGCCAGGGAGAAGAAGAAGGCCAGGCCTGCAGCCAAGAGCCTGATGGATGCCCTGAGGCAGACGGCTGAGTCCCTGAAGTGATCCCCGACATTGTGCCTGTGCCTGTATGAGTCGGCAGAGATTGCACTTACCAGATTTCGTCCGCGATCATCCCACCAGAGGTCTCCTGTAAATCCACGCGAATGAGCCCCCTGAAACCCATGCTGGCTGTCTCGGGCAAGCCCTTCTCATCAGAGGGCTGGATCTTCGAGCCCAAGATAGACGGAACCCGCTGCATAGCTTCGGCTATGAACGGCCTCGTGCTTCAGAATCGCAGGCTTGTGAATATAACCTTCCGCTACCCTGAGATCGCAGAGACGCTTGCGGACGCATCTGGCTGCATCTTCGATGGAGAGATCGCCATCTTCTCCGATGGCAGGCCCGACTTCGCCCTCCTCTCAGAGAGGGAGCACCTGATGGAGAAGCTGAGGATAGATTACCTCTCAAGAGCCAGGCCCGCAAGCTTTGTGGTCTTCGACATTCTTTTTGCTCAAGGAAAAAGCGTTATGGACAGGCCGCTTGTCGAGCGGAAGAGTATCCTTTCGCAGGAGCTCGAGGAGAGCGAGCAGGTCACTCTTATCGATTACTTCCCGGAGAAGGGAGAAAAGTATTTTCAGGCTGCATTGAAGGTGGGCATCGAGGGCGTGATGGCCAAGAGAGCTGATTCCGTCTACCAGCCTGGTGTCAGAAGCCCCGACTGGGTGAAGATCAAGAAGCAGGTTAAGCTTGACCTGGTCGTCGGAGGATATATTCAGGGAAAAGGCAGCCGCCAGCCTTACTTCGGAGGGCTGCTCCTGGGAGCCTACAGATCTGGAGAGCTGGTCTATGTGGGCCGTGTAGGGTCCGGCTTCTCTGAGCAGGAGCTGCAGATGATCTCCGGGGACTTTGAGCCCATAGCCGAACCTCCATTCTCGAGCCCGCCGCGAATTCAGGGCGTCGTCTGGCTGAAGCCAAAATCAGTGGTGCAGGTGGCAGCGATGGAGGTCACAGAGAATGGCAGCCTTCGAGCGCCCGTCTTCCTGAGGGCGAGGGAGGACAAGGAGCCGGACGAGTGCACTCTGGACCAGATAAAGATGTAGGCTGAAAGCTGCCGTTGGAGTCCGCCCTGTACATGGGAAATCGCCTATGCCAGTCCTTTGCAGACAGCACCGCAGCGGACTAAGGGATGATATGTGCGGATATAATAGGGGTAGCTGTATTTCAGATCCCTGATCTCCTTTTGTATCATCTCATTGATGCTCACGGAATTATAGCTTCCCAACAGATCGTAATAGACGTAGCCGTTCTTGACGAAAACATCCTTGCCGATGACCATCTCGCTGAGATCCAGCATGAGATATGTGTACTGAGAATCATCCAGCCCGCTAGGGTCAACGCCAGTCAGGATCACTTCTTTGCCGTCGATGATGAGGTCGGTAGGGGATATCACTTGATTAACAGTCCCATGCATGTCGAAATAAGATGCCTGCACCATTATCAGGAGTGGGACCAATGCCATCATTTCCATATAGTTATGATAGTAGTTGTTGAAGATATAAACTTATTCGCGGATCTGGGGAGGCACCTTTTTTGCCCGAATGCGCCCCCGTTTTTGGGCCCTTCACTCCGGCGAGGCTTCGACATTATTTGCCATGATCAGAGGCAGCCTTCACATCCTTCAACTGTGCCATCCTGTAGCCTGTTACGACCCGCCTTCTTCCCGAAAGGGCCCTGTCAAGCTCTGGATCGCCTGTATAGACCAGAAGATGAGGAAGCTCTGCCAGCTTGTGAGGCGTGGATACTATTATCAGGTTTTCAGGGCCGACGCGGCGCAGAACAGATGAGCTGATCTGCTGGCTGCCCCGTCCCAAGATGAATCCCTGAGCGCCTATCGGGCTCACTATTATCATCGCTTTGTTCGCTCTATCGAGAATCTCAAGGAGATCCTTCTCGCTTGCGTCTTTATGCACCAGCTTGCCATCCTGTATGAGATCGACGCCAAGAAGTGTTTTCTCTATGCCCAGATGCTCTGCTATCTTCGCTGTGGTTGTTCCAGCGCCAAGGATGTACGCCGAGCCGTCCCGCATGAACTCCCCGGCGAAGAGGGCGATCTCGTCCTTGAACTCCTCCTCAGAGGAAGAGCTGTAGATCCTTTTTTTCTCCTGGACCAGCGCTGGCTTGTAGGGCGTCCTCGCCGTGGCGTAGAGCCTCGTCTGAAGCTCTCCTGAGCGGTAAAGCTCCTCGTCCACATCTACGATCTCTGTCACCCTCGTCTTGAGCCCCCCCTGGAGAAAGAGAAGCGCCAGCTCTGCCGCAGCCTCGGGGCTGATGGCGAAGACCCCTGAGTGCATCTTGACACCTGCAGGTATTCCAAGAACGGGAACATCGCCTGCGACGGAAGCGACATCTCGCGCTGTCCCATCCCCGCCGCAAAAGAGGATCAGATCCACGCCTTCCTTGAGAAACGCCAAGCATGCGGCCCTGGTATCCTCGGCGTTCGACGGCTCCCGGGCGCTGTGAAGCACAGAGAGCCTCAAAGGAAATTCTTCGAGCGCCTGCTCGCCCATCTTGCCGCCAGCAGTAAGAAAGAGGAGGCTGGCGGCCGCAGGCATGAGCTGCTTGAGGCACGCCCTCGCCCGCTCGCCAGCCTCAGGCCGCGCACCCCTGGCTGCTGCCTCCTCTGCGAGGCTGTCGGTGCCCTTCAGGCCGACTGAGCCGCCCATGCCCGCGATGGGATTGACCAGGAAGCCGATCTTAAACCTTGGGGAGCTTGGCAAGGGACTGCTTCACCAGATCTTCCGGATACTCATAGTCCACAAGCTTGCCGTCGTTGAACTGGTCATAGGCCGCCAGGTCGAAGTGGCCGTGGCCCGAGAGGGAGATGAAGATGGTCTTGGCCTCGCCCTTCTCGCGACAGCGCAGCGCCTCATCGATAGCAGGCTTGATGGCATGCGAGCACTCGGGCGCAGGAATTATTCCCTCGCAGCGGGCGAAGATGGTGGCTGCCTTGAAGACCTCGCTCTGCTGGAAGGCCATGGCCTCGATGAGCCCGTCGTGGACGATGTTGCAGAGCAGAGGGGCATCCCCGTGGTAGCGCAGGCCTCCTGCATGAATTCCCGGCGGTATGTAGTCGTGGCCGAGAGTGTACATCTTGATCACTGGTGCCATGCCAGCAGTGTCGCCGAAGTCGTAGGCATACAGCCCCTTTGTCAGGCTGGGGCAGGCTGTGGGCTCGCATGCCACCATGCGCAGCTCCTTCTTGTCCTTCAGCTTGTCCGGGATGAAGGGGAAGCACATTCCAGGGAAGTTGGAGCCTCCACCGCAGCAGCCGAACATGACGTCGGGATAATCATCGGCCAGGTCAAACTGCTTCTTCAGCTCCAGCCCCTCGATCGTCTGGTGCAGAAGGACGTGGTTGAGCACAGAGCCAAGGGCGTAGTTCGTGTCATCATGGGTTGCGGCATCCTCGACAGCCTCGGAGATGGCAATGCCCAGAGATCCAGGCGTATCGGGCATCTCAGAGAGGACCTTTCTCCCGAAGTTCGTCTTGTCCGAGGGGCTTGAGAGGCACTCTGCGCCCCAGACCCTCATGGCGCTGCGGCGGTAGGGCTTGCTCTCATAGCTCGCCCTGACCATGTAGACTGTGCACTTCAGGTCGAAGAGGCATGTGGCGAGGGAGAGGGCCGAGCCCCACTGGCCAGCTCCCGTCTCTGTCGCCAGGCGCTCGATGCCCTCCTTCATGTTGTAGTATGCCTGGGGAACAGCAGTGTTCGGCTTGTGGCTGCCTGCCGGGCTGACGCCCTCGTACTTATAGTAGATCTTGGCAGGCGTCTTGAGGGCCTTCTCCAGGGCTGCGGCCCTGAAGAGGGGCGTAGGCCTCCAGAGTCGGTAGATCTCGCGCACCTCCTCAGGGATGTCTATCCAGCGATCCCTGCTCATCTCCTGCTGGATGAGGGCTTTCGGGAAGATCGGCTCCATGTCCTGGGGGCTTAGTGGCTTCAATGTTCCTGGGTTCAGCGGGAGAGCCAGGGGCGTGGGCATATCGGCGGCTACGTTATACCACTTCTTGGGGATCTCCTCTTCGTCGAGCAAGTACTTGATCTTCATGCTAGATACTCCATCTTTTGGCTCTGATGTAATCTTGTGTCCATCATTGGTTCGGTCGAATTTATTTAAAGCCTTTGAAATAGTCTGAAGACTTTTCGGCAGATGCATGTGGCACCAGGGTTAAGATTTATTTATCTTGGATGAGATGGGCCTTGCCATGAGCGGCCAAACCCTGTCTGAGAAGATATTTTCCAGAGCGGCGAAAAAGGACGCACGGGCCGGAGAGTTCGTCATGGCCGAGATCGACTGCGCCATGATCCACGACATCACAGGCCCCCTGGCGGTCAAGGGATTTCACGAGATAGCGGGCAGGGATGCCAAGGTCTGGGATCCATCGAAGATAGTGATGCTCTTCGACCACCAGGTTCCCGCCGACAGCCTGAAGGCGGCGGAGAACCACATCCTTCTGCGGGGATTCGCCAGGGAGCAGGGGATACTGAACTACGATATCTTCTGCGGTGTCTGCCATCAGGTCATGCCTGAGAAGGGGCATGTGCTGCCCGGCTCCCTCGTGGTCGGCACTGATTCGCACACCTGCACCTACGGAGCCCTCGGGGCCTTTGCCACGGGCATAGGCTCGACGGACATGTCCTCCGTCTTCGCCACGGGAAAGCTGTGGTTCATGGTTCCAAAGACATTGCAGATCATGATCGAGGGAAGGCTTCCGAAGAGGGTGACATCAAAAGATGTGATCCTGCGCGTCATCGGAGACATCGGGGCGGACGGGGCCAACTACCTGGCCTGCGAGTTCAGGGGCGAGGCCGCGAGCCGAATGAGCATCCCGGAGAGGATGACCATGTCAAACATGGCGATTGAGATGGGGGCCAAGGCAGGGATCTTCGAGCCGGACAGGACGACTGTAGAGTACCTCCGGGAGCGCGTCAAGGACAGGGACGCCATAGAGAGGGGGATCATACGGGGGGACGAGGATGCTGTGGCCACAAAGCGCGACTGGAATGTGGACAACCTCGAGCCGCAGATCGCCATGCCGCACAACGTGGACAACGTCGTGCCCATCAGCGATGTTCCCGAGACGCGGATCGATCAGGTCTTCCTCGGCTCCTGCACCAACGGAAGGTTTGAGGACCTCATGCTCGCGAGCGAATTGATGAAGGGCGAGCCGGTGGCAAAAGGCGTGCGCATGATTGTGGTGCCCGCGAGCAGGGTGGAGTACATGAAGTGCCTGCGGGCTGGGCTTGTGGAGAAGTTCATGGAGGCTGGCGCAATGGTCGAGTCTGCCTGCTGCGGCCCGTGCATGGGCGGAAGCTTCGGGCTTCTCGGAGCAGGAGAGCGCTGCCTTTCAACCTCGAACAGGAACTTCGTGGGCAGGCAGGGCAGCCCGGAGGCGTTCGTCTACCTCGCCTCGCCAGCCACGGCAGGGGCCAGCGCGATCACGGGATACATAACAGATCCACGGGAGATTTAGACGCCTGTGAAGAAGGCGTAATCCTGGTAGAGGTTTCATCCTCATCAAATTATTTTATTATTGATTCAGGCCAGCGGTCTTTTTTATTACATCGGACGCGCGAAGGGTCGCGAATACCCCGATCGTCAGGTCGAGGATGAAG